>CAYXFT010000268.1:0-3250 GCA_964464335.1 uncultured Aeromicrobium sp.
GCGTTTCCATGGTAAGGAAAAGGTCTACGGTTCGATTCCGTAAAGGGGCTCTGAGGAGCGAGGCGACTCGCGACTTCGTGGCTGGGTAGCTCAGTTGGTCAGAGCGCACGACTCATAATCGTGAGGTCGCGGGTTCGAGCCCCGCCCCAGCTACCACTCAACCGCGAGACCAGCAGCAACCGCCCGGCGGCCCGGAAACGGGCAGGGCACCGACCAGAAGAGGCACCCCGTGGCCAGCAAGAGCTCCGACGTTCGTCCCAAGATCACCTTGGCCTGCACCGAGTGCAAGGAACGCAACTACATCACCAAGAAGAACCGTCGCAACGATCCCGATCGTCTCGAGGTCAGCAAGTACTGCCCGCGCTGCAACACCCACCGCGCGCACCGCGAGACCCGCTGATCCAGCGCTCCGACGACCCCCGTTCCCGGCAGGGAGCGGGGGTCGTCGACGTTTCGGCGCCCTCCGGCCGCCTCGCTAGGCTCGCACCCATGGAGTTGTCCGAAGTCACCACGCTGCGGTTGGGCGGTCCCGCCGGTGCCGTGGTCGAGGCCACGACCGAGGCCGAGCTGATCGATGCCGTGCGCTCCGCGGACGAGGCGGGTGTTCCCGTCCTGCTGGTCGGTGGAGGCAGCAACCTCGTCGTCGCCGACGACGGTTTCGACGGCACCGTCATCCTGGTCCGCACGCGCGGGATCGAGGTCTCGGCCGACGCCTGCAGTGGAGCGATGGTCACCGTCGCGGCCGGCGAGAATTGGGACGACTTCGTCGCCCATGCCGTCGAGCGCGACTGGGAGGGCCTCGAGGCGCTCTCGGGCATCCCCGGGTCCGTCGGGGCCACCCCGATCCAGAACGTCGGTGCGTACGGCCAAGAGGTCGCCGACACGATCGTCAGCGTGCGCACGTGGGATCGCGACGAGAAGCGCGTGCGCACGATCATGTTCACCGACCTGGGCTTCCGGTACCGGCACAGCCGGTTCAAGGACGAACCCGATCGCTTCGTCGTGCTGACGGTCGCCTTCCAATTGCGGTTCGCCGGTGCGTTGAGCGCGCCGATCCGCTACGGAGAGCTGGCCCGCAGGCTCGGTGTGATCGAGGGGGAGCGGGCACCGCTGGGCGACGTGCGGCAGACCGTCCTGGACCTGCGCAGGGGCAAGGCCATGGTGCTGGACGAGGGCGACCACGACACGTGGAGCACCGGCTCGTTCTTCACGAACCCGATCCTGACGGCCGACGAGGCTGCGGCCCTGCCCGACGCGGCGCCCCGGTTCGTCCAGCCGGACGGGAGGGTCAAGACCAGTGCGGCGTGGCTGATCGACCACGCGGGATTCTCCCGGGGCCACGGCAACGACCGGGTGGCCCTGTCGAGCAGGCACGTGCTCGCGCTGACGAACCGCGGCGACGCCAGCACCGCCGACCTGCTGGCGCTGGCGCGCGAGGTGCGCGACGGCGTCGAGGACCGGTTCGGGGTCCGACTGGTCAACGAACCCGTCCTCGTCGGCGTCAGCCTCTGAGCAGCCGGGTGTAGCTCTCGTCGAACTCGGAGTCGAAACCCTCGCGGAACTCCGGGACGCTGACCAGCAGGACCACGAACGCGATGATCGCGAGCACGCTGAGGATCAGCAGCACGGTCGCGACGATGCCCAGGACCCGCCCCGTACTCGCCTCCGACCGTCCGCCGTACCGCTGGGGTGCGGCGTCGATCTCGCGGACCGCCTTGCCGCCGAGGTACCAGGCGACGGGGCCGAGCCCGAACAACAGCACGCCGATGCCACACGTGCACGTGAGCGCGACACCGGCGGCGACCGCGACGATCCCCAGGACCATCGCCGTGGTCGAGGCGGGGTGCTTGGGCAGTGGTTGTGGCCAGGCGGGCCACGGGTACTGGCCGTACGGGCCGGAGGGCCCGTCGGTCACGACAGCAGTCCGAGCAGGGAGTACGACGAGTCGTCGAAGTCCGAGCCGGACGATGCGCCGAGGATCGCGATGACGATGATGAAGGCCACGAAGACGACCGAGAGGATCAGCAGGACGGTGCCGATGATGCCGCAGATGCGACCGGCGTTCGCCTCGCTGCGACCCTGGTAGGCGCCCGGGTTGGCGTCGATCTCGCGGACCGCGCGGTTGCCCATGATCCACGCGAACGGCGCGAGGACCTGGCACAGGACGAGGCCCAGGATCCCGAGCACGAGGATGAGCGTGGCCTGCGGGTGCTTGGGGGCGAACGGCTGGCCGGTGTAGCCCGGGGCCGGCGGCGGCGTGTACGGCGGCTGGCCGCCCTGGTACGGCTGCTGCTGGCCCGGATAGGGCTGCTGCTGACCGGGGTAGGGCTGCTGCTGGCCCGGATTCGGCTGCTGCTCCGGATCGGGCTGCTGACCCGAGGAGTCACCTGGATAGGACGGCGGCTGGTTCTCGCTCATGGCCCCATCGTTCCATGACCCGATGCCAGCCACGTGTCGATGGCCGTCGTGGAGGCGTGGCGTACCTCCTCGGGAGCCCGGGAGGCGCGCAGGGAGGCCCGCGCCAGGCCGGCCAGTTCTTCGTCCGAGAAGTCCTGGGCCGCCCGCAGTAGGGCGTACTGACCGGCAAGCCGGGTGCCGAACAACAGCGGGTCGTCGGCGCCGAGGGCGACGTCGATCCCGGCCGCCGTCAGGTCGCGCACCGGCACCTCCTCGATCGTGGCGTAGACGCCCAGGGCGACGTTCGAGGCCGGGCAGACCTCGAGCCCGACGCCCTCACGTGCCAGCCGCTCCATGAGCGCGGGGTCCTCGGCGGCGCGGACCCCGTGCCCCAGTCGGCCGGGGGACAGGTGGTCGAGGCAGGCGCGGACGTGGCCGGGTCCGCGCAGTTCGCCGGCGTGGGGCGCAGCCAGCAGGCCGGCGCGTTCCGCGATCCGGAACGCCGGCTCGAACGACGCCGTGTCGCCGCGCCGCTCGTCGTTGGACAGGCCGAATCCGTGCACGCCACGGCCCGCGTACTGGGCCGCGAGCCGGGCGAGCGTCCGGGCATCCATCGGGTGTCGGGTGCGGTTTGCGGCGATGATGACGCTCATCGGCAGTCCGGTCGCGGCCGTCGCCTGCCGCACCGCGTCGATCACGAGGTCGGTGAAGGCCGTGATCCCGCCGAACAGCGCGGCGTACCCGGACGGGTCGACCTGGATCTCGGTCCACACCGATCCGTCGGCGCGGTCGTCCTCGGCGGCCTCGCGCACGAGCCGGCGCACGTCGTCCTCCGTGCGCAGCACCGAGCGGG
>CAYXFT010000268.1:3260-3607 GCA_964464335.1 uncultured Aeromicrobium sp.
GAGCGGGCGACGTCGTAGAGCCGCTGGAAGCGGACCCAGCCCTTCTCATCGGCCGCGGACAACTGGGGCGGCCAGCCCTCGGCCAGACCCGGCGGCAGGCGGATCCCGTCGCGTGCGGCCAGTTCGAGCAGGGTCCCGTGCCGCATCGAGCCGGTGAAGTGCAGGTGCAGGTGGGCCTTGGGGAGAGTGGTGAGCGGCCGCACGCCGTCATCGTGTCATGTCCGGGTTGAGGGCTGGTTCGTGGATGCGTGGGCACCCGTTTCGCGTTCTGGGGCGTCGACACGTACACTTGACGAAACCGGCGAAACTACCCTGTTTCGTCATGCCCGTTTTCGGACTGTGCGAAC
>CAYXFT010000269.1:0-3606 GCA_964464335.1 uncultured Aeromicrobium sp.
GACGCGGGTACGCCGACCAGCCGGCGATGATGACGCGCGGCGAGTGCTCGATCGCCAGCGCGCGGACCTCGTCCATGTCGACGATGCCGTCGGCGTCCACGTGATAGGCGATCGGCTGGTAGAGACGCCCCGAGAAGTTGAGCTTCATCCCGTGGGTCAGGTGCCCGCCATTGGCCAGGTCGAGGCCGAGGATCGTGTCGCCGGCCGTGGCGATCGCGTGAAGGGCGGCCGCGTTGGCGGAGGCACCCGAGTGCGGCTGGACGTTCACGTAGTCGGCGTCGAACAGTTCCTTGAGCCGGTCGATCGCCAGCTGCTCGACCTGATCGACGAACTCGCAGCCGCCGTAGTAGCGCTTGCCCGGGTAACCCTCGGCGTACTTGTTCGTCAGCACGCTGCCCTGTGCCTCGAGCGCGGCGACGGGGGCGAAGTTCTCGGACGCGATCATCTCGAGCGTCGTCTGCTGGCGAACCAGTTCGGCATCGAGGAGTGCCGCGACGTCAGGATCGAAGTCGGCGAGGTGCTGGTCATGGCTCATGACGCCAAGGATATCGCCCGGCACCCTCGCCCAGACCGGGCGCCCGGACCGCGGGTTAATAGAAATGCAACCTTCAACCCGTGGCCCGGGCCCGGCTGCGGCGATAGCGTGCACGGGGAGTGTCCAGATGGTGGACACCGACAGGAGGAACGATGAACTCGATGCGGCGACGCGTCACCGTCCTGGCTGCTGCCACCCTCGCCGGCACTGCGCTGGCCGCCTGTGGTGCCGGTCAGAACGACGACGACGACAGCGACGCAGGCCTGATCGTGGGTACCACCGACAAGGTGGTCTCGATCGACCCGGCCGGCTCGTACGACAACGGCTCCCTGGCCGTGCAGACGCAGGTCTACCAGTACCTGCTCAACTTCCCGGCCGGCAGCACCGACCTCACGCCCGACGCGGCCGAGAAGTGCGAGTTCGAGGAGCCCACGGTCTACGTGTGCACCATGAAGGACGGCCTGAAGTTCGCGAACGGCCACGAACTGACCGCGTCCGACGTGGCGTTCTCGTTCACGCGCGTCGCCACGATCAACGACCCGAACGGCCCTGCCTCGCTGCTCGGCGCGATGAAGAGCGTCGAGGCCCGCGACGACAAGACCGTCGCCTTCACGCTCAACGCGGCGAACGACCAGACCTTCGCCCAGGTGCTCGTCACCTCGGCCGGTCCGATCGTCGACGAGGAGACCTACCCGGCCGACAAGGTGCTCGACGACGACGCGGCGGTCGAGGCCAACGGCTTCTCCGGCCCGTACACGCTCGGCTCGTACAAGAAGAACGAGCTGGCCGAGTTCACGATCAATCCGGACTACGACGGCACCTACGGCGAGGCCAAGAGCAACGTCACGATGCGGTACTACGCCGACTCCAACAACCTCAAGCTCGACGTGGAGAAGGGTGACATCGACGTCGCGTACCGGTCGCTGACGCCCACCGACATCGACAGCCTGAGCGACTCGGACAAGGTCACCGTCCACACCGGCCCCGGTGGCGAACTGCGGTACATCGTGTTCAACCTCAAGACGATGCCCGGCGACGACGACGCGCAGAAGCAGGCGGTCCGCCAGGCGGCCGCGTACCTCGTGAACCGCGACGAGATCTCCTCCGAGGTCTACAAGGGCACGTACACCCCGGCCTACTCGGCGGTGCCCGAGGGCCAGGCCGGAGCGACCGAGGCGTTCAAGGACAAGTACGGCGACGCGCCCGACCAGGCCGGAGCCAAGAAGGTCCTCGACGATGCCGGCGTCTCGACGCCCGTCGAGCTCAACCTGCAGTGGAACCCCGACCACTACGGCGGCAGCTCGGACCAGGAGTACCAGGCGGTCAAGCGCCAGCTCGAGGAGGGCGGCCTGTTCACGGTCAACCTGCAGTCGACCGAGTGGAACACGTACTCCGAGGAGCGCGTGAAGGACTCGTACCCGGCGTTCCAGCTGGGCTGGTTCCCGGACTTCCCGGACGCCGACAACTACGTGACGCCGTTCTTCGCGCCGAACAACTTCCTGCAGTCGCACTACGAGGACGACGCGATGACGAAGTTGCTGGACGCGCAGCGGGTCGATGCCGACAAGGCCTCGCGCGAGAAGACCCTCGGCGAGATCCAGGCCAAGGTCGCCGAGCAGGTCCCGATCCTGCCGCTGCTCACCGGAGCGCAGGTCGCCGTGGCCGGCAAGGACGTCAAGGGTGTGAGCGACACGCTCGATCCGTCGTTCAAGTTCCGTTTCGCCTCGCTGTCGAAGTAGTCCGTGGGGCCGGTGCTCGGGCGCCGGCCCTCTGGCAGATTCCCCGGTTAAGTGGGAAACGCTGCACTTTTTGAGGTTCGTAACCCTCAGGAAGTGACAGGGAACCCACTTAACCGGGGAATCTGTCATCAGCCCCAGGAGCAACCGTGACCACCGACGTCCTGATCGCCGCCGAGGCGCCGACCCCGGAACCGGCGTCCCGCCGTGGCCGGCTGAGTCCGCTGACGCGGTACCTGCTGGTGCGGCTCGCGCTGGTCATCCCCATGCTGTGGGTGCTCGTCACCCTCGTGTTCTTCCTGATGCGGGTCATCGGCGACCCCATCACCGCCGCCCAGGGCGGCCGGCTCACGCCCGACCAGATCGCCGAGCGCAAGGCCGAGGCCGGCCTCGACCGCCCGATCCTCGTGCAGTACTTCGAGTACCTGGGCGACCTGCTGCACGGCAACTTCGGCACGACACTCACCGACAACCGCAGCGTCACCGACATCCTCATCGTGAACGGCGCCGCCACCCTCGAGTTGTCCGTGTGGGCGCTGCTGGTCGCGTTCTCCGTCGGGATCCCGCTCGGCCGCATGGCGGCCCGTCACCGCGACCGGCTGCCCGACGTCCTGCTGCGACTGTTCGCGATCGTCGTCTACGCGGCACCGGTGTTCTTCGTCGGCCTGCTGCTCAAACTGGCCGTCGCCCCCTTCGGCTGGCCGACGTCGGGCCGCGCCTCGACCGCCACCGAGCTGACCCTCGCGAACGTCGATCCGCAGACCAACATCATGATCGTCGACGCGATCTTGTGGGGTGAGCCGGAGTACATCTGGGACGTCCTGCAGCACGCCGTGCTCCCCGCGATCGCGCTCGGCCTGCTGACCGGCGGGATCTTCCTGCGCCTCGTGCGGGTCAACCTGCTGCAGACGATGCGCGCCGACTACGTCACGGCGGCCCGCGCGCGCGGGGTCAGCGAGCGGCGCGTCGAGCGCAAGCATGCATTCCGCAACGCCCTCGTGCCGGTCGTCACCGTCATGGGCATGCAGATCGCCCTGCTGCTGGCGGGCGCCGTCCTCACCGAGACGACGTTCGAGTGGAAGGGCATCGGCTACGAGCTCGCCCAGTACCTGATCCGGCGCGACTTCCTCGCCGTGCAGGGCATCGTCACCGCGATCGCGTTCATCGTGTGCATCGCAAGCTTCCTGATCGACGTCATCGTCGCGCTCGTCGACCCGCGAGTGAGGTTCTGATGCGCTACCCCGGCAAGTCGGTCGTCGACCAGTCCCACGGCCTCCAGCGGTTCATGCTGCTGCTCGGTGCCGCTCTCATCGCCGTGTTCCTCGTGCTCGCGGT
>CAYXFT010000270.1:0-1634 GCA_964464335.1 uncultured Aeromicrobium sp.
GCCGCGAGATGCTGCGCGCCCTCGGCTTCAACATCGGCTGACAGACCGGCCCGCCGCCTCCGGCGAGCAAAGTCGCGGCCAAGCGCTCTCGGCTGCGTGATACTCGGGGCATGTCCGGGTTGCACCAGCGCGAATGGGATCGCCTGCTGAGTGCCCTGAACACGTGGGCCACGGCCGCGGAGCTCGAGTCGGGGCGTATCCGGGTGCGCTTCGTGGACTCGACCGGTTCGCACCGGCAGGTGGAGATCGTGATGACCTCCGAGGACTGGGACGACTGGATCGGCATGCTGGGGAGTTCGCCCGAGGCCGCTGCCGGTGAGGTCAAGAAGGCGCTCCTGCGAATCGACGGCGCGCACGGCTTCTTGGTCTACGAGCTCTACGAGCTCCAGCCGTCCGCGACCGAGCAACTCCCGCCGAACGAGGTGCTCGAGTGGCTTCGGACTCACCCCGTGAGCGGCGGCCGCTGGGTCGTCCTGAACGACGACGGTACGGTGCGTGACGAGTTCCACTGACGTCGTACCTCGCGGGATTTCGTGTCGCGGCGCGGGACTGCGTAGAATATTGCGGTGGACATGATCCGGCTGGAGTGACGCCCGAGCACCTGCTCGACCCTGCGTCCTCGCCCCGTCCATCCCTCACGAAGGCTTTTCCATGATCACCGCCTCCAACGTGGAGTTGCGCTTCGGCGCGCGCGTCCTGATGTCCGATGTCTCGTTCCGGGTCACCAAGGGCGACAAGATCGGCCTCGTCGGCCGCAACGGTGCCGGCAAGACCACGCTCACCAAGCTGCTGGCCGGTGGCGGCGAGCCCTCTTCGGGCAGCATCACGCGATCCGGTGAGATCGGCTACCTGCCGCAGGACCCGAAGACCGGCGACCTGACCATCACGGCGCGCGACCGGATCCTCTCGGCCCGTGGCCTCGACGAGTCGATGCGTCGCATGCGCCAGGCCGAGGTGGAGATGGCCTCGTCGGACTCCGCGCTGGCCGAGGACGCCATGCGCCGGTACACCCGCGCCGACGCCGATTTCGGCGCTGCGGGCGGCTACGCCGCCGAGGCCGAGGCCGCCACGATCTCGCACGCACTTGGTCTGCCCGACCGCGTCCTGGAGCAGCAGCTGTCCACCCTCTCCGGCGGTCAGCGTCG
This sequence comes from uncultured Aeromicrobium sp., assembly GCA_964464335.1. Classification (GTDB taxonomy): domain Bacteria; phylum Actinomycetota; class Actinomycetes; order Propionibacteriales; family Nocardioidaceae; genus Aeromicrobium. The sequence goes on from CAYXFT010000270.1 coordinate 1,146, forward strand.
ACGGATCGAACTGGCGCGCATCCTGTTCAGCGCCGCGGACACGATGCTGCTCGACGAGCCCACCAACCACCTCGACGCCGACTCGGTCACGTGGCTGCGCGGGTTCCTGCAGACGTACTCCGGCGGACTGATCATCATCAGCCACGACGTCGAACTCGTCGAGGAGACCGTCAACAAGGTCTTCTACCTCGACGGCAACCGGGCGACCATCGACATCTACAACATGGGCTGGAAGCACTACCTGCGCCAGCGCGAGGCCGACGAGGTCCGCCGCAAGCGCGAGCGTGAGATCACCACGAAGACCGCCGAGCGGCTGGTCATGCAGGGCAACAAGATGCGGGCGAAGGCTTCCAAAGCGTCCGCCGCCCAGCAGATGCTGCGCCGTGCCGAGCAGATGATGGCGGGCCTCGACGACGTCCGTCAGGCCGAGAAGGTCGCCAAGATCGACTTCCCGAAGCCGGCGCCCTGCGGCAAGACGCCGCTCATGGC
>CAYXFT010000270.1:1644-3597 GCA_964464335.1 uncultured Aeromicrobium sp.
GGAGATCTTCACCGACGTCGACCTCGCGATCGACCGCGGCAGCCGGGTCGTCGTGCTGGGGCTCAACGGCGCCGGCAAGACCACCCTGCTGCGGATGCTCGCCGGCACGCTGGAGTCCGACACCGGCGAGATCATCCCGGGCCACGGGCTCAAGATCGGCTACTTCGCCCAGGAGCACGAGACGCTCGACCTCGACAGCACGGTCCTGCAGAACATGCAGCGCACCGCGCCCGAACTCACCGAGACCCAGGCACGCAGCGTGCTCGGTGCCTTCCTGTTCACCGGCGACGACTCCGACAAGCCGGCCGGGGTGCTCTCCGGTGGCGAGCGGACGCGGCTGGCCCTGGCGGGGCTGATCGTCTCCAGCGCGAACGTCCTGCTGCTGGACGAGCCGACGAACAACCTCGACCCTGCCTCACGGGCCGAGGTGCTCGACGCCATCCGCCGCTACGAGGGCTCGATCATCCTGGTCTCGCACGACGAGGGCGCGGTGCTGGCGCTGGAGCCCGATCGGGTGCTGCTGCTGCCGGACGGCGACGAGGACCTGTGGTCCGACACCTACGCCGACCTCGTGGCCTTGGCCTGACGTCGCTCGAGCATCTCGGTGCGCACGAACCAGACGTAGCCGAAGACGGCCAGTCCGGCGAAGAAGTACCACTGGAGTGCGTAGAAGAAGTGCGGGCCGGTGCCCAGATCGGGGTCCTGCGGGCCGAGCAGTCCCTCGGGGACGTCCTGCGTCTGGGTGATGTGGCCCGCCAGCGGTGCGGCGCCGAGCAGGTCGGTCCAGCTGTCGCCGCGCACGGCGCGGACCTGGCCGTCGGTCGGCGTGGTGGCCTCGCGGTCGGCGGTGCTGTCGGGCTGCAGCCAGCCCGTGACGGTCACCGTGCCGGCCGGCGCCGGAGGGACGTCGTCGGGGGCCTCGCCGGTGTTCGGTCCCTCGACCCAGCCCCGGTCGACGAGCACGACCGAACCGTCCGCCTGACGCAGGGGAGTGATGACCTGGACTCCCGGTCGGCCGTCGCGGTGGGCGAAACGGACCGTGACCTCGTGGGCCGGCTCGAACGTTCCGGTGGCCGTGACAGTGCGCCATTCGAGGTCGTCGGACCAGCCGTCCGCCACGGCCTCGGACACCGGGACCGCCGGTGCGTCGAGGTTGGTGCGGACGACGGCGTTGGTCGCCTTGCGGTTCTCCCAGCGGTCGTGCTGCCAGCCGCCGAGCCACACGCAGAGTACGGCCATCAGGGCGGCGAAGACCGCGAGCCCGATCCAGCGCGGGCTCAGCAGGAAGCGAAACACCTATCGATCCAATTGCTTGCGGTCGACGCCGAACGGGCTGGGTCCGTCGCCGGAGCTGCGGATCGACGAATTGCCGATCACCACGGCGATGTAGGGCAGGAAGATCGCCCCAGCGCCGAAGACCCAGCGTGACCAGTGGTCGATGAGCACGAAGGCCAGGAAGCACGCGACCCGAATGGCCATGGAGATCAGGTAGTTGCGCTCGCGGTGATCGACCTGCGCACTGTGTGGCTCGCGGGCACTCGTGATCGAGTGGACCTCATCGGACTCACGGCGCGCCATACAGGCCACTCTACGCGGCAGGCATGATGTCCTCATGAGCAACCGCACCTACAGCGTGACCGAGATCGTCGGCACCTCGCCGGACGGCGTCAGCGAAGCCATCGACAGTGGGATCGAGCGCGCATCGCGCACCCTGCGCCACCTCGACTGGTTCGAGGTCGTCGGCATCCGTGGCCAAGTCGTCGACAACAAGGCCTCGCACTACCAGGTCACGATGAAGATCGGCTTCCGCCTCGAGGACGACGAGTAGGCCCTTCGCAGAGGTGATCTCGATACGCGGGCTCGTTCCTCGCCCTGCTACTCGATCACCGGTTGGGGGGCGCGGGCTCGTTCCTCGCCCTGCTACTCGATCACCGGTTGGGGGGCGCGGGCTCG
>CAYXFT010000271.1:0-3559 GCA_964464335.1 uncultured Aeromicrobium sp.
CTCGGAGATCGGCTTGGGACCGTACGGCTGCCGCGCCGTGTCGCCGAGGTAGACGATCGGCTCGTGCGGCAGCTGGTCGAGCACCGCCCGGGCGACGGTCAGGCCGCCGAAGCCCGAGTCGAAGATGCCGATGGGTGCGTCGCTCACACGTCAGAGGGTAGACACCTGCGCGTGTCAACGGGAAATGAACGCGCCGTGAGGTCGGTCATCCCCGCCGTGCGGCAGGATGCAGGTATGAGCGACGTCACACCCGTTCCCGACCGACTCCGCGGAGCCTTCGGGCCCGACTTCGTCTGGGGCGTCTCGACCGCGTCGTACCAGATCGAGGGCGCCGTCGACGAGGATGGACGGGGCCGATCGATCTGGGACGAGTTCAGCCACACCCCCGGCCGGACCCTCGACGGCGACACCGGCGACGTGGCGTGCGACCACGTCCACCGCTATCGCGAGGACGTCGCGCTCATGGCCGACCTGGGCGTCGACGCGTACCGGTTCTCGATCTCGTGGCCGCGCATCCAGCCCGACGGCGTCGGCGTCGAACCGCGTGGCCTGGACTTCTACGACCGGCTCGTCGACACCCTGCTCGAGCACGGCATCGCACCGAGCGCCACGGTCTTCCACTGGGACTCTCCGCAGGCGCTGGAGGCGAACGGCGGCTGGGAGAACCGCGAGATCACCGACCGGTTCGCCGAGTACACGCGCCTGGTCGGAGAGCGCCTCTCCGACCGGGTCACGCGCTGGTTCACGCTCAACGAGACCGTGATCTTCACGCTGCTCGGCCACGGCAACGGGATCCACGCCCCCGGCAAGCAGCTCGGTTTCGGGGCGATGCAGGTCGCGTGGCACCAACTGCTCGCCCACGGCAAGGCCGTGCAGGCCCTGCGCGCCGCCGGGGCGACGCAGATCGGTCCGGCGAACAACCACGTCGAGGTCAGGCCGGTCGACGAGGCCGCGCACGACGCGGCGAACCTCTTCGACCTCGTCTACAACCGGGTGTTCCTCGACCCCGTGCTGGGACGCGGCTGGCCGCTGGCCGGGTTCGTCGACCCCGTCATGGAGGACGGCGACCTCGAGACGATCGCGCAGCCGATCGACTTCCTCGGCGTGAACTCGTACAACCCGCAGTACATCGCCGCGGCCGCGCCCGATGCCGAGATCCCCTTCGACCAGGTCGTCCCCGAGGGATTCGCGCAGAACGACTTCGGCTGGCCGATCATCCCCGACGGCTTCACGAAGATGCTGGTCGGCCTGAAACAGACGTACGGCGACGACCTGCCGCCGATCTACATCACCGAGAACGGCGGCGCGTTCAACGAGACGCCCGGCCCCGACGGACGCATCCGCGACCAACGCCGCATCGACTACACCTCGGCCCATCTGGCCGCCCTGCTCGACGCCATGGAGGCCGGCGTGGACGTGCGCGGCTACTTCCACTGGTCGTTCATGGACAACTTCGAGTGGGCCGAGGGCTACTCGCAGCGCTTCGGCCTGACCTACGTCGACTACGCGACGCAGGAACGCATCCCGAAGGACTCCTTCGGCTGGTACCGCTCGGTCATCGAGGCCCAGAAAGGATGACCGAGCGCACCGCGACCACGGCGGTCCGACTGCCGTGGGTCCTGGCGATCACGCTGGTCAACCTCGGCACGTACGTCGCCTTCTTCGGCCCGCTCTCGGTTCTGCTGCCCCAGCAGACCGAGGCCCTCGTCCCCGCGGACAAGGAGACCGCCCTCGCGGTCGTGACGGGGATCGGAGCGGCGATCTCGCTGGTGGCGAACCCGCTGTTCGGTGCCCTGTCGGACCGCACCACCTCGCGCCGTGGCCGCCGGGTCCCGTGGATCACGATCGGTTCGCTCGGCGGAGCGCTCGGTCTCTCGATCCTGGCCGGCGCGACGCAGTTCTGGCACGTCGTCGTCGGCTGGTGCCTCGTCCAGGCGGCGGTGAACGCCTCGCTGGCCGCGATCACCGCGAGCCTGCCCGACCGCGTTCCGCTCGCGCAGCGCGCCTCCGTCGGCGGCATGGTCAGCCTCGGTCAGACTCTGGGCATCCTCGTCGGCGCGGGCCTGGCGATCGCCTTCGGCGGCTACCGCGCGGGATACCTCGCGTGCGCGGTGTTCCTGCTGGTGAGCGCCGTCCCCTACCTGCGGCGCAGCGACGACGTCGCGATCACGACGGCGCCGCCGTTCGAGATCGGTGCGTTCGTGCGCGCGTTCTGGGTCTCGCCCCGGCAACACCGCGACTTCGGCTGGGCGTGGCTGACGCGGTTCGTCGTGAACCTGGGCAACGCGATCGCGACGCTGTACCTGCTGTTCTTCCTCGACGACGCCGTCGGACTCGAGGACCCGGAGAACGGCGTCTTCGTCGTGATCGCGCTCTACAGCGTCGTCACCGCGGTGTCGGCCGTGGTCGCGGGGCGCTGGTCCGACCGGACCGGCCGGCGCAAGGTGTTCGTCATCTGGGCGGGCATCGTGATGTCCGTGGCCGCCGCGATGCTGGCCTCTTGGCAGACCTGGACCGGGGTGCTGGTCGCCGCGGTCGTGCTGGGGGTGGGCTTCGGCGCCTTCCTCGCGGTCGACCTCGCGATCGTGACCGAGGTGCTGCCCGACGAGGCGGACTTCGCGAAGGACCTCGGCGTCATCAACATCGCCAACGCCCTGCCGCAGGTCGTCGCCCCGGTGATCGCCGCACCGATCGTCACGCAACTCGGCGGGTACACGACGCTCTACCTCACCGCCTCGGTCGTGGGCCTGGTCGGCGCGCTCGCGGTCGTCCGGATCCGCGGGGTCCGCTGAGTTGCACGTTTCGGCCCGCAAATCCGCCGATTTCGTGCCGAAACGTGAAACTCAGCGGGGCCCCGGCTACAGCGGCAGCTTGGGCTGGGGCGGCGCGTGGGCGGGGTCGACGCCATCGAAGAGGCTCGAGACCGATTCGCCGGCGTGGATGCGCGCGATCGCCTCGGCGAACAACGGCGCGACCGAGCGGACCTTGAGTTCGGGCCACTCCCCCGGTGCCGGGACGGTGTCGGTGGTGACCACCTCGGAGATCATCGGGTGGCCGCGCAGCCGCTCGACGGCCTTGCCCGCGAACAGGCCGTGCGTGCATGCGACCGAGGCCTCGGGGACCCCGTACTCCTCCAGCTTGTCCATCAGTTCCAGGATCGACCCGCCGGTGGCGATCTCGTCGTCCAGGACGATCGCGCGTTTTCCCACGACGTCGCCGACGATCGTGTCGATGACGACCTTGTCGTCGGCCTTGCGCTGCTTGTTGCCGGCGGCCACGGGCAGACCCAGCAAACGCGCGAACTGCGAGGCGGTCTTGGCATTGCCGAAGTCGGGCGACACGACGATCGCGTTGGTCAGGTCCTGCTGGCGGTAGTGCTCGGCCAGTTCGCCGATCGCGGTGAGGTGGTCGACCGGCATCGAGAAGAACCCGTGCACCTGCGGCGCGTGCAGCGTCATCGTGACGACCCGGTTGACGCCCGCCGTGGCCATCATGTCGGCGACGAGCTTGCCGCCGATCGAGATGCGCGAGGCGTCCTTCTTGTCCGAGCGGGCGTAGG
>CAYXFT010000272.1:0-3548 GCA_964464335.1 uncultured Aeromicrobium sp.
GTCGTCAGCTGGGCGGCACCGCTCCTGGTCCTGGGCGCTCTCGCGCTGGGCTTAGTGGGTGCCAGCGGCGCACTTCCGCAGCTGGACCAGTTCGCCCGTTCGACACCGGACTCGGTGACGGGAGCGAAGCTGATCGACGAGCGCTTCCCCGGTCAGGGCGGTCAGCCGGTCAGGGTGATGAGTCGACCGGACCAGAGCAGCGACGTCCTGGCCGCCGTCGAAAGCACGCCGGGGGTTGCCAACGCCGAGATCGGCCGGGCCAGCGACGACTGGGTGGAGATCATCGCAATCCCGGTCGACTCACCGGAGAGTGCGGGTGAGACAGCAACGATCAAGCGGCTGCGGACACACTTGCACGAGGTCGCCGGTGAGGCCGCGTTGGTCGGCGGGCCGAGTGCCGAACTGCTGGACACCGACGAGACCAACCAGAGCGACCGCAATCGGGTGATGCCGCTGATCCTGCTGGTGGTGCTCGTCATCCTCGGGCTACTGCTGCGGGCGATCGTCGCTCCGCTGGTACTGGTCGCCACCGTCGTGGTGTCGTTCTTCGGAGCCCTCGGACTGTGCAACCTGGTGTTCGACCACGTGCTCGGCTTCGCCGGCTGGGAGTCGTCGGTGCCCCTAATCGGGTTCCTCTTCCTGGTCGCACTCGGAGTCGACTACAACATCTTCTTGATGACCCGGGTACGTGAGGAAGCCGCCCGACACGGCACCGTCGCTGGCACGAAGCGTGGCCTCGCGGTGACCGGTGGCGTGATCACCTCGGCCGGCGTCGTGCTGGCGGCGACGTTCGCGGTGCTCGCCACGCTGCCGCTCGTCATGCTCATCCAGATTGGGATACTGGTCGCCGTCGGCGTGCTCATCGACACCCTGCTGGTGCGGTCCATCGTGGTTCCCGCACTGACGATGTCGCTGGGTTCGCGGATCTGGTGGCCCAGCAAACTCTGGCGCGCGGGATAGGACTGTGTCGATGACCCTGTGTGAACGATGATGACGCTCCGCCCGCCAGTGGCCGATCGGCTGCTGGCGGCGGGGTCGTTCGTGCTCGGCGTCGTCATCGCGATCACGCTCGAGGCAGTCGCTGTCGAGGACGAGCGAAGCGTGGATCTGTGGGCGATCGCTCTCCTGTGCGCGATGTCGGCGCCGTTACTGGTCCGCCGGCGCTGGCCGATCCCCGTCGTCCTCGCGGTCCTCGGCGTGTCGACGCCGTACCACCTCCTCGACTATCCCCACGAGGCCACCATGCCGGCCCTACTGGTGGCGGCGTTCACCGCGGCGCGCTACAGCGAGCCACCGCGACGGGCCTACGCCGCCCTGGTAGCGGTGGCCGCGGTGATCCTGCCGGTCGTCGCCGCATCGGGTGCACCTGGCGATGCTCTCCTCGGCGTCGGCTGGCTGCTCATGGCCTTCTTCGCCGGGCTGACGGTGCGCTTCCATCAGAACTGGAAGGCCTCCGTCACCGCGCGGCTCGAGCAGGAGCGTGCCGACGAGGTCGAGCGGCGGGTCGCCGAGGAACGGGTACTGATCGCTGCCGAGCTGCACGACGTCCTAGCGCACGGCCTCGCGGTCGCAAACGTCCAGGCGTCCGTCGCTGCGCACCTGATCGACCAGCTGCCGGGGCGGCAGGATGCGTCGCTGCAGGAGCTGTCCAGCACGCTGCACAGCCTGTCGGACACGAGCCGGGCCACACTCCATGAGCTGCGTGCCGTCCTGGATGTGCTGCATGGTGGCGAGGTCGAGCCAACCGAGCCAGTGCCCCACCTCGGCGAGTTGCAGAGACTGGTAGAGATGGCCGAGGCGGCTGATGTCCGGGTCGATGTGGAGGCCGACGGGCTGCCGGACGAGCTACCGTCGACGGTGTCCGTCGTGGCCTATCGGATCATCCAGGAGTCGCTCACCAATGTCATTCGACACTCGACGGCCAAGCACGTGACCGTCCGGCTCGACCAGGACGACCATCGGCTGCAGATCACGGTCGTTGATCACGGGCCCGCGCGACCGGACCCGACCGTGGCGTCGGCCGGCTTCGGGATCGCCGGTATGACAGGGCGAGCGCAGGCCGTCGGCGGCGAGCTGTCCGCCGGGCCGGGCGAGTCCGGAGGATTCGAGGTACGTGCCAGCCTCCCACTGCCGAAGATCTGGCGGGTGCCGTCGTGATCCGGGTCCTGCTCGCCGACGACCAGGCCTTGGTGCGCGGTGCGTTCGCGCTGCTGGTCAACTCCGCTGACGACATGGAGGTCGTCGGGGAGGCGGGCACCGGCGACGAGGCGGTGACGCTGACCCGGAACCTGCGTCCCGACGTCGTCTTGATGGACATCAGGATGCCGAGCACCGACGGCATCGAGGCGACCCGGCAGATCTTCGCCGATGACGGATCGAGCGGCAGCAGGGTGCTGATCCTGACCACGTTCGAGACAGACACAAACGTCCTGCGCGGTCTGCGCGCGGGGGCATGTGGATTTCTGCCCAAGGACACCCGTCCGGACGCGCTGCTGGACGCCATCCGCACCGTCGCCGAGGGAGAGGCACTGCTATCGCCTGGCGCGACCAGGACGGTCATCACCCGGGCGCTGAGTCGCCCCGACGCGCCCGCGCCCGAGCGGCTGGCCAGCCTCACAGCGCGCGAACACGAAGTGCTTCGGCTGGTCGCCGCAGGTCGAAGCAACCAGGAGATCGCGGACGAGCTGGTCGTCAGCCCCCTGACCGCCAAGACACACGTGGCCCGCATCCTCGCGAAGATGGGCGCACGCGACCGGGTCCACCTCGTGATCGCCGCGTACGAAGCCGGGCTCCCCTAGGCTGTGTTGATTAAGTCGGTTTCGGATCCAGATCAGGGTCGAGGCGAGCAGGATGCCGGCGCGGTAGTTACGGCGGTCTGGTCGCAGCGGATTGCGATGCCGCGCCAGTCCTTGAGCTGGTTGCATGGGGTGGCGCGCAACTCACGCCACCCCATGTCGTGCTTTCTGGAGCTCCACAGGTGGCCATTTAGTGGCCACAAACGTTGCCCTAACGACCCGAGATGGTCGGTGTAAACTGGCCACTGTCAGGCGAGGAAAACCCTCGTAAAACCGAGGGATTCCAAGGTTTTCCACGCCGAACGGTAGACGTCCGGAGAGCCCTCGAAGGCTCCCAGAGGTCGCAGGTTCAAATCCTGCCCCCGCTACCAAGCGAAAGGCCCGGAATTCCAAGGAATTCCTGGCCTTTCGCATGCCCCGGGTTCCGACCCGATTCAGGCCGAACCCTCCGCCTTCCGGCCATTCGCCGCCGCCGAGCCACCCAAGGATGCGGCGTATGACCCCATATATGGGCCAAATCGGTACATCCTTCTGCGCGGAAGGACGGCTCGATGACCGTCCGTGGGCGTCCGGGTGAGGGTCTCTACCGGGACGAAGAGCGAGGCCACGACGAGGTTCGCGATGCGCGTCACCCGGGCGGGCAGCGTCATCGACAGCACGACCATGAAGATCGGGACGGACATCAGGGTCAGCGCCGAGGTCGAGAAGGTCTGGGAGAGGTCGAACTCGAACACCCTGCCGTCGAGGATGTCC
>CAYXFT010000273.1:0-3519 GCA_964464335.1 uncultured Aeromicrobium sp.
TACCGCCACATCGACGACTTCAACAAGGCCGTCACCACCGGCACGGTGCAGGCGCCCCCGGGCAGCGAGCGCGTCCTCACGCCCTACCCGTACCTGCTCGTCGTGGTCGACGAGCTCGCCGACCTCATGATGGTCGCTCCGCGCGACGTCGAGGACTCGATCGTGCGCATCACGCAGTTGGCCCGCGCGGCGGGCATCCACCTGATCCTGGCGACCCAGCGTCCCAGCGTCGACGTCGTCACGGGCCTGATCAAGGCCAACGTGCCCAGCCGGCTCGCCTTCGCGACCAGCTCACTGGCCGACAGCCGCGTCATCCTCGACCAGCCCGGTGCCGAGAAGCTCGTCGGTCAAGGCGACGGCCTGTTCCTGCCGATGGGTGCGAACAAGGCGATGCGCATGCAGGGCGCGTGGATCACCGAGCAGGAGATCGCGACGATCGTCTCGCACTGCAAGGAGCAGTTGCAGCCGATGTACCGCGAGGACGTCACGGTCACCCAGCAGTCCAAGCGTGAACTCGACGACGACATCGGCGACGATCTCGACCTCGTGCTGCAGGCGGTCGAGCTGGTCGTGAACACCCAGTTCGGCTCGACCTCGATGCTCCAGCGCAAGCTCCGCGTGGGCTTCGCCAAGGCCGGCCGCCTGATGGACATCCTCGAGAGCCGCGGGATCGTCGGTCCCAGCGAGGGCTCCAAGGCCCGCGACGTGCTGATCAAGCCGGACGACCTCGACGACGTGCTGATGTCGATCCAGGCCGGGTGACCCCGGACGTGGTGACGCCTCGGACATACTGGTGACCATGGAGCAGCCGGAGGCCGAGCGGGACAAGCCGAGCAATCTCAACGTCCCGAACGTCCTGACCGTGATCAGGATCCTGGGGGTCCCGTTCTTCGGGTGGTTGCTGCTGCACGAGGGCGGCCAGTCGATCGGGTACCGCGTCGCGGCCTGGGCGGCCTTCGTCGTGCTCATGGCCACCGACAAGATCGACGGTGATCTCGCGCGCAAGCACGACCTGATCACCGACTTCGGCAAGATCGCCGATCCGATCGCCGACAAGGCACTGACCGGCATGGCCTTCATCGGCTTGGCCATCATCTTCACCGACCAGCCGTGGGGCTGGGTGTTCTGGATCGCGATCGTGCTGATGCTGGCACGCGAGTGGGGCATCACGGCCATGCGGTTCGTGATGGTGCGCCGCGGCTTCGTGATGCCGGCCAGTCAGGGCGGCAAGATCAAGACCGTGCTGCAGTCGGTGGCGATCGCCGGGTACTGCCTGCCGTTCGAGCTGTGGGGAGGGCCCGTTCCGACGGGCCTGCTGTGGCTCACCCACCTGGTGATGGCCGCGGCACTCGCGGTCGCCCTCGTCACGGGCGTGCAGTACGTGCGTGACGCCCGCCGGCTCGCGGCGCAGTCGCCGGCCGACGGCGTCGCCCGGTGACCCAGCCCGACGTGGCCGGGATCGTGGCTGCGCTGCGCGTCTCCGGCGCGACCGTGGCGACCGCCGAATCGCTGACCGGCGGGCTCGTGTGCGCGACGCTCGTCGATGTCCCGGGTGCCTCCGACGTCGTCCGGGGCGCCATCGTGGCCTACCAGTCGGACCTCAAGACCTCCCTGCTCGGCGTCGCCGCCCAGCTGGTGGCACGCGAGGGCACGGTCCATCCCGAGGTGGCGGTCCAGTTGGCCGACGGCGCCCGCGAGCGGCTCGGCGCGACGTGGGGACTCGCCACGACCGGGGTCGCCGGACCCGGCCCCTCCGAAGGGCACGCGGCCGGCACGGTGCACGTCGCCGTCGCAGGGCCGGGCGGCACCACCACGCGGGAACTGCACCTGACGGGGGACCGGTCCCGCATCCGGGTCCTGGCAGTCCACGCCGTGCTGTCGGACCTGCGAGATAGGCTGGGGAACAACGCCGATCCGACCGGCGTTGGCACGGACATGGAAGGTGGTGGCGATGACCGCGATGCGTGAGCTCATCGGTGACGTGCTCCGGGCCCGACGACTCGCCGAGGGTCTGACCCTGCGCGACGTGTCCGAACGCGCGCGGATCAGCCTCGGGTACATCTCCGAGGTCGAACGCGGTCAGAAGGAAGCCAGCTCCGAACTCCTCGCCGCCCTCGCCCAGGCCCTCGACGTCCCGCTGAGCAAGGTCCTGCTCGACGTCGGCTCGCTGCTCCAGGTCGAGGAGGCGGCCGATCTGGCCACCATCTCGTCGATCGCGCCGAAGACGGCGCGGGCCTCGGCCGCGTGAGGACCGATCGGATCGGACTCGCGTGAGGCACAGCGAGTTCTGGGAGCGGATGGACGTCGCTCTCGGCCCGACGTACGCCCGGTCGTGGGCGGACCAGTTCTCCATCACGGCACTGGGCAGCCGGACCGCGCGCGAGGCGCTCGACGCCGGCGAGGATCCCCGGACCGTCTGGCGTGCCGTCCACGCCGCGCTCGAACTGCCGCCCCGCGACCGCTGAGTTGGCGTCGAGGGATGACGACTCTTCCCGACCTGACCGGCAAGCGCGTGGCGATCATCGCGACCGACCATTTCGAAGAGACGGAGCTGACCACCCCGCGGGACCGACTCGCGGAGGCGGGTGCCGACGAGCACGCACAACGGATCGTCACCGATCACCTCGCCGCGGGCCGTCCCGTCGCCGCGATCTGCCACGCGCCGTGGCTGCTGGTCTCGGCCGACCTCGTGCGCGGCCGGCGGTTGACCAGCTATCCGAGCCTGGCCGACGACGACCGCAACGTCGGGGGAGAGTGGGTCGACGAGACCGTGGTCGTCGACGACAACCTGATCACGAGCCGCAACCCCGACGACCTGCCCGCCTTCGTCTCGGCCGTCGCCGACGCACTGGCGTCCTGACCCACGCGACACTCTGCGGCGTGTCGCCGTGTGTCGAACACCTGTTCGCCCTATCGTCGTGTGCACAGGCCGACGGTGAGGTAGGGCAGTCGTCCACAGGCGAGTCGATGAGGCTCGGAAATGTCTGTGGGTCCTCCTATCGTCGAAGATGGCCCGCCACCGACGACACAGACAGGACGCCTCACATGGCTTCGAACAAGACCCGCCCGCCCGCCGTGGACTACGCCAAGGAGCGAGCGAACAAGGACAAGGCGATCGAGAACGCACTCGCGCAGATCGATCGCTCGTACGGCAAGGGCGCCGTGATGCGACTGGGCGACCAGGCTCGCGCGCCGATCGAGGTCATCCCCACCGGCGCGGTGTCGTTGGACGTGGCGCTGGGAATCGGGGGACTGCCGCGCGGCCGTGTCGTCGAGATCTACGGTCCGGAGTCCTCCGGCAAGACGACGGTGGCCCTGCACGCGGTCGCCAACGCCCAACGTGCCGGTGGTGTGGCGGCCTTCATCGACGCCGAGCACGCCCTCGACCCCGAGTACGCACGCAAGCTGGGCGTGGACACCGACGCCCTGCTGGTGTCGCAGCCCGACTCCGGTGAGCAGGCGCTCGAGATCGCCGACATGCTGATCCGCTCCGGTGCGCTGGACATCATCGTCATCGAC
>CAYXFT010000274.1:0-3502 GCA_964464335.1 uncultured Aeromicrobium sp.
TCACTCAACCCGCTTTCCAAGCGAGCGCACTAGGCCACTATGCGAATCCTCCGCGGGTGAGTTTACGGGGTCCGGACCGCGGGCACCCCATCGGGCCGTCACTCGTAGGTCTGACCGTCGCATTCGAGGTCCTGGCCGTCGTATCCGAGCGGTGCCAGCGCCAGCTCCTGGGCGCGGGATCGACCCAGGTTCCACTCGAGCCAGTCACCCGTGGCCGTGTCGTCGACGGTGAGGACGCACGAGCGCACGTCGGTCGGCAGGGACGCGAGCGTCGGGACGGCGTCGTCGGACAGGCTCGCGAGGTAGTGCCAGTCGGCCTCGCCGCTGGTCTCGTAGCGGTCGACGTTGTGTCGTGCAATCCACGCGTCCGGGTTGATCGCCGCGAGCCCCAGCAGCAGGGCCACCCCGGTGGCGAGGCTGAATCGGGGCAGCCACGTCGCCCGCAGCGCCGCGCCACCGGCCATCGTCGCCAGCACGAGCAGGCCCAGCCAGCCCTCGAACACGTCGACGACGAGCCGGAGCCGGGTGAACCCGTACGCCTCCTGGTAGACGTGCATCCGGTACAGCGCCGACGCCACGACCACGAGGGTCATCGTGCACAGCAGGCCGAGCGAGATCCGCAGCCACAGTCGGTCCGCCTCCGTCTCGCGGGAGGCCTTCCGCGAGGCCGCCCACACGACCAGCAGGGTCAGGGCCGTCGCCACCGTCAGCTGACCGAAGCCCTGATGCACGTACTCCGCATACGTCAGCCCGGTCGTCCGTTGGAGGTAATCGTGGCCGCCGAAGATCACGGCCGCCTGTGCCACCAGGAACATGGCGAACACCGCGTCGACCACCAGCACCGGGACGAGCCACTCGAAGCGCCGCGTTGCAGGCCGGCTGGATGCGATCAGGCCGTCGACGTGCGGCGGGTTCAACGCGAGGTAGGCGCCGGCCAGCGCCACGCCGCCGACGAACACCGCGACGAAGACACGGAAGACGAAGTCCGCCGAGCCCACGTCGGGGACCAAGGCGCCGAACCAGCTGGCGAAGAGCGCGTCGGCTGACGCGAAGAGCAGAGCGAACACCACGAGCCCCAGGACCGACCAGACCGCCGTCCGCAGGAGGGCCGCCCGGTGGCCCACGCCGGCGACGCCGCGCATCGTCCGGCCCAGCCACGGCAGTCCGCGCAGGCCGGCCAGGGGCCACGCGACGACCGCCGTGGCGAATGCCGGGACCGACCGACCCCGGGTGAGGCCGACCGCCGTCAGGACCGCCCCGGCCAGCAGGCACAGGACGACGATCCACTCCGCGTCGCGGAACAGGGGCACGAGGGCCAGCAGCACGCAGCCACCGGCGCAGGCGAGCGTGAAGGGGTCGCGCCGGTACCGACTCGCGCCGACGAGCAGCCCACCGAGGGCGAGCAGCACGAAGAACGTGCCCAGTCCCAGCTCGCGGAACGGGAGCACGACGCCGGCCAGCACGCCGACACCGATCGCGCCGAGCAGGATCCGCACGTTGCCCGGCACCCCCGGATCCGTCCACAGCCCGCCGAAGAGCGAGTCGGTCATCGAGGGCACCACGGGCCGGGAGGGTCCCCGGTCGGTCGCGGACGTCGTGGTCACGGGAACCTCCAGGGGTTGAGGAGTGGGAAGTCGAATACCGAGCTCCGCACGGGCCGGGACGGATGGGGCCGGGACGGAGCGGGGCAGCTCGACCCGCACCCGCGCGCCGCACTCACCCTCGGCGGGATCGACGAAGTGGATCCGCCCGCCGTGCAGGTCGGTGACCCAGCGGGCGATCGCCAGGCCCAGCCCGGTGCCGCCACCGCCCTCGGTCTCGCGCAGGGTGCCGAAGCGCTCGAAGGCGCGCTCGCGGTCGCCGGGTGCCACGCCGGGACCGGTGTCCGCGACCTCCAGCCACCACGCGTCCGCGTCACCGCCCGACGTCACCCGGACGGTGCCTCCCGTGGGGCTGTGCCGGATGGCGTTGTCCACGAGGTTGGTCACGAGTTGGAGCAGTCGGGCGCGGTCGCCGTCGACCATGAGGTCGTCGGGGCGGACGTCGACCTCGACGGCCACGCCCCGGTCGCCGTAGCCGAACTCGCTCACCACGGCGTCGAGCAGCTCATGCACGTCGACGGACTCGCGCTGCAGCGCCGTCGCGCCGGCGTCCACCCGCGACAGGTCGAGCAGGTCGTTCACGAGCGTCGCGAGACGCTCGCCCTGGGCCAGCGCCGCCCGCAGGGCCTCCGGATCGGGCTCGGCCACGCCGTCCGCGAGGTTCTCCAGCAGGGCGCACAGCGCCGTCAGGGGCGTACGCAGCTCGTGGCTGACGTTCGCGACGAGCTCACGTCGCTGCCGGTCCACCTGGTCGAGGTCCGCCGCCATCTGGTTGAACGCACGGGCCAGTTCGCCGATCTCGTCGCGGGAGGTCGCGCTGACGCGCACGGCGTACTCGCCCCGGGCCATCTGCCCCGCCGCGGCCGTCATCTCCCTCAGGGGAGACGTCATCCCGACCGCGAGCAACTGGGTCACCGCGAGCGCCAGCGCGATCGTCACGGGAACGCTCAGCCACAGCGGCACGCCGGCGGTGGACCCGATCGTCGCGACGACCATGGTCACGGCGACGCTCGCAGCCACCAGCAGGCCGAGCTTGACCTTGACCGATCGCACCGGATCGAGCGGCCGGGGGCTCATGAGACGGCTCCCGGTTCGAGCGCGTAACCCACGCCGTGCACCGTCCGCAGCCGCTCCGCGCCGATCTTCGCCCGCAGCGCCTTCACGTGGCTGTCGACCGTGCGCGTGCCCGAGGCATCGGACCAGCCCCAGACCTCGGCCAGCAGCCGCTCGCGGGTCAGCACCGTCCCCGGGCTGGCCGCGAGCATGCCCAACAGGTCGAACTCGGTCGGCGTCAGGTGCACCGGCTCGCCGTCGACCCACACCCGACGGGCGGCGAGATCGATGCGCAGCCCGGCCACCTCCAGCGTGGCCGGTGTGCCCAACTGGGTGGCTCGCTCGACGCGACGCAACAGGGCCGCGATCCGGGCGACGAGTTCGCGCATCCGGAAGGGCTTCGTCAGGTAGTCGTCCGCACCGACCGCGAGCCCCACCAGGACGTCCGCCTCGTCGTCGCGCGCGGTGAGCATGAGGACCGGCACCGGGGTCGTCGCCTGGATCCGCCGGCACACCTCGTGCCCGTCGAATCCCGGCAGCATCACGTCGAGGACGACGGCATCGGGCTGTTCGCGCTCGCACATCGCGACCGCGCCGGGCCCGTCATGGGCGCGTAGGACCTCGTAACCCTCCGCGACCAGCCGGTCGGAAACGGCGGCGGCGATCGTGGGTTCGTCCTCGACCACGAGGATCCGGCGGCGACTCATGGCTCCAACCTAGGTCGGCAGGTGCGGGGGTCGAGCACACGAATCGTGAAGATCCTGTGCAGGTTCGCCCGGACGCCCGAGGTCAGGAGCACACCCGTATGCTGGTTCCCAGCCCCTCGCGTGGCGGCACATCACCCAACT
>CAYXFT010000275.1:0-3495 GCA_964464335.1 uncultured Aeromicrobium sp.
ATGAGGTGTGGGATGCCCTCGTAGATGTTGAGCTCGACCCGCTTGGGGTCGACGAGGATCATCCGGACCTCGTCGGGGGTCGACCGCATCAGGATCGACGAGATCATCGAATTCACGAAGCTGGACTTGCCCGAGCCGGTCGCGCCCGCGACGAGCAGGTGCGGCATCTTGGCCAGGTTCGCCACGACGTAGCCGCCCTCGACGTCCTTGCCCAGCCCGATCACCATCGGGTGGTGGTCGCCGCGCGCCTTGTTCGACCGCAGCACGTCGCCGAGCGACACCATCTCCTTGTCGACGTTCGGGATCTCGACGCCGATCGCGCTCTTGCCCGGGATCGGCGACAGGATGCGCACCTCGTTGGAGGCGACGGCGTAGGCGATGTTCTTCGACAGCGCGGTGACCTTCTCGACCTTGACCGCCGGACCGAGTTCGACCTCGTAGCGGGTGACCGTCGGACCGCGCGTGTAGCCGGTGACGGTGGCGTCGATCTGGAACTGGTCGAGCACCTCGGTGAGTCGCGCGACGACCTCGTCGGAGGCCGCGGAGCGGGCCTTGTGCGGTGTGCCCTCCTTGAGCGCGGAGGCGTCCGGCAGCGTGTAGACGACGTCGCCGGACAGCGCCAGCTGCTCGGCGCGCATGGGGATCGGCTCGATCGGGCGCTCCACCTGCGGCTCGTCGGCCGGCTCGGCCACCGCGACCGGCTCGACGACGGGGACCTGACGGTCCTCGTCGGGACCGTCGACCAAGGGATTCTCGAACGGTTCGTCGACCGGGACCGTGCGGGGGTGGCGTTTCTTCGCAGGCGTCGGGTCGGGCTCGACCTCGGCCTCGGCGGTGCGGTCGCGGCCGAACAGCGCGCGGACTCGCCCGGGCACCGCGTGCAGGGGGGTGCCCGTGACGACGAGGATGCCGAACACGATGACCAGCACGAGGATCGGCGCGACGAGCCACGGCGTCTTGAGCAGGTCGACGAGGATCGCCGAGAACAGGAAGCCGACCGCTCCCCCGGCCTCGGACATGGTGTTGTCGCTGGGTCGGGGCGTGCCGTGGGCGAGGTGGACCAGGCCCAGGATGCCGCCGACGATCGCGCCCCAGCCGATGATCTGTCGGCCGGCGGGACCGTTGCGGTCGGGATGACGAAGGGTGCGCCACGCGACGACGGCCAGCAGGATCGGCACGGCCCAGGCGAGCATGCCGACGGTGCCGGTCGTGACTCGCCGGACCACGTCGCCGACGAGGCCGGTGACGTCCCACCAGACCGCGGCCGCCGAGATCAGCGCCAACGACACCAGCGCCAGGCCCACGCCGTCGCGGCGCTGCTCGGCGTCGAGCTCACGGGCTCCGTGGCCGATGCTGCGCGCGATCGCGCCCACGACCCCGGCCAGGCCGAGCCAGAACGCGGTGGACACGCGCATGACCGCCTGCAGGGCAGTGGAGAACGGACCAGGACCGGTACGACGCGGCGCCGGCTTGCGGGCCGGAGGTCGCTTCGCCGCAGGCTTCGCTGCGGGCTTCTTGCGGGCCTGGCTGCCGGACGGCCGCTTGCGCGGCGGGGAAGACGTACGGGTCGCCATGGTGCGACGTTAAACCAGAACCTGAGACTTTTCCATCTCCCACGCCGGACCCACCTGCTCAGGTACCGGGCGGGCCGGGCCATGTCTTGGGTGCTGGACGCTCGAAGCGGTCGTCGACGTCGGGCCAGAAACGCAGCCGCCACCGATCTCCAGGCTTCGTCGAGCCGGGCCATCCGTATGTGACGAACCCGCGCCCGCAGACCTCGACGAGGTACGGGCCCGGAGCCACCTCACACCACTCCACGTCCGACGTGGGCGACGTGATGATCACGGCGCCGTGCTCGTCGACATCCAGATCTTCGACGCTCGCTTGCTCCCAATGATCCCAATCCGGATCCGGACGCGCCGACCACACCTCGACATCGATCAGCATCGCGAAGTTGTTCTGGTGGGGACTCGTCACCACGACCAGCTGGCCGTCGCTCGCCGAAGGCGGACGCGCGAAGGCGCTGCGCAGCAGGTCGCCCTCGTCGATCGCACCCGCGACCCCGCCGACCGAGAACTGCCCGTAGTCCATGGCCAGCTCTGCCGTCGTCAGTGACACACGTACGCCCGAAACCATGTGCCGCAGGCTACGACAACTCTCAGCCGGCCTCGACCCAGGACCCGCGCGTCGTCGCTCTCGCGAGCACGAGCGAGACCAACTGGGGATCGGGAGCCCCCGCCCCCAACAGCGGGGCCGTGACGACGTCGGCGCCCAGGCGACCGATCGCGCTGGCGCCCTCACCGGAGGCCAGTTCGTACATCGAGACCACCACGCGCTTCTTGTACGCCCGGGCGACATCGAGCGCCTCCTCCACCGAGGTGCCGTCGCCATCGACGACGCCGACGTGGACCCGGCCACCCCACACGGCGCTCAGCAGGCGGGCCGCCTTGCCGATGTCGGTCAGTGCCGCGGGGCCGTCGGCATGCGGAGCGACCATGACGATCGAGTCGGAGGGTCGGGCGCCCGCCTCGATGAGGCGACGCACACCGATCTCGGCCAGCACCCAGTCCGGCCCGACCGCCGGGGCGACCCGCACCATCTCGTCGCCGGCGGCCCGGCGCAGGAACCCGTCCGCCTCGGAGTCGTGCGAGAGCAGGAGCGGCACGATGACCCGGCGACCGCCGGTCTCACCGACGACGTCGGCCAGCAGCGGCTGCTGGACGTCGACGAAGGCGTCGACCACATCGTGACCGCGGGACTCGCGACGCACCGCGTTGACGAGCGACGAGAGGGCAGAACGACCCGAGTGCGACGTCGTGCCGTGCGCACACAGGATGATCCGGGTCCTCACGCAGCCCAGCGTGCTGACGAACTGTTACCTCAGCGTTACGGAGCCCGCGAGGTTGGGTTACAAGTGCGGCCGGACGGCCGGATCAGGCCTCCAGCACGATCGGGATGATCATCGGCCGGCGGCGCAGACGGCGGCCGGCGAACGAGCCGATCACGCGGCGCATCACCTGCTGCAGGGCTGCGGTGTCGTGGGCGCCGTCGCGCAGCGCCTCCTCCAGCGCAGCCACGACCTTCGGCTGGATCTCGTCGAAGACGGAGTCGTCCTCCGCGAGACCGCGGGCGTGGATCTCCGGGCCCGAGACGATCTTGCCCGTGGTGGAGTCGATGACGGCGATCACGGAGATGAAGCCCTCCGCCGCCAGGATCCGGCGGTCCTTGAGTTCGGAATCGGTGAGGTCGCCGATCGAGGAGCCGTCGACGTACACGTAGCCGGACTCGTACGCCCCGGCGATCGAGGCGTGCCCGTCGACCAGGTCGACCGCGTAGCCGTCCTCGGCGATGATCACGTTCGGCACGCCGGTCTCGGTGGCCAGCTTGGCGTTGGCGTGCAGATGGCGGATCTCGCCGTGCACCGGCATCACGTTCGACGGCTGGACGATGTTGTAGCAGTAGAGCAACTCGCCGGCGGACGCGTGACCGGAGACG
>CAYXFT010000276.1:0-3483 GCA_964464335.1 uncultured Aeromicrobium sp.
CTCCAGTGGCGGCGAGAAGCCGTACGAGGTCGAGATCTTCGTGGCCGAGGTCGGCTCGACGCCTCAGGGCGACCAGATCTACCGGCTGACCTACGACGGCTCGGTCGCGGACGTCCAGGGCTACGGCGTGATGGGTGGCCTGAATGAGAAGGTCGAGGAGTACCTCGCCCAGCACTTCACCGCCGACCTCGACCTCGCGGCCGCGCTGCGACTGGCGACGACCGCACTGGGCAGCGACAACGACACCGCTCGCACGATCGCACCCGGTGACCTCGAGGTCGCCGTGCTGGACCGCTCGCGGTCCCAGCCGCGCAAGTTCAAGCGGCTGGCCGGGTCGCAGGTGTCCGAGTTGCTCGGCTGACCTCCGTGCGCCGGCAGGGACTCGTCCTCGTCGTCACCGCGGCCGTCCTGGTCGCACTCGGTGCGGCCGTCGCGGCCGGACTCGGTTCGGCGCTCGGCCTGTCCGTCGCGGACAAGAGCGTCCCCACCGAACGGCTGGCCGTCGCCCCAGCGGCCGACTCCGTGGCGCCTCCGGGGATCGGCACGATCGAGGCCCCGCGGAGTGCGCGGATGGATCTCGCGGTCGCGACCCTGCGGGAGGTGGTGCCCCGCGGTGACGTCACCTTGACCGTGCGCGCCGGTGACGACGCGGACAGCGAGACCTACCGGCTCTCCGGCACGCGTGGGGCGCCAATGATCGAGGCCGAAGGGCCCGGGGGAGCGGCGCTCGCGCTCTACGACCTGGCCGACCGGGCGCGCACGGGCCGCGATCTGTTCGCGCGCCTGGGCAGCGAGGTCTCGCCGAGGATGCCGTTCCGGATGGTCGACCTCGGTGCGGTCGGCGTCGAGCCGGACGCCGGCGAGTGGGAGACCGGTGATGACTACTCGCACGCGTCGAAGGCCTTCGCCGACGCGATCCTTCCCGGCGCGCCCTACGTGGACACGACGGCGCTCGCCCGGGCCGAGGCGAGCTTCGACGCCTACGTCGCCCACGTGCTGGCCCAGGGCTACAACGCCATCGCGGTGCCCGGACTGCTCGAGTACCTCGACCTGCCACAGGCGGGTCAGCAGGACCGGGCCGCTGCCATGCGGGCGGCCTTCGGACCCTTGTGGAAGCGGGCGCACGACCTCGGCCTGCGGGTCTACTTCCGCACCGACATGCTGACCCTGACCCCGCAGCTCGACCAGTGGTTCGACGATCACGACCTCACCACCGAGGACCCACAGTTGTGGGACGTGTACGCGGACGGCCTCGACCGGATGTACGAGCAGATGCCGTGGATCGACGGTGTCCTCGTCCGCATCGGTGAGGCCGGCCGCGTGTACGACGTCGACGGTTGGGACTTCTACTCCGAGCTCGCCGTCACGACAGTGCCCGCCGTCCGTCAGATGCTGACCACGTTGACGGCCCAGGCGGAGCGCGCCGACCGCGAGCTGATCTTCCGCAGCTGGAGCGTCGGCGTCGGCGCCGTGGGTGACATGCACACCAATCCGGAGTCGTACGAGGAGGTGCTGCACGGGATCGACAGCGACCACCTGATCGTCTCGACGAAGTACACCGCGGGGGACTTCTACAGTCACCTGCCGTTCAATCCCACGTTCGCCGTGGGCTCGCAGCGGCGCATCGTCGAATTGCAGAGCCGCCGCGAGTTCGAGGCCTTCGGCTCGATCCCGAACGACCTGGGCACCCTGCATGCGGAGTCGCTCGACACCCTGCCGAACGTCGAGGGGATCTGGACGTGGACCCAGGACGGTGGTCCCTGGCGAGCCGGTCCGATGAGCCTGCTGCTGCAGTCCGGTTTCTGGCAGCTGTACGACCTCAACAACTACGTCGCCGGGCGGCTCGCCCTCGACGCCGACACCGTCCCCGCGGAGGCGACCCGCGACTGGGCACGCGAGTGGTTCAGCGACGATCCGGGGACGGTTTCGGCGATCACCGAGGCGATGAGCCTGTCGCGCGAGGCGGTGACGAAGGGCCTGTACATCGGACCGTTCGCCGAGAAGGAGGTGCGCGCGCTCGGACTCGAACCGCCGCCGATGATGTGGATCTTCGAATGGGACATCCTCACCGGCGACTCGGCGACGCTGGACACGATCTACGCCGTGAGTCGCGACCGCTACGACGAGGCGATCGCCGAGGGACGTCAGGCCGTCGCGCTGGCGAGGCAGATGAGCGACCTCGTCGAAGGAACCGACGCCTCGACCTGGAAGGACCCCGAGCTGCGGACGCAGTTCGTCGACAGCCTGCGCTACCAGAAGGACGTCTTCGCGCTGTTGGCCACCTACCGGGAGGCGTTCCTCGCGCACACCCGCTGGCTCGACACCGGCTCCGCCGCGGACGCGCGCCGGGCCAGCGCCCTGCGGGACGCGTTCGTCGTGGCGGCGGACCAGCACGAGCGGACGTACGGCGGGAACGTCGACCTGCCGGCGTGGAACCTCACCGCTGCCCGGCTCGGCACCGAGCGCGCCGACCGCGACGAGGCGATGGCGTGGCTGGCACGCGGCGGCCTGCTGGTGCTCGCGATCGGAGCCGTGGCGGCCCGGTGGAGGCGCCCTCGCACGGCGGTCCTCGTGGCCGGTGCTGCCGCCGCACTGGTGTTCAGCCGCGCCGTGTTCACGTGGTTCCTCGCGCCGGCGCACCTCCTGCTGACCCTCGGGACGTGGGCGATCTTCGGCGTCGTGGTCGCGCTGCTGGGTCGCTCGGCACTGCGGCCACTGGCATGGGTGGCCGTCGCGCGCTCGGCGCTGCTGCTCGCCGTCCTCGCGGTCCGGGGACCCGGTGGGTACTGGTTCATGATGTGGACCGCGCCCGCGCTCAGGTTCGTGTACGTGACGTTCGCCTTCGCCCTGTTCCTCGCCGCGATCGCCGTCGTGGCGCGCCGGGCGACACCGCGGGTCGCCCTCATCGCCTCGGGCCTGCCGATGATCGTCTTCGGCACGTGGATCGGTCTGACCGGCCTCGAGTCGGCGCTGACGACCTGGAACGACCAACTGGCGCTACTGCCATGGGGCCTGTCGCGGATCCTCGGTATCACGGTCTACCTCGGCATCCCGACGGTTCTGCCGTGGGCGGTCGCGGCGGTGGGCGCGGCTCTGCTGGTGACCGGTGTCGCGTTGCACCGTCGCGCGAGGCCTTCGGGTCTAGGCTGACGGCATGGACCGGCGGATCTTCGGGATCGAGAACGAGTACGGCGTGACCTGCTCGTTCCACGGCCAGCGCCGCCTGTCTCCGGACGAGGTCGCGCGGTACCTGTTCCGGCGGGTCGTCTCGTGGGGACGCAGCAGCAACGTGTTCCTGCGCAACGGTGCCCGGCTCTACCTCGACGTCGGTTCCCACCCCGAGTACGCCACGCCCGAGTGCGACGACGTGATCGACCTCGTCACGCACGACCGCGCGGGGGAGCGGATCCTCGAGGGCCTCATGCTCGACGCGCAGCAGCGGCTGGCCGAGGACGGCGTCGAGGGCGACATCTACCTGTTCAA
>CAYXFT010000277.1:0-3448 GCA_964464335.1 uncultured Aeromicrobium sp.
TGCTGGAGAAGCAGAAGGAGGGCAAGAAGCGGATGAAGATGGTCGGCCGCGTCGAGGTCCCCCAGGAGGCGTTCATCGCCGCGCTCTCCACCGGCGAGACGAAGCAGTCCTGACCCGTTGGCATGCGGGCGCCCAGCCCAGCCCCCCAACTTTTGGAACGGGTTTCACGCGGATTCGCACCGTCGACGTGAAACCCGTTCCAAAAGTTGGTGACGGGAGCGGGGGTCAAGACCGCGGGTCGCGTGCGAGTTCCTCGAGCCGGCCGCTCGCGAGCGTCGGCGGGCGACCCTCGTAGCCGCGCGAGACCAGGGCACGCCAGATACGACCGATCAGATTCGCGGGACGGTCCAGGTCGCCCGAGACGACGACGATCACCAACCACCCGTCGGCTTCCAGGTCCTCGCGGCGGCGCAGGTCCTTGCGGCGCTGCCACGCCGAACGCTCGTGGTACCAGCCGTCGTATTCGATCACGACCTTCCACCGACGCAGCACCAGATCGCCCATGTACGGTTCCGGCGCGTGGGGGACCACGATCTGCGCATTGACCTCCGGCTCGGGCAGGCCACATGCGCCGAGCATCAGACGCAGGTCGGTCTCGCGGAACGATCCGACGCGGTCGCGCAGGAGGGCCAGGTTCGCGCGTGATCGCTGGACCCCGTGCAGGTGACGACCCCAGACGTAGGCGCCGAACAACTCGGCCTCGATGAGACCTGCTGCGATGAGAGCGTCGCCGACGCGCACGATGTCGCGGTGGCTGAGGTCGATCGCCGCATCGACCAGGCAGCGGTCCGCGGGTAGGACCGGCGTGCCGCCCACGTCGATCGGCAGGAGGCGGGCTTGGCGTCGGTGCAGCACGAGGCCCTGGGACCGGCGCCGCTGCGGCTCGTTCGTCGACCAACGGCGCGGTGAGATCGGACCGATCTCGACGCCGTGGAGGCGTAGGCCGGTGACGTGGCTGACGACGGCATCGGGCGGCAGGATCAACCGGTCTGCATGCAGCCAGAACTCCAGATCCTGCGGATGTCCGGTGGCAGCCCACACTCCGCGGCCGGGATGCAGCGCCACGAAGCGTGGCCCGTCGAGCATGCGACGGGTGACGCCGCACGCCGAGGCGTCTGCCGTGGTGAAAGGTCGATGGAGCAGTTCGTCGGGAACGCTGAGCACGCCGCGAGTTTCGGGCCACCCGCGCTGGCGGGAACAGCCCCTCCGGACGGCCTGTGGATCGACCGCCGCCCATCGCTGAACGTGTGGATAGGAGGTGTGGCCGGCCTCATCCTCCAACTTTTGGAACGCGTTTCACGCGGATTCGCCCCGGCGACGTGAAACCCGTTCCAAAAGTTGAGGCGCGGGGGCGGAAGGTGCGCCGAGGCTCGGCGTTCACGCGACCTTCACCCGCTTCTGGCCGGGAGGTCAGGCGGGTCCGATTGCGTCGGGTGCATGACTCGAATCGGGGGACGAGCAGCCCGGACTCTGCTCATCATGATCGCCGCCGGTGCCGTGTTCGCCGGCACCATGACCACGGCCCACGCGGGCCGGGGTCGCGAACCCAGAACCAGGACCGTCACCGTGCTGACGCTCCGACCGGGCTCACGGTGATCAGTCGATACGCCGACGGCGTCGGCCTGTGCAAGAACGTGATGATCCCGCGGACGGCCGGCAACCGGCTGGGTGAGCCGACCAGCGTGATCCGCGACGCGCACCGCCGGGGGCTGACGGTGCACGGGTGGACGTTCCGGCGCGAGAACGTCTTCCTTCCCGTCGAGTACCGCAGCAGCGACGATCCGAACTCGGTCGGCGACCTCGTCGGCGAGATCCGGACCTTCCTCGCCGCGGGAATGGACGGGCTTTTCACCGACGATCCCGACCTCGGCGTCGAGGCGGTCACGGACTGACCGCCTCGGTGGGTGGGTCGCGCCGAGCGAAAGCATGGTGGGACCCACCTACTGCCGGGTAGGGTGACGGTCATCACATCCTCCGACCGTCCCCGGGAGAACCTTTCATGGCCGTCGCCACCGCCGACCAGATCAAACTCATCGAGAACCGCCCCCGCAACGTGGGCGAGATGTTCTACGACCGCGTCGAGAAGTCCGGAGCCCGCGAGGCATTCCGGTTCCCCGACGAGAACGAGACGTGGCACTCCATCACCTGGTCCGAGACCGGAGACCGCGTCACCAAGATCGCCGCGGGCCTCGTGGCCCTGGGCATCCAGGCCGAGGAGCGCGTCGCGATCGCCTCGGGCACGCGCATCGAGTGGATCCTGTCCGACCTGGCGATCAACGCCGCGGGTGCTGCGACGACGACGGTCTACCCCAGCAGTGTGGCCGACGACGTCGCCTACATCCTGGCCGACTCCGACAGCCGCGTCGTGTTCGCCGAGGACGACGAGCAGGTCGCGAAGCTGCGTGAGAAGCGCGCCGAGCTGCCGAGCGTCGAGAAGGTCGTCGTCTACGACGGCGAGGCCGACGGCGACTGGGTGATCGCGCTCGACGACCTCGTCCGACTCGGCGAGGAGCAGTTGGCCGACCAGCCGTCGATCGTCCGAGACCGCGTGGCGGCGACGGACGGCGGCGCGCTCGCGACGCTGATCTACACGTCCGGCACGACGGGCCGCCCCAAGGGTGTGCGGCTGACCCACGGCGGCTGGACGTACGAGGGCACGGCCACCGCGGCGCAGGGCATCCTGTCGATCGACGACCTCGAGTTCCGCTGGCTGCCGATGGCGCATTCGTTCGGCAAGGTGCTCCTGACGACCCAGTTGGCCGTCGGGTTCCCCTGTGCCGTCGATGGCCGCGTGCCCAAGATCGTCGACAACCTCGCAGTGGTGAAGCCGACCTTCATGGGCGCGGCACCGCGCATCTTCGAGAAGGCCTACGGACGCATCGTCGGTATGATGGAGGAGGAGGGCGGCGCCAAGCTCAAGCTGTTCCGGTGGGCCGAGAGCGTCGGCCTCAAGGTCTCGCGCCTCCAGCGCGCCGGCCGCCCCGTGCCGCTGCCGCTCAAGGTCCAGCACGCGCTCGCCGACAAGCTGGTCTTCACGAAGGTGCGTGAGCGCTTCGGTGGTCGGGTCCGGTTCTTCATCTCGGGCGCGGCCGCGCTGTCGACCGACATCGCCGAGTGGTTCCACGCCGCCGGGGTGCTGATTGTCGGCGATGCCCCCATTTTTGTCTCGCACGATTCGGCCGATGTCTGGGCGAATCCGGAGCTCTTTTATCTGGACTCGGCAGGACAACCGACCGTCGTCGCGGGAGTGCCGCCCGATTACTTCAGCACCATCGGTCAACGGTGGGGCAATCCGCTCTATCGTTGGGACCGGATGCAGGCGACCGGCTACGCCTGGTGGCGGCAACGCATGGCCGCGGCCCTGCAACTGTTCGACTTCGTCCGCCTCGATCATTTCCGCGGCTTTGAAGCGTATTGGGAAATCCCCGCGGCCGACCCGACCGCCGTC
>CAYXFT010000278.1:0-568 GCA_964464335.1 uncultured Aeromicrobium sp.
CGTACCGATCGAGTTCATGGAAATCGAGCTGGCGCTGCTGGAGGAGATGGGTTTTCGGTACGACCGGTCCGAGGAGTACCTGGCCGAGAACGGTCACACCCGACTCGTCGACATCACGACCTACTCGTCGAAGCTGAAGGCGCCGATCGACAAGATCCACCCGATGCCGTTCCCGGGCCTCAACATCGACAACCTGCCGTTCTTCGCGGTGATCGCCGCGACCGCCGACGGTCAGACGATGCTGCACGACTGGGTGTACGAGAACCGCGCGATCTACCTGACCGAGTTGAACAAGCTGGGCGCGCAGGTGAAGCTGCTCGATCCGCACCGTGTACTCATCGAGGGCCCCACGCACTGGAGCGGTGCCGAGTTGGTCTGCCCCCCGGCCCTGCGTCCGGCGGTCGTCATCCTGCTGGCCATGCTGGCCGCGAAGGGCACCTCCGTCCTGCGCAGCGTCTACGTGATCAATCGCGGCTACGAGGACCTCGCGGTCCGCCTCAATGCCCTCGGCGCCGAGATCGAGACCTTCCGCGACATCTGACCACCCGGCGATCGAGTGGCAGGCACC
>CAYXFT010000278.1:668-3446 GCA_964464335.1 uncultured Aeromicrobium sp.
CCTGCCGGTGATCGAGTAACAGGCGAGGAACGAGCCGTGTATCGAGATCACCCCGCCGTGGTCTCGATGCGCCGTCTCGCAAGCTCGCCGCCTACTCGACCACCCTGCCGGCGAGCCCGCACCCGGTGATCGAGTAGCAGGCACCCCTGCCGGTGATCGAGTAACAGGCGAGGAACGAGCCGTGTATCGAGATCACCCCGGGGCGCGTCGCGACATCTGGCTCCGTCAGCGGTCGCGGTGCCCTAGGTTGGGCTGCGTGAGGACGCCGCCGTACCTCGAGCCGACACCGCCGCTCGCCTTCGCCCACCGTGGTGGAGCCGAGGTCGAGGCGAATCTCGGGGTCGAGAACTCCCTGGCGGCCTTCCGCCACGCCTACGACCTCGGTTACCGGTACATGGAGACCGACGTGCGGTGCAGCCTCGACGGTGTCGTCTATGCGTGCCATGACGAGCGGCTCGACCGGTTGCTGAACCGCGATGCGGCGATCGCTGATCTGACCTCGGCCGAGATCGACGCAGCGCTGTTGGGCGACCGCGAGCCGATCGTGCGCCTCGACGTCCTGGTCGACGCCCTCCCCGATGCCCGCTGGAACATCGACGTGAAGTCCGACGACGGCGTCGATCCGACGACCGACCTGCTCGAGCAGATGGACGTGCTCGACCGGATCTGTCTGGCGTCGTTCTCCCACGCCCGCCTCGTCAGGATCCGAGCACGGCTCCCCCACGTCGTCACCTCCGCGTCACAACGTGAGGCGGCCCAGATGGTGCTGCGGCTGCCCGTGCCGAAGGGACCGCTGATCTTCCAGGTCCCGGTCAGTCACGCCCGCATCCCCGTGGTGACGCGCGGCTTCGTCGAGCGCGCCCATCGCGCCGGCCGGTTCGTCCACGTGTGGACGATCGACGAGCCGGCGGAGATGCACCGCCTGATCGACCTCGGAGTCGACGGGATCATGACCGATCGCACGGATCTGCTCAAGCAGGTCTTCGTCGAGCGTGGCCTGTGGAAGGAGCCCGCATGAGCAACGAGGTGGTGGCGACCCGGGCCGACCGGGGCCGCGTCTGGGCCTGGGGGTTGTGGGACTGGGGTTCTGCGGCGTTCAACGCCGTGATCGTCACGTTCATCTTCTCGGTGTACCTCGTGGAGGGCGTCGGCGACGACGTGCCCGGCCCGTTCCGCGCGAGCACGTGGCTCGGGCTGTCCAGCGCTGCCGGTGCAGTGCTCATCGCCATCGCGGCGCCGGCCCTCGGACGACGGTCGGACGCCAGCGGATCACGCAAGAAGACCCTGTTCTGGCTGACCTTGGCGGTCGTCGCGATCACGGCGTCCCTGTTCTTCGTCGAGAACGACTGGCACTTCCTGTGGCTCGGGCTCGTGATGCTGGCGGCCGGCTCGGTGATCTTCGAACTCGCCTCGGTCCCCTATTTCGCGATGCTGCGGCAGGTCTCCACGCCCGACAACGTCGGTCGGGTATCCGGCTTCGGTTGGGCGATGGGATATCTCGGCGGGATCATACTGCTGCTGATCTGCTACTTCGGCTTCGTCGCCGGTGATGGCGACACGCGCGGTTTCTTGGGTGTCCCGTCCGAGAACGGGATGAACATCCGCCTGATCGCGCTGCTGTCGGCGGTCTGGTTCCTGGTCTTCGCGATCCCGCTGTTCCTCAAGATCCCCGAACTGCCCGCGACGGCGAACCCCGACGCACCGAAGGTCAGCATTGCCGACTCGTACCGCGGCGTCTGGAACGACATCACGACGATGTGGCGCGAGGACCGCACCACGCTGAAGTTCCTGATCGCGAGCGCGTTCTTCCGTGACGGCCTCGCCGGGGTCTTCGCGTACGGCGCCGTCCTGGCCGTGTCCGTCTACTCGATCCGGGAGGACGACGTGATCCTGTTCGGCGTCGCCGCCAACGTGATCTCGGCCGCCGGCGCCCTGCTGGCCGGGCGCTACGACGACAAGATCGGGCCTCGTGCGGTGATGGTGGTCTCGCTCGCGTCGATGCTGGCGTGCGGGGTGATCCTGTTGGCGGTCTCCGGCCCGCTGATGTTCTGGATCTTCGGCTTGGGACTGTGTCTGTTCGTCGGGCCCGCGCAGTCGGCATCGCGCACCTACCTGACCCGGATCACCGTCCCGGGACGCGAGGGGCAGAACTTCGGGTTGTACGCCATGACCGGGCGCGCGGTGTCCTTCATGGCTCCGCTGCTGTTCGCCGTGTTCATCTGGGCAGGCAACGTGGTGTTCGACACCGACACCGACCGCTGGGGCATCGCGGGCATCATGGTCGTCCTGGCCATCGGCCTGGCGTTGCTGCTGCGGGTCCCCGCGCACGTGGACGACAAGGCGCGCGCCGTCGCGCAGTGAATCGCTCTCAGGGGAATCTCACGCGGATCGCGTACGTTGGAATCGACGGAAGACCTTCAGAAGGGGGAACCGACGATGGCTGAACGAGCCCTACGAGGCGCTCGGCTGGGAGCCCAGAGCTTCGAGGACGAGCGTGGTGTCGAGATGGCACCGCGACAGGAGATCGAGTATGTGTGCGCCGATGGCCACACGTTCACGGTGACGATGTCGGACGAGGCCGAGGTGCCTGCGGAGTGGGAGGACCCCAAAACGGGTCAGATGGGCCGCCGTGTCGGCGGTGCCGAGCCTGAGAAGAAGGACGAGAAGCCGGTCCGCACCCACTGGGACATGCTGCTGGAACGTCGTTCCGAGGCCGAGCTCGAGGAGATCCTCACCGAGCGACTCGAGATGCTGCGCGATGGCGAGATCGGCCCGCCG
>CAYXFT010000279.1:0-3443 GCA_964464335.1 uncultured Aeromicrobium sp.
ATCACCCCTGCCCGCCCGTCACCATCGTGTGCGACTTCTACCTGCCCGAAACCGCCGCCTGAGGTCTCGGATCGCCCCCGAAGCGCTCCGCGGCGACGCCGTGGCGCAGGCCCCGGTCGCTGACCGTCAGTGAGTCCTGACCGGTGAGGGTGGCGATGGTGCGCACGATGCAGGCACCGGCGAGCACGACCTCGGCGCGGGCCGGCTGCAGGCCGACGATCCCGCGGCGCTCGGGCGCCGCGCGGGACCGGTAGAGCTCGATCTGGCGGTCGATCTCGGCCACGTCGAGCACGGTTCCGTGGACCACGTCCGGGTCGTAGTCCGGCAGGGCCCTACTGACGGCGGCGAGGTTGGTGGCGGTGCCGCCGATCGCGATCACATGGTCCGGGCGGGCGTGGCCGGTCAATCTGGCCAGCTCGATCTCGATCTCCGCGAGAGCCCGATGGACGGTGTCGGCCGGGACAGCGCGGTCGAGGCCGAACCGCTCCGCGATCCGGGCCGCCCCGATGTCGAGGCTGAACTGCTCCTCGATCGCGTCGCGGCGACCGAAGGTGAACTGACTGCTCCCGCCGCCGGAGTCGAAGACCAGGAGCCTGCCGGCGGTGTCGGGCAGGCTGGACACCGCGGCACGGTACGCGAGTCGGGCTTCCTCGGGACCGGAGATCACCTCCACGATCACGCCCGAGCGCGCCAGCACCAGGTCGAGGAGCTCGTCGCGGTTGGGTGCCTGCCGCAGCCCCGCGGTGCCGACCGCGACGATCTCGGTGGGACCGTGCCCGCGCACGCCGTTGACGAGGTCCGCGATGGCGTCGGCCGTCCGCGCCATCGGGCCGGGCTGCAGCTCGCCGTGCCCGGACAGGCCCTCCCCGAGCCGGGTGACGACGGCGGTGTCCGGTTCCGTGGCGGGTGCGCCCTCCCGCCGGTCGCCGACGGTGAGCTTGACCGAGTTGGTACCGACGTCGACGACCGCGAACCGGTCCGGCTTCCAGCCGACCAGCGTCCTCAGTCCCTGCGGGACGCACGTGTTGCGCCGACCCTCCAGTCCGAGCCGGCGGACGGTCGCGATCACCAGGTCCCGGTCGGGGGATTCGGCGGCGACCGTGTGGACGTCAAGTCCGTCCGCGGTCAGCTCGGTGTACTCGACCATGCAACCGTCGAGTTCCGAGCGGTGCCGGACCTTGTGCACCTCGACGACCCGGATGTCGGCCACGCCGAGTGCCGCAAATGCCTGGTCCAGTGCGTCCGCGGTGGCCGGGAATTCGATCTTCGCGGTCGGCACCCACAACTGCAGGCCCGACCCGTCGACGTGCTGCAACTCCTTCACGTCCAGCAGGCCGTTGCGGATCTTGACCGAGGCGTCGCGCGTCCTCGACAGCAGATAGGTCTCGTCACTGACGTCCGGCGACGCGTCGCGCAGCGCTGCCAGTTCGCCGCCGGAGGCGTCGAGGTCGCCGAACGTGCGCCACTCCCAGCGCGGGACGACTGTCGGTGCGTTCATCGGGCCTCCTCGGGTGGGTCCTGCTCGGTCAGCGCCACAACCGAGCGATGCACGTTGCCGTGGATGCGCCCGGCGCCCAGCAGGTCGACGACGCCGTCGCGCTCGAGCATGCGACGCACCTCCGGCCGCACGGCCGCCAGCCGCAGGTCGACGCCGGCCTCGTCGGCCAGCCGGACCAGCTCGGCGACCGTGGCGGAGCCCTGCGAGTCGACGAAGTTGACTCCTGCGAAGTGAAGCACGATTCCGTGCACGGCGGGGTCGGCGAGCAGCGCCTGGACCCGGTCGCGCAGCGTGTCCGCCGTCGCGAAGAAGACGCCACCGTCCATCCGCAGGACAGCGACGTCCGGGACCGTCTCGTCCTCGGGGTGCTCGTCGATGTCGCGGAAGACCTGCGTCCCGGCCTCCCGGCCGAGCATCGACAGGCGCGGATGGGTGGCGACGTACACGAGCCAGACGAGCGACAGCCCGATCCCGATCACCACACCCGCGAGGACGCCGAACGTGAGCGTCGCGATGATCGCCGCCGTGGCGACCCCGAAGTCGACCCGCGAGACGCGGCGCAGGCGGCGCATCTCGGTCACGTCCATCATCCCCATCACCACGGCCTCGATGATGAGTGCGGCGAGCACGGGCTTGGGCAGGGAGGAGAACAACGGCGCCAGGAACAGCAGCGCCAGGATGACGGTGAGGCCCGAGGTGAGGCAGGCGAGGTTGCTGCGCGCGCCCGCGCGGTCGTTGAGCGAGCTCGCCGACAGGCTCGTCGAGACCGGCATCCCCTTCAGCAGACCGGCGCCGATGTTCGCGGCCGCCTGGGCGACGGACTCCTGGTCGATGTCGACCTCGTAGCGATGCCTGCCGGCGAAGGCCCGCGCGTCCCCCGCGGTCTGGGAGAAGCCGATCAGGACCAGCGCGACGGCGCTGACCAGCACCGTGCCGGCATGGTCGGTGACGACGGCCAGGTCCGGGACGGCGAACGACGGCAGCCCGCGGGGGATGTCGCCCACGAGCGCCACACCGCGGTCCTGCAGGTCGAGTACGGCGGCGGCGACCAGGCCGCCCACCAGCAGGACGAGCGACCCCGGCACCCGAGGCGCGACCCGGCGCAGCCCGAACACGACCAGCAGGGCGACGCCGCCCACGGTGGCGGTGGCGACGTGCGTGTCGCCCAGCCCGGTCAGCCAGGACCACAGCTCCCGGAAGGAGTTGCCGTCCTCGGCGTCGGTCCCGGTCAGCTTGGGCAGTTCGCCGATCACGACGTCGATCGCCGCGCCGAAGAGGAACCCGGTCACGACGGCGCGCGACAGGAACTGCGAGAGCCAGCCCATCCGCAGCACCGCGAGCGCCAGGAACAGCAGCCCACTGACGAGCGTGATGCCCGCGACGAGGGAGGCGGCGTCCGCGGTGCCGCCCACGCCCGCGGCGATGACGGCGCCGCCGGCCACCGCGGCGATCCCCGAGCTCGGGCCCATCGAGATCTGCCGACACGTGCCGAAGACGGCGTACAGCACGGCTCCGGCCGCCGCCGCGTACAGCCCGTGCTCGAGGGGGATGCCGGCAATACCGGCGTATCCGAGGTTCTTCGGGATGATGAGCGTCGCGACGACGATCCCGGCCACCAGATCGTGCCGCAGCCAGGGGAGGCGGTACGTGCGCACCTGGTCGACGAGCGGCACGAGCTCCAGCCTCATCACCCGAGGATCGCGCTCGCGCAGGTGGACCCGCACCACCCCGACGTGGGTGGCTGCGGCCCTCAGTCGAGGGCGGCCATGACGTGCTTGATGCGCGTGTAGTCCTCGAAGCCGTACATCGACAGGTCCTTGCCGTGGCCGGAGGACTTGAAACCGCCATGCGGCATCTCGGCGACGAGCGGGATGTGGGTGTTGATCCACACGCAGCCGAAGTCGAGGTTCTTGGACATGCGCATCGCGCGGGCGTGGTCCTTGGT
>CAYXFT010000280.1:0-3441 GCA_964464335.1 uncultured Aeromicrobium sp.
GGCCCAGACCGCGGCCCGACAACTGCGGCACGGCCACACCGCAGGCCGCGACGAGCGGCGCGAGCGGCAACGTGATCTTGTCGCCCACCCCGCCGGTGCTGTGCTTGTCGGCCGTGGGACGCGACAGCGACGAGAACTCCATCCGCTCGCCGGTGGCGATCATGGCGGCGGTCCACCGGGCGATCTCGCGCCGATCCATGCCGTTGAGCAGGATCGCCATCGCGAGCGCCGACATCTGCTCGTCGTCGACGACCCAGTCGATCTGGGCATCGGTGAGGTCGCGCCCGTCGCGCTTGGCGATGATGATGTCGGTGGGGGCGAAGCGCTCTGTCATGACGACACCTCGATGCTCTCGTAGCCGCGCAGGACCCAGGTCGGGCGGCGCGGGGCCTCGCCGGTCAGGACGAGGTCGGGGAAGCGGTCCAGCAGGGTCCGCAGGGTGATCGCGAGTTCGAGCCGGGCCAGCGGGGCGCCGAGGCAGAAGTGGATGCCCACACCGAAGCCCACGTGCGGATTGGGGTCGCGGCCGACGTCGAACCGGTCCGCGTCCGCGAAGACCGCGGCATCGCGGTTCGCCGATCCCATCAGGCAGGCGACCTTCTGACCGGCGTGCACGGTCACGCCGGCGACGTCGGTGTCGGCCGTGGCGGTGCGCTCGAACAATTGCAACGGCGCATCGAATCGGATCAGCTCCTCCAGCGCGGTCTCGACCGAGACCTCGCCGGAGGTCACCCGCGCGAGCTGGTCGCGGTGCGTGAGCAGCGCATGGAAGCCGTTGCCGAACGTGTTCACGCTGGCCTCGTGGCCGGCGTTGAGCAGCAGGACGACCGTGGCGACGAGTTCGTCGTCGGTGAAGCCGTTGCCCTGGTCGGTCTCGGCGATGAGGTCCGAGACCAGATCCTCGCCCGGATCTCGGCGGCGCATCGCGACGACCTCGCGCACGTAGTCGGAGAACGCGGTGCTGGCGTCGACGGCGGCCTGCTTGGTGGCCTCGTCGATGCCGGTTTCGTACATGTGGACGATGGCCTGGCTCCACCGACGCAGGTCCTCGTGGTCGTCGCGCGGCACGCCCAGCAGGTCGCAGATCACGAAGACGGGCATCGGCTCGGCGTAGTCGGCGAGCACGTCGAACCGGTCGGGCAGGGCGGCGACCATCTCGGTGGCGAGCGCCTCGATCCGGGGTCGCATCCGCTCGACGTGGCCGCGTCCGAACGCACCGGCGAGCAGGCGCCGCATGCGGGTGTGCTCGGGCGGCTCGTTCTCCATGAGCTGGTTGCGGTGCAGGGTGTTGAACGGCGCCATCTGCTCGGCCGGCTGCTTGTCGGTCCAGATCCGGCCGAACGTGCGCGTGCGCAGCACCTTGCTGACGGTGGCGTGATCGGTGGCGAGCCACAGCCCCCACGGCTCGTGCCAGACCAGGGGACCCTGCTCGCGCAGGGCGGCCAGTGCCGGGTACGGATCGGCGAGGAAGGCAGGATCGGCGGGATCGAGAACGGTGGACGTGGGGCTCACCTCAGATCGGTCGCGTCGAACGCATCGGGCAGCACCTCGGACATCGACTTCACGCCCGAGGCCGTGAGCAGTTCGCACGTCGGGCCGCCGTTCTCCCACAGCAGTTGGCGACACCGGCCGCAGGGCATGACCGGCTCGCCGTTGCCCTCGACGCACACGACCGCGCGCAGGCGACCGCCGCCGGTGGAGTGCAGCGCCGAGACCATGCCGCACTCGGCGCACAGCGCCACGCCGTACGCGGCGTTCTCGACGTTGCAGCCCAGCACGACGCGTCCGTCCTCGACGAGTCCGGCCGCGCCGACCTTGTAGTTCGAGTACGGCGCGTAGGCGCGCTGCATGACCTCGGTCGCGTACTTCTTCAGTGCGTCCCAGTCGACCGGCGCCGCGGCCGGCGTGAATCCGAAAATGCTCATCCGGCACTCCCCTTGCGATAGACCTTGCCGTCGGCGGCGGGCATCCTCAGGTTCTGACTGAACACCGCGAGCACCAACAACGTCGTGAGGTACGGCGTCATGGTCGCGAGTTCGTTCGGGATCTCGTCGGTGGTGAGGTACAGGCCGGCGACGATGATGCCGAGCATCGCGGCGATCAGCGCGGAACGCTGGCCGTGCTGGCGCCACTGCCAGATCGCCAGCAGCACCAGGAACACCGCGACGAGAAGCAGCAGTGCGTGCACGGTCTCGCCACCGCCGCGCAGACGGAGCGTGTCGGTGTAGCCGAACAGTGCCGCACCGGCGAACAGCCCACCGGGTCGCCAGTTGCCGAAGATCATCGCCGCCAGGCCGATGTAGCCGCGGCCTCCGGTCTGACCGTCGCGGAAGGCGTTCGCCGCGACGAGCGCGAGGAAGCCGCCCGCCAGGCCGGCCAGGCCGCCCGAGGTGATCACGGCGATGAACTTGTACCGGTAGACGTTGACGCCCAACGACTCGGCCGCCGCGGGCGACTCACCGCACGAGCGCAGCCGCAGTCCGAAGGACGTGCGCCACAGGAGCCACCAGGTCAGCACGAACAGGCCGAGGCACAGCAGCGTCAGCACGGACATGTTCGTGACGAAGGCGCGCAGGACCGCCGCGAGGTCGGAGACGAAGAACCAGTTCTTCTCCTCGATCTCTCCGAGCGGTTCGGACAGCCCCGAGATGGTGATCGCCGGGAGTCGGTCGACGGGCGGGGACTGGGTCTGGCCGCCGCCGGGCACGCCGCTGAAGGCCAGCCCCGCAAGGTACTGGACCGCGCCCAGCGCGATGATGTTGATCGCGACGCCGGAGACGATGTGGTCGACGCCGAAGTACACGGTGGCGACGGCGTGCAGCAGGCCGCCGCACGCACCGAGCAGGATCGCGCCCACCACGCCCTGCCACGGGCCGTAGAAGTAGCCGAAGTAGCCGGCGCCGAACGTGCCGAGGATCATCATGCCCTCGAGGCCGATGTTGACGACACCGGAGCGCTCGGCCCACAGGCCGCCCAGACCGGCCAGGCCGATCGGGATGGCGGCGATCAACGTGGCGCGGATGGTTCCGGAGGACGACAGGTCGTCCACGCCGGTGATGATGCGCAGCAGCGAGATCACCGCGAGGACCGCGGCCACGCCGATCAACATCCACTGCCAGCCGATCCGGCCACGACCGGTCTGCACGGCTCCCGTCACGGGATCGGTGACCACGCTCATGCCGGCACCTCCGTCGAAAGGGCACAGTACGTCGGCACTGGCATGAGGTATCTGTCGTTCACTCGCTGACGCTCACTCATGCCCGCACCCCTTCCTTCGCGGCGGGACCACCCAGGGCGGCCGCCACCTGACGCTGCTCGAGGCGGACGCCGTAGCGGCGGACCACCTCGTAGGCGATGACCACCGCGAGGACGATGACGCCCTGGGTCACCTTGACGATGTCGGGCGAGACGTCGAGCAGGATCTGCAGCGGATTGGACTGC
>CAYXFT010000281.1:0-3431 GCA_964464335.1 uncultured Aeromicrobium sp.
ACGGCGGCCAGCAGGTCGATCACGTAGCCGATCGGCGCGGACAGCCGGCGGGGTGCGTAGTGGCTGATGAACAGGGCCACGCCGATCGCGATGGGCGCGGAGATCAGCAGGGCCAGGAAGGCGGCCCACAGGGTGCCGAAGACCAGGGGAGCGACGTAGGGAAGGAACGACTCGCCGCTCTTGACCTCGTCCGGTGAGGCCGTGATGCCGGGAATGCCCTCGACCGTCAGGAAGATCGCGACACCGGCGAGGATCACCAGGATCATCAGGGCGGCGCTCAGGGAGAAGCCGCGGAAGACCCGGTCCCCGGCGCGCTGCGGAGGTGTCGTCCGCTGCTCGGTCATGCGCTCGCTCACGAGGAGCCCTTTCTGTCGTCTGCTGTCCATGACCCGGGCGAGGAGAAGTCCCTCGCCCGGACCAAGGTCAGCCGCCGATCGTGTCGATCGCGGTCTGGACCTTCGCGGCGAAGTCCGTGGAGAGCGGAGCCGAACCGGCCGCCGACTCCGAGGCCTTCTGGCCCTCGGAGCTCGCGACGTAGGTCAGCCAGGACTTGACGAGCTCGGCCGTGGCGGCGTCCTCGTACTTCTGGCAGGCGATCTGGTACGAGACCAGGACCACCGGGTAGACGCCCGACTCGGTCGTTTTGCGGTCGATCGTCAGCGCGAGGTCGGTGGCGGCGCGGCCCTCAACCTGGGTGGCGGTGTCGAGGACCTTGGCGGCGGCCTCCTCGGTCGGCGCGACGAACTCCTCGCCGACCTTGACCTGGACGGTGCCGAGGTCGCCGGCCTGGCTGGCGTCGGCGTAGCCGATCGTGCCCTGACCACCCTTGACCGCCGAGACGACGCCCGAGGTGCCGGTCGCGGCCTCACCGCTCTTGAGCGGCCACGTCTCGACGACGCCGCCACTCCACGTGCCACCGGACGCGGCGGTCAGGTAGTCGGTGAAGTTCTTGGTCGTACCCGAGTCGTCACCACGGTGCACCGGCGTGATCGCCGAGTCCGGCAGATCGGCGTCGGGGTTGAGGTCGGCGATCTTCGTGTCGTTCCACTTCGTGATCTTGCCCTCGAAGATCGCGCCGATCGTGCCGGCGTCGAGCTTGAGGTCCGAGACCCCGTCGAGGTGGTAGATCACGGCGATGGGCGAGACGTAGACCGGGACGGAGACGACGTCGCTGCCACAGCGATCGGCGGCCTTGGTGACCTCCTCGTCCTCGAGGTAGGCGTCCGAGCCGGCGAAGTCGACGCCGCCGGCGATGAACTGCTCGCGACCAGCGCCCGAACCGGCGGGGTCGTAGTTGACGGTCACGTCGGAGTTCGCAGTCTGGAAGCCCTGCTTCCAGGCGGCGACGGCCGCCTCCTGCGAGCTGGCACCGGCACCGTTCAGCGTGCCGCTGAGCGAGCTGTCGCCGTCACCCGGGGAGCTGTCCTCGTTGGCGGCGCCGCAGGCGGCGAGGCCGAAGAGCAACGCGGCGGTCGCGCCGGTGGCGGCCAGCGTGCGCATGGACTTGCGGTTCACGTGAGTTCCCTCTCTGATGTCCACGACGCGAGGCGAACGCCCCGGTCGCCGCCAACGTAGGAGCGGGAGGTGTATCGCACCGGCGAGGTCGGTGAACGGAAGG
Organism: uncultured Aeromicrobium sp.; assembly: GCA_964464335.1. Taxonomy (GTDB): domain Bacteria; phylum Actinomycetota; class Actinomycetes; order Propionibacteriales; family Nocardioidaceae; genus Aeromicrobium. The sequence continues at coordinate 1,619 of CAYXFT010000281.1, forward strand.
TGAACCGTGACGGAACGATCGACGAGGGACCGTGGATTCGCCGGGCGAACGTGACGGTCGTCTCGCAGGCTGGGAGGGCCTGTCAGATCAGTTCGGAGGCCAGCACCTTGCCCTTGCGGTGGTGCACGACCAGCGCGTCGCCGGGCGCCAGGACGGGGCCCTTGATGTCGAGCGATGCGAAGATGTCGGGCAGTGTCGGCCGGTGTGAACACACGACGGTCGGCCGCTTCTTGCCGACCAGTGCGCCGATGACGCGGGCGACCTGCCTGGCAGGGGCGCCCTCGGTGAGTCGGTCGTCGATCTCGAGGACCTCGCCGGTCGCGGCGACGTAGGGGTCGACCGTCTGGACCGTGCGGTTCGCGGGGCTGCTGACGATGCGCCGCACCCCGTACGCCGACAGCAGGGGGACGAGTTCCTTGGCCTGGTCGTGTCCGGCCGCGGCGAGGGGACGATCAAGGTCGCCGCCGGAGAAGTCGTCGCGGGAGACGGCCTCCGCGTGCCGCAGCAGCACGAGAGTCCGGGACCGGTGCCGCTTCGTGGCGGCGAGGTCCTCGAAGGTCTCCAGCAACTTGCGGTCGTGTTCGTACGTCAACTTCCTGCGTGCTTCACGCGGCGCCAGCCACTTGACCTTGTCGACCTCGCGGTTCGGTCGGAAGTCGCTCTCGTCGTCGAGTGGTCGGCAGACCCAGTAGGCCACCTGCTTGACGCCGCCGCGTACCCGGTAGTTCACCTCCGGCAGCGGGTGCCCGAGCCGGACGCGGTAGCCGGTCTCCTCGAAGACCTCGCGCACGGCCGTGACGGGCAGAGGCTCGCCCGGGTCGGCCTTGCCCTTGGGAAACGTCCAGTCGTCGTAGCCGGGCCGGTGCACGATGAGGACCTCGACACCGCCGGTGGGTCCCGACGGGCGCCACACGATGCCGCCGGCTGCGGGGATGACCTTGCTCGCCATGGGAATCAGTGTGCTCTCAGGCCCGGGTGCGACGCGAGCGGGCGCGCTCGATGAGGACTTCCTGGATGTCGGCGCCGGGGTGCCGCGTCCATGCGCCGTCGGGGCCGAGATGCCACGAGGCGGTCTCGTCGGAGGCCATCGTCTCGACCAGGTCGGTGATCTGGGTGATGTGGGCGGGGGAGGGAACCCGCACCAGCACCTCGACGCGACGGTCGAGGTTGCGGTGCATGAGGTCGGACGATCCGATCCACACCTCGGGATCGCCGCCTGCTGCGAAGGTGAACACGCGACTGTGCTCGAGGAAGCGGCCCAGCACGCTGCGCACCCGGATCCGTTCGGACATGCCCGACACGCCGGGACGCAGGGCGCAGATCCCCCGGATGACCAGATCGACGTCCACCCCGGCGCGGGACGCCTCGTAGAGCTTGTCGATGAGCGACTCGTCCACGAGTGAGTTGACCTTGAAGGCGATCCGCGCCGGGCGACCCGACCGGTGGTGGTCGATCTCGCGGTCGATGCGTTCGATGAGGCCGGAGCGCAGTTCGCGGGGAGCCACCAGCAGCGAGTCGTAGTCGCTGGTCATCGCGAAACCGGAGAGGCTGTTGAACAACTCCGTCATGTCGTGGGTGATCTCGGCGTTCGACGTCAGCAGGCCGAGGTCCTCGTAGTGGCGGGCCGTCTTGGGGTTGTAGTTGCCCGTGCCGATGTGCGCGTAGCGGCGCAGTCCGTCGGGTTCGTCGCGGATCACCAGGGCCAGCTTGCAGTGGGTCTTGAGTCCGACGAGCCCGTACACGACGTGGCAGCCGGCGCGCTCGAGCTTGCGGGCCCAGCGGATGTTGGCCTCCTCGTCGAACCGGGCCTTGA
>CAYXFT010000282.1:0-1225 GCA_964464335.1 uncultured Aeromicrobium sp.
GACCAGGTGGTCGAGTAGCACGCGAGCGCAGCGAGCGGCGTATCGAGACCACCCCCACCCCCGCCGGTCGAGTAGCACGCGAGCGCAGCGAGCGGCGTATCGAGACCACCCCCACGCCCGCCGGTCGAGCAGCACGCGAGCGCAGCGAGCGGCGTATCGAGACCACGGGAGCCGACCGATGAGCGACCTGGTGATCCCCGCCGGGTCGGGCGCCGACGGACCCTTCGACCTCGCGGTCACTCCCGCGTCGGCCGGCTGGGCCCACTCCAGCCTGTGGACCCTCACGCTGGCGCCCGGCGCCACGCACGAGATCGCCACGGGCGACGACGAGGTGCTCGTCGTGCCGCTGTCCGGCGCGGTCGACGTCACGTGCGAGGGCGAGACGGTCTCGCTGGCCGGCCGCCCCGACGTGTTCGCCGGCCCCACCGACTTCGCCTACCTGCCCGTCGGTTCCGCGGCCACCCTGCGCTCGACCGACGGCGGACGCTTCGCCCTGTGCGGCGCACGCACCGACGTGCGACTGCCGTTCCGCCACGTCCCGACTTCGGACGTACCCGTGGAGCTGCGCGGCGCCGGCCAGAGCAGCCGCCAGGTCCGCAACTTCGCGACGGTCGGCGTCTTCGAGGCCGGCTCGGTCATCGCCTGCGAGGTGATCACGCCGGGCGGCAACTGGTCCAGCTATCCCGCGCACAAGCACGACGAGGCCGGTGAGCACGAGTCCGAACTCGAGGAGATCTACTACTTCGAGGTCGCCGCAGGCCCGGACGGCCAGCCCGGCACCGGATACCACCGCACGAGCAGTTCCCCGGCGGGCGAGATCGACGTCCTGCACGAGGTCCGCGACCGCGACGCCGTGCTCGTGCCCCACGGCTGGCACGGTCCGTGCATGGCCGCGCCCGGGTTCGACCTCTACTACCTCAACGTCATGGCCGGCCCGGGGCCCGAGCGGGCGTGGCTCATCTCGGATCACCCCGACCAGGCCTGGGTGCGCGAGACCTGGGCGGACCAGCCGATCGATCCCCGACTGACGACCAGCCTGAACGAAGGGCAGTGACATGGCGACCACCGACACGACGCAGACCATCCGGCTGACCGTCTCCCAAGCACTGGTGAGGTTCCTCGGGAACCAGTTCACCGAGCGCGACGGCGTCCGGCAGAAGATGTTCGCCGGCTGCTTCGGCATCTTCGGCCACGGCAACGTCGCCGGCATCGGCCAGGCGCTGCT
>CAYXFT010000282.1:1235-3404 GCA_964464335.1 uncultured Aeromicrobium sp.
CTGCAGCAGCGCCTGGCCGACGCCGGCGACGTTGCAGGCCGAGCTGGAGGAGCCCGACCTGCTGCCCTACGTCCTGGGCCGCAACGAGCAGGCCATGGTGCACAGCGCCGTGGCGTACGCGAAGGCCAAGGACCGCACGCAGATGTGGGCGGTCTCGTCCAGCGTCGGACCGGGTGCCACCAACATGGTCACCGGTGCCGCGCTCGCCACGATCAACCGGTTGCCCGTGCTGTTGCTGCCCGGCGACACGTTCGCCGACCGCGCCGCCGCACCCCTGTTGCAGGAACTCGAGATGCCGCACAGCGGCGACGTCACCGTCAACGACACGTTCCGTCCGGTCTCGAAGTACTTCGACCGCATCTGGCGACCCGAGCAGCTGCCGTCGGCGCTGCTCGCCGCGATGCGCGTGCTGACCGATCCGGCCGAGACCGGCGCGGTGACCTTGTGCCTGCCGCAGGACGTCCAGGCGCAGGCCCACGACTGGCCCGTCGAGCTGTTCGCCGAGCGCACGTGGCGGATCGGCCGGATCCAGCCCGAGGCCGTCCTCGTGGCGCGGGTCGCCGAACTCGTCCGCTCCGCCGAGCGACCGCTCATCGTCGCCGGCGGCGGCGTCCACTACTCCGGCGCCACGGCGGCCCTCGCGGCCCTGTGCGACGCCACCGGCATCCCGGTCGCCCAGACGCAGGCTGGGAAGGGCACGCTGCCGTTCGACCACCCGAGCTGCCTCGGCGCGATGGGGTCCACCGGCACGACGGCCTCGACCGCGATCGCCCGCGACGCCGACCTCGTGATCGGCGTCGGCACCCGCTGGGAGGACTTCACGACCGCCAGCCGTACCGCCTTCGGCGACCCGGGCGTCCGATTCGTGAACGTCAACGTGGCCGGGCTCGACACCACGAAGCACTCCGGGCTGGCGGTCCAGGCCGACGCCCGCGACACCCTCGACGCCCTCACGGCCGCCCTCGACGGCCACCGGGTCGACGACGCGTACACGGCGCGGATCGCCGAACTCAATGCCGCCTGGGACGCGACCGTCGAGGCCGCCTACCGCCCCGCCACCCCCAACGCGGGCGCGAACGGGCTGCCGACGCAGAGCGAGGTCATCGGTCTGGTCAACGAGCTGTCCGACCCGCGCGACGTGGTCCTGTGCGCCGCCGGCTCGATGCCCGGCGACCTGCACAAGCTGTGGCGTACCCGCGACGCCAAGGGCTATCACGTCGAGTACGGCTACTCCTGCATGGGCTACGAGGTGGCCGGCGGCATCGGCGTCGCCCTGGCCGAACCCGACCGGGACGTGTTCGTCATGGTCGGCGACGGTTCCTACCTGATGATGGCGACCGAGCTGGTGACCGCGGTCCAGGAGGACGTCAAGATCATCGTGGTCCTCGTCCAGAACCACGGCTTCGCGTCGATCGGCGCCCTGTCGGAGTCGCTCGGATCGCAGCGGTTCGGCACGAGGTACCGCAGCCGTTCGGCGTCCGGCCGGCTCGACGGGGACAAGCTGCCCGTCGACCTGGCCGCCAACGCCGAGAGCCTCGGCATGTTCGTCGTGCGCACCACGACGGTCGAGCAGTTCGCCGAGGCGGTCGACGCGGCGAAGGCCTCGCCGACCAGCACCGTGATCCACGTCGAGACCGACCCGTTGTCGTTCGCGCCCTCCTCCGAGTCGTGGTGGGACGTGCCCGTCAGCGAGATCTCCACGCTCGAGTCGACACAGCTCGCCCGCAAGGAGTACGTCGAGCACAAGGCCGCCCAGCGGCCCCTCATCACCCCCACCGACTGACACACCGTCCCACCCCTCCGAGAGGAACCCCGCATGACCACAACTGTCTCCCACTGGATCAACGGCGCCCCGAGCGACGGCACCAGCGGTCGCTTCGGCGACGTCACGAACCCCGCTACCGGCGAGGTCACCACGAAGGTCGCGTTCGCCGCGGCCGAGGACGTCGACGCCGCGGTCGCCGCGGCCAAGGCGGCGTTCCCCGGTTGGCGCGACACGTCGCTGGCCAAGCGCGTGAAGGTGCTGTTCGCGTTCCGTGAACTGCTGAACGCCCGCGCCCCCGAGCTCGCCGCGATCATCACGTCCGAGCACGGCAAAGTGCTCGCCGACGCCGCCGGCGAGATCGCGCGCGGCCTCGAGAACATCGAGTTCGCCTGCGGGGTGCCGGA
>CAYXFT010000283.1:0-2050 GCA_964464335.1 uncultured Aeromicrobium sp.
GGTGCTGCTCTTCACGTGATGACTCCTGCGTCGACGAATCGGATACGGCCGGCGGACGTCCTCACACAGGCCAGCGTTCATTCTACGGGTCGCCCGTGCTGGCAGGCCAATCGCCCTGCCAGCAGGCCTTGGCGCGCGCGGCTGGAGGTGCGACCCTGAGGACATGGGTGCCGTCACCCGCATCGGCGCGTTCAACGTGGAGAACATGTTCGACCGGCCCAAGGCGATGGACCCGGCCGACTGGCAGGCCGGGCGCCCGATCCTCGCCGCCCAGGCCCGCGTGACCGAACTGTTCGCCCTCGACGCCTACGACGACGCCACGAAGGCCGAGATCCTCGAGCAGCTCGCGGTACTGGGCCTCGTGCGGTCCGACTCGGCCCGGTTCGCCGTGCTGCGCAAGCTGCGGGGGAGGTTGCTGACCCGGCACCAGGACGGCACGACGACCGTCGTCGCGTCCGGTCGGGCCGACTGGGTCGGCTGGGTCGAGCTGGTCACCGAGTCGGTGACCGCCCTGTCCAGCCGGCACACCGCCATGGTGGTGCGCGACGTGCACGCCGACGTCCTCGGCGTCGTCGAGGCCGAGTCGCGACCCGTGCTCGCCGGGTTCGCCGAATCCCTGCTGACGTCCGTCGGGGTGACGCCGTACCCGCAGGTGATGCTGTTCGACGGCAATGACACCCGCGGCATCGACGTCGGCCTGCTGACCAGGCCACCCCACGAGGTGATCTCGCTGGTCACGCACGTGTTCGACGCCGAGGACGGCAACACCGTCTTCTCGCGCGACTGCGCCGAGTACCACCTGACCTCGCCGGGGCCGGTCGAGCTGGTCGTGATGGTGAACCACTTCAAGTCCAAGGGCTACAGCACGCCCGGCGACCCGCAGGGCGCGAAGCGCCGCGAGCGCCAGGCGCGACGGGTGGCGGAGATCTACGCGAATCTGGTCGCCGACGGCTTCACCGACGTCGCCGTGGTCGGCGACCTCAACGACAGCCCGTCGGGCGGCTCGCTGGCCCCCTTGCTGTCGACGGACCTGCGCGACATCAGCGAGCATCCCGATTTCGAGTGGGGCCCACGCCGCGGCACCCACCAGGGCGGCAACGAGTCAGCCAAGATCGACTACGTCCTGCTCTCCCCCGCCCTGTTCGACCGCGCCGTCGGCGGCGGCATCTGGCGCAAGGGCGTCTGGCACGGCCCGCGCGCCCGCGACCCGTGGGAGATGTACGAGACGCTGACCCAGGAACGGGACGAGGCCTCCGACCACGCGGCCATCTACGCCGACCTCGACTGGGGGCCGTAGTCGGTACTCGTATGCTGGAGCGTCACGGGATGTGGCGCAGTTTGGTAGCGCACCTGCTTTGGGAGCAGGGGGCCGCTGGTTCGAATCCAGTCATCCCGACCAGTCGGCTCGCGACACGAAGGATTCTGCATTGGGGGTCCCCAGCGGGGCCGAATGCCTCATCCTTCAAGACGTCGGTCGATGGCCGGAACCGTAGGGTGGGGACATGGGGATCGAGACGGCCACCGGACGTGTCGCGTTCGCGCGCGTCGTGGACGAGCCGCTCGATGTCTCCACCCACCTCCAGGCCGCGGCCGGACCCGAGCACGGCGCGGTCGACGTGTTCGTCGGCACGGTGCGCGACCACGATCCGCAGCTGGCCGGCGCCGTCGTGCGCCTGGAGTACGAAGCCCACCCCGACGCCGAGGGCATCCTGCATGCGCTCGCCGCGCGCGTGGCCCAGTCGACCGGCGCGGTGATCGCGGTGTCCCACCGGCACGGCTCGCTCGGCGTCGGCGACACGGCGGTGGTCGTCGCGAGCGCCGCCGCCCACCGCGCGGAAGCCCTCGACGCGACCCGCTCGCTCATCGAACTCATCAAGACCGAGGTGCCGATCTGGAAGCGTCAGACCGGCGCCGACGGAACCTCGGGCTGGGTGGGACTCGCATGACCCTCGTCGACGGCTTCGGACGGGTCCACCGCGACCTGCGGATCTCCCTGACCGAGAAGTGCTCGCTGCGCTGCACCTACTGCATGCCCGCCGAGGGCGTCCCG
>CAYXFT010000283.1:2060-3403 GCA_964464335.1 uncultured Aeromicrobium sp.
TGCGCAAGGACGTCGTCGAGGTCGTGCGGCGACTGACTGCCCTGGGCCCCGAGGTGTCGATGACCACGAACGGCCTGCGCCTGGCCGAACTGGCCGAGCCCCTGCGGGAGGCGGGACTGGAACGACTCAACGTCTCGATCGACACCCTCGACCGGACCAAGTTCGCCGAGTTGACCCGCCGCGACCGGCTCGACGACGTGCTCGCCGGGATCGAGGCGGCGCGCGCCACCGGCTTCAGCCCGCTCAAGCTCAACGCCGTCGCGATGCGGGGCGTGAACGACGACGAGATCATCGACCTCGTCGAGTACGCGATCGGCATCGGCGCGCAGTTGCGGTTCATCGAGCAGATGCCCCTGGACGCGGGCCACACGTGGGATCGCGGGCAGATGGTGCCGGGCGAGGAGATCCTCGAACGACTGCGTGAGAAGTACATCCTGACTCAGGCCGGGGACCGCGGTTCGGCGCCCGCCGATGTGTGGACCCTCGACGGCGGACCTCACACGGTCGGCGTGATCGCCTCGGTCACCGCACCGTTCTGCGCCGCCTGCGACCGCATCCGCGTCACCGCCGACGGACACGTCCGCAACTGCCTGTTCGCGCGCGAGGAGTCCGACCTCGTGCCCGTGCTGCGCGGCGGCGGCAGCGACGCCGACCTCGCCCGGGTCGTCACCGGTTCGATCGTGGCCAAGCGCGCGGGCCACGGGATCGACTCCCCCACCTTCATCCAGCCCGACCGCCCCATGAGCGCGATCGGCGGCTGAGTCAGCCGGCCGCGACCAGCCGCCGCCGTCAGGGCTTGCTCGAGCTGGGACCGGAACCACTCGCGGTGCTCGGCGATCCGCTGCCGGACGGCACTGTCGGGGTCGGGGTACTCGGCGGCGGCGTTGATGAACGGGCCACCCACGGGTGTGGTGCTGCGCGACGTCCTCGCCGAGTGCGGTCAGCACGATCTCGAGCCGCTCGTCGGGGTCGTCGGTGAGGGACTCGACCGCACCGAGTGCAGCGACGCCGACACCGCCACCCCGATCATCCTGGTCCACGGACTCTGGATGACGCCCAAGAGCTGGGACACCTGGGCGCGCCCACCCCGAGTCGCTCAAGGGCATCGGCCTCAAGCAGATCGTCGACCACTACGAGGGCATCATCCGCGCCCTGCCGACCAAGTCGATCATCATGGGCCACTCCTTCGGTGGCGTCATCACGCAGATGCTCGCCGACCGCGACCTCGGCGTCGCCTACGTCGGCGTCGCACCCGGCCAGACCGCCGGCATCGGCACCCTTCCCCTCTCGACGGTGCGCACCGGCGCGCCGATCCTGTCGAACCCCTTCGGCCGCAACGGCGC
>CAYXFT010000284.1:0-3398 GCA_964464335.1 uncultured Aeromicrobium sp.
CGGCGCGAGACCCAGGCTCGGCTCGTCGAGCAGGATGATCTCGGGTTGGGCGGCCAGCGCGCGGCCCATCGCCAGCATCTGCTGCTCGCCGCCGGACAGGTAGCCCGCGGTGTTGCGGCGCCGCTCCTTGAGCACGGGGAAGAGTTCGTAGACCTCCTCGATCCCCTCGGCGAGCCCGCCCTTGCGGGTGTGGCCGCCGACGCGCAGGTTCTCCTCGACCGTGAACTCGGCGAACACGCGCCGTCCCTCCAGCACCTGCCCGAGGCCGGCCGACACGATCCGCGGTGCGTCCCACGTGGTGATCGGGGTGTCCTTCAACCGGACCTCGCCCTTGGTGATCTCTCCGTCGTGGATGTCCAGCAGACCCGACAGGGCCCTGAGCAACGTGGTCTTCCCGGCTCCGTTGGCGCCGAGGAGCGCGACGATGCTGCCTTTCGGCACCGTCAGGCTCACGCCACGAAGGACCAGGATGACGTCGTTGTAGACGACTTCCAGGTTCTTGACCGTCAGCAAACCGTTTTCCTCCTCGGCGATCGACTACTCGATCGAAAACGTGAGCACATCCTCACACAGCGTGTGAGCCAAGTCACCACCTATCTTCACATAGTGTGTAGATAGTTTCGACCCGGGATTGCCCGAGGCGGAGGACGATGGAGCGGTGAGCACGATGGAGTACCGGCAGACCGACGGCCGCATGCAGCGCAGTGAACGCACCCGCGCGCTGGTCGTCGCGGCCCACACCGAACTGCTACGCGAGGGAGTTCTGCGACCCACCGCCGCTCAGGTCGCCGATCGCGCCGGTGTCTCGCGGCGCACCCTGTGGTCGAACTTCAAGGACATGGAGAGCCTGCTGCAGAGCACGGTCGAGCACTGGTTCGGGCTGGACGACGAATTGCGCGTCGAGATCGACCTCGACGCCTCACTGGACGAGCGGATCGCGCAATTCTGCGCCGAGCGCGAACGACGTCTGGTCAACATCTCGCCGGCAGCGCGGGCGGCCCTGCTGTCCGAGCCGTTCTCGGCCGCGTTGCGCGACAGCCGCGACCGACACATCGGGCGGGTGCGCGAGGATCTCGAACGGGTCTTCGCACCCGAACTGGACTCTCACGCCGAGCCCGATCTGCTGGTCGACGCGATGACCGCGGTGTCGAGCTGGAATGCGTGGTCACTGCTGGCCGACGACCACCACTACACGTCCGAGCGATGCCGCCTCATCATGGAGATGTCGCTGCGGTCCCTGCTGAAGGCTTGAGGGCGCTCGTGGGATGCAGGTTTCCCACGAGACCGCTCAAAGCCCGCTTCCCGCCTATGTAACTTCGTGCGCGCGAAGCAGGTTTCACATGCTCTCGTGGGAAACCTGCGCGGGTCAGCCGCGGGCGCCGAGCGTGGCCGCGCCGATGATGCCTGCGTTGTTGCGGTGGGTCGCCGGCACGATCGGGGTACGCAGGTCCAGCAACGGCAGGAAGTCGTCCGCGTTCTTGCTCACGCCGCCACCGACGACGAACAGGTCAGGCGACAGGATCTTCTCCAGGTGCGCGAAGTAGACCTGCAGGCGCTCGGCCCACTGGGTCCACGACAGGTCCTCGCGCTCGTAGGCACTGGCGGCGCACCACTTCTCGGCGTTGGGATGGCCGGCGACCTCGAGATGGCCGAACTCGGTGTTGGGCACCAGGGTGCCGTCGGCGATGAGCGCCGTGCCGATCCCCGTCCCCAGCGTGACGACGCAGACGACGCCGTTGACGTCGCGTGCCGCTCCGTGGTCGTTCTCGGCGACACCCGCCGCATCGGCATCGTTCACCACGTGCACGGGACGGCCGAGGACCTGCGTGAACAACGCGTCGACGTCGGTGTCGATCCACGTCGGGTCGATGTTGGCCGCCGACCGGGCGACACCGTGCTGGACGACGGCGGGGATGGCCACGCCGATCTGGGCGGCCTCGGCGGCCTCGGGGAAGCGATCGACGATGCGAGCCGCGACCTCGGCCACGGCCTCGGGGGTCGCGGGCTTCGGCGTGGGAATCCGGAACCGATCCGCGACGAGGGTGCCGTCGACCAGGTCGACGGGTGCCCCCTTCGTACCCGTTCCGCCGATGTCGATCCCGAACCCGATGGCCATGGCAGCACCCTATCGGCCGGGCGGGTACGGGGCGGGATCGTAGGGTGAGCGCATGGCTGGTGGACTCTTCGCGCTCCTGGACGACGTCGCCGCGCTCGCGCGGTTGGCTGCCGCATCCGTCGACGACGTCGCCGCAGCCGCCGGCCGGGCCAGCGCGAAGGCCGCCGGAGTGATCGTCGACGACGCCGCGGTGACGCCGCGCTACGTCGACGGTCTGGAGCCGAACCGCGAACTGTCGATCATCGGCCGCATCGCGAAGGGATCGATCCGCAACAAGTTGGTGTTCATCCTGCCGGCGCTGCTGCTGCTCAGCCAGTTCCTGCCGATGCTGCTGACGCCGTTGCTGATGCTGGGCGGCACCTACCTGTGTTTCGAGGGCGTCGAGAAGCTCTGGCACGCGATCCATCCGGCCCACGAGGCGTCGAGCGAGCCTGCGTCGGCGCAGGGACCCGAGGCCGAGCAGCAGATCGTCTCGAGTGCGACCCGCACCGACTTCATCCTCTCGGCCGAGATCATGGTGATCGCGCTCAACGAGGTGGCCGAGGAGCCGCTGCTCTCGCGTGCGGTGATCCTGGCGATCGTCGCGGTGCTGATCACGGTGCTGGTCTACGGCGTCGTCGGCCTGATCGTGCGGATGGACGACTTCGGGTTGAAGCTGGCAGGCCGGACGTCCGCGTTCTCACGGAAGTCCGGCATGCTGCTGGTCAAGGCGATGCCCAAGGTGATGGCCACGCTGTCGGTGATCGGGATCGCCGCGATGCTGTGGGTCGGCGGCCACATCCTGCTCGCCGGCACCGACGACCTCGGATGGCACTGGCTCTACGGCCGGGTGCACGACCTCGAGCACTGGATCGAGCACGTCATGCCGTTTGCCGACGACGCCTTCGCCTGGGTGGCCAACACGCTGGCGTCCGCCGTGCTCGGCCTGGTGGTCGGCACGATCGTGGTGCTCGTCGTCAACGGCATCCGCAGGCTGCGCGGCGGGACGCCGGCGGCTGCGCACTGATCGATTTGTAGCAAAACCCACCCGATCGCGGCCGTTGCGGGCCGGAAAGGGTGGGTTTCGCCACACTTCTCGCGCTGGCTCAGCGCTCCTCGGTGCCCTCGATGAAGGCCTCGAGGCGGGCGCGTCCCTCGTTGTCCTCGCGCTGCTCCGGCGGGGACTTCATCAGGTAGGACGACGCCGACAACAGGGCGCCGGACACGCCGCGGTCCTTGGCGATCTTCGCCGCGCGGATGGCGTCGATGATGATGCCGGCCGAGTTCGGCGAGTCCCAGACCT
>CAYXFT010000285.1:0-1661 GCA_964464335.1 uncultured Aeromicrobium sp.
ACCAGGTCGTCGCGTGGCGCGGCCCGATGCTCGACCGCGCGCTCGTGCAGATGCTCGCCGACGTCTACTGGGGCGACCTCGACGCGCTCTTCCTCGACCTGCCGCCGGGCACCGGAGACATGGCGATCAGCCTGGGCCAACACCTGCCCAACGCCGAGTTCGTCGTGGTCACCACGCCGCAGCAGGCCGCCGCCCAGGTGGCCGAGCGCGCCGGCACGATGGCGTCGATGATGCACCAGCGCGTCGTGGGCGTCATCGAGAACATGTCGTGGCTGCAGTTGCCGAACGGCGACCGGATGGAGGTGTTCGGCTCCGGCGGCGCCGACGCGGTCGCCCGCGGGCTGAGCGCACGGCTCGGTTACGAGGTGAACGTGCTCGGCCAGGTGCCGCTGGAGGAGCAGGTGCGCGAGGGCGGCGACTCCGGTTCGCCGATCACGCTGGTCGCGCCCGACGCCGAGTCGGCCAAGGTCCTGCAGCAGGTCGCCGACCAGTTGAGCGGCCGTTCCCGTGGGCTGGCGGGGATGCAGTTGGGCCTGTCGCCCGCCGGTCGCCTCTAGACTTCCCTCGTGTTCGGCATCGGGCTGCCCGAGTTGGGGGTCATCCTCGTCCTCGGCCTGCTCGTGTTCGGTCCGGAGAAGCTGCCGTCGATGGCCCGTGAGGCTGCGCGGCTGGTCAAGACCGTCCGACAGCTGGCCGACAACGCGAAGACCGAACTGACCCGAGAGCTGGGCGACGACTTCAAGGATCTCGACCTGCGCGACCTCGATCCCCGGGCCGCGGTGCGCGATGCGATGTGGGCCGACCCGACTCCCCCGCCCGTCCCCTCGGCACGCATCCTGCGCCCCAACGAGGTGCCCCCGTTCGACCGCGAGGCCACCTGAACCGCTGGCAGTCAGGCGCCGAGGCTGCCGAGCACGCGGGAGCGGCCGGCCTGCGGCTCGCGGTGGGGCAGTGCGCGGCGCATCTGCTTGCGACCGCGGTGGATGCGCGTCCGCACCGTCGAGACCTTGACGCCGAGGATCGCGCCGATCTCGTCGGCGCTCAACTGCTCGACGTCCGAGAGCACCACGGCGACCCGGTACTCACTGGACAGGGTCGCCAGGGCGGCCTCGATGTCGGGATCGAATCCTGCGTCGTGGACGAGGTCCGAGGGAAGGGACCGGCCGTCGACGAGCCGTTCCTCGTGCGCGGCGGAGAGGGAGTGGGTGGGCTGTCGCCCGGCCCGCCGCGCACGATCGAGGAACAGGTTCGTCGTGATCCGGTGGATCCAACCGCCGAAGTTCCCCGCCTCGTACTGGTCGAGGGAACCGAGGACGCGTTCGAACACGTCCTGCGCGAGGTCTTCGGCGTCATGGCGGTCACCCGTGAGTCGAAGCGCGAGACGGTGGACCTGCGCCGCGTGCTGGGCATAGATCTGGGCCTGCGCCTGAGGGGTCGGCATCGGGACCGGCATGTGCCCCATCGTCGCCGTCCAACCTGAGAGAACCCGAAGAGCCGCCTGACGGTTGCCGAAGTGGCGATCCGTCCTGCGACACCCGGCCTCTCGTGCGGGTCCAGAGGCCCGGCGTCGATAGGCTGGAGGTGACCTGCCGAACGAATGCGAGGCACCCTGCATGACCACCGAAGCCAGCCCCACCGAACGCACCCGGGCCTCTGGACCC
>CAYXFT010000285.1:1671-3397 GCA_964464335.1 uncultured Aeromicrobium sp.
CCTACGCCGAGCAGTACCAGCCCGAGGACGACCACCTGCGCGCCGCGCGGGCGAACGCCGAGATCGTGGGCGTCACTCCCGTCCTGCCCGGAGCCCGGGCCGCGCTGGGATTCCTGGCGGGAGCCGCCGGCGCGAAGAACGTCGCCGAGATCGGCACGGGCACCGGCGTCTCGGGTCTGGCGCTGTTGCGCGGGATGCTGCCGGACGGCGTGCTGACGTCGGTCGACCTCGAGGCCGAGAACCAGCGCATGGCGCGTGAGGTGTTCCTCGCCGCCGGCATCGCACCGACCCGGTTCCGGCTGATCACGGGCTCGGCCCTGGAGGTGCTGCCCCGGCTCAACGACGGCGGCTACGACGTGGTGTTCTGCGACGGCGACAAGGTCGAGTACGGCGAGTACCTGGACGAGGCGTTGCGACTGACCCGCCCGGGCGGCTTCGTCGTGTTCGACAACGCGCTGTGGCACGATCGCGTCGCCGATCCCTCCCAGCGCGACGCCGAGACCCTCGCGATCCGCGAACTGGTCGAGCACGTGGGCGCCGACGAGGACCTCTCGGCGATGCTCCTGCCGCTCGGTGACGGCTTGCTGGTGGTTCAGAAGCCGTTCTGATCCGAGACCATGAGGGCGCTCAGCGCCCGGGGCCTCGAAACCCGGCGAGCAGGACGACCCGTCAACCAAGCGGCGGGCCCACGGTGATCGACCGGCTCAGCTCTCGAAGCGAGCAGCCGACCGGAAACCGGCTGGACCACGCACGACCGCGACGACCTCGTACGGTTCGATCTCGGGCATCGACCCGATGATCGCCGTGCCGGGAACGTCGGCGGCGCGTGCGGTGAAGTCGCGCTGGAACTGCTCGCGGGCCTCGTCGCTGACGAAGACGTAGGTTCCCTCGAACCACTCACCTTCGCGGGCGCGCCAGGTCTTGAAGCGCAAGCCCGGCTGACCGGCGAACTTGGAGTGCGACTCCGTCTCGACGTAGTCCCGCAGTCGCTCCAACGTGTCGGACGGTGCGCCGGTCAGGGACCAGCGCACCGTGAGACCGTACATCGATCGCCTGCTCAGACAGCCTTGAGCGCGTCGCCGAGCGTGGAGGCCTCGTCGTTGTTCAACTCGACCACGAGACGTCCGCCGCCCTCGAGCGGAACGCGCATGACGATGCAGCGTCCCTCCTTGGTGACCTCCATCGGTCCGTCACCGGTCCGAGGCTTCATGGCGGCCATCTGTACCCCTCTCGTCGCACGCCCGCTGTTCGGGCACGTCATCCATTATCGCCCATGGGGTCGACGGATTCACGCGAAGGGTCGAGGAGATCAGGCGCTGCGACGCTCGTCGGACCGGTCGCCGGCCCGATCGGTGCGCGACGGGGAGACGATCGCCGGGTCGATCTCGGGTCGCATGCCGAGCATCGCGACGAGTTCCTGCTCGGTCGCGAGGCGCTCCTCCAGCTCGTCGATCTGCGAGCTGCCGGCGGCCACATCGGCCCGCAGACGCGCGATCTCGGCCTCGCTGGCACGCAGCCGCTCGGTGACGGCACGCCGGAACGACGCGTCGACCTCGAGGTGCTCGCGCTCGCGATCGGCCACGAGCTTGGCGTCTCGGACGCGGTCGCGGGCGAACTTGAGGCGGACCTCGCGGATCTCCTCGGACATGAGAACGGTCGACGTGATGCCGGCCGAGAGGGCCACGCAAGCGGCCATGATGAGAGCCGGAATCGTCTGCATCGTCAA
>CAYXFT010000286.1:0-3362 GCA_964464335.1 uncultured Aeromicrobium sp.
GATCCCAGTCACCCCGGGCGCCCGAGAGTGCAGGAAGGCCGCTGTTACCGCGGATGTGATCGTGACGCACGCCGAACTGGTGAAGCGTCTCGACGGGATCACGACGCCGGTCGTCGCGGCCACGCACAACGGTCGGGCTGGCGTCGCGTCGGCGGTCGAACGGAAACCGATCGCTCTGCTGGTCCACAACTGCGAGGCGACCGCCGACGAGTTGGCTGCCTACCGCCAGTCGCCGTACCTCGTCGTGCATCCGCCGGTCGATTGGCGCGACTACCACATCGACCGGACCGGCGCATCCGCGATCACGCTCGTGAACGTGACCGGCGAGAAGGGTTCGGACACGTTCTACGAGTTGGCGAGACGGCTCCCCGATCACGAGTTCCTCGGGGTGCTCGGCGGTTGGGGCGACCCCGACATCCGGGATCTCCCCAACGTCGAACTGGTCGCGCAGACCGGCGACATGCGCGCCGTCTACGCCCGTACCCGGGTCCTGTTGATGGCCTCCGAGCACGAGTCGTGGGGGCGTGCCGCGGTCGAGGCGATGGCGTCCGGTATCCCAGTGTTGGCGACCGATCTTCCCGGTCCTCGTGAGGCGATCGGCGCCGGCGGGTTCCTTGTCGAGCTCGACTGGTGGGATGAGTACGAGCGGCTGATCCGTCTCCTCGACGACCCGACCGTCTACGGCGAACTGTCGGCCCGAGCGTCAGCCCGGGCACGGGAACTCGACCCTGCCCCGGAACTCGCTCGGTTCGTGGAGTGTGTCGAAGCGGTCGCCGCCGGCCGTCGTGGTCCGTGGCGTGAGGACGAACTGGTCCGCTACCGGCATCGCCGCACGAAGCGGGAGGCGCTCGTCCGGGCCGATTCGACGAAGGCGCTTCGCTTCGCCCGGCTCGCAGACACATGGGAGGTCGTCGCTTGAACTATCAGGACGCTCTCCTCCGTCTCGACACGTATCTCCAGCCGTACGACGACCCGTGCCTCTCCCAGATCGAGGTTGACCTGCTGCTCGACGCGAACGCGCTCACCGTCGACGCCGACGGGCTCGCTCCGAGCGATGACGGGTACACGCCGACCTACTCGGTGATCGGCCTGTACCGCGCTGCGGCGGAAGGCTGGACGGTCAAGGCGGGCAAGGCGGCCGGCCGGTTCGATTTCACGACCGACGGCCAGCAGTTCCGCCGCTCACAGATCGTCGATCACTGCGAAGGCCAGGCTGCGCGCTGGCGGCGGAAGACGAACCTGGCGGCGCCGTGCTGACCGCCGACGAGATCGCAGGGATGCGCTCCACCAGTGAGCAGGCGTTGCCGGACGAGTGCACGATCACCCGCCCCGCCACCGGCGGCACCCTGAACGAGCAGACCGGTGTCTGGACGCCGAACACCCCGACGACGATCTACACGGGCCGCTGCCGGCTCCGCGCCCCGACCGCCGAGGAGTTCGAGAAGCTCTTCGGCGAGCAACAGGTGACCGAAACCCGGTACATCGCGACGTTCCCCGCCGACCTCCCGGCGGTGGAGATCGGCGACATGCTGACGATCACCTCGTCGGACGATCCGCACATCACCAGCGAACTCCGGTTCCGGATCACCCGTGCGCCGTTCGGTTCGTGGCTGCTCGATCGCAGGCTCGGAGTGGAGGTCGTGGAATGAGGATCTCCGCTGACCTGTCGCAGATCGCAGACCTCGACCGGGTGTTGACCGCCGCGCGCGAACGTCCGCACAAGGTCCGCGCCCAGGCACTCGATCGGGTGGCGAACCGGGTTGCTGACGAGGCCCGTGGGATCGTGGGCGGCTACACGACGGCGTCGACCGGCGAGTTGGCCGGCGCGATCTACGTGCGGGGCACCCCGGTGTCGAAGTTCATTGGCGCCGATGTCCGTCAGGCGTTCTTCCTGGAGTACGGCTCGCCGACGACAGGCGGCCCGCGGCCGTGGCTGTCGGGCCCGGCGCAGAAGGGCGCCGACGAACTGCTCGCCGAACTCGCCGAGGCCGGAGAGATCTGGTGACGGCCCTTCATCGGGCTCGGATCGTGACCGCCGCGGTGGTCGCCTGTTTGGAAGACGCCGGTCTGCTCGCCGGTGACGGTGAGAAGCCTGTGGCCGGCGGCTGGCAGGGCACGCCTGGCCAGTCGACGTTCACGCCGTACGTCGCGGTCTACAACCTCGTCGGCGGCTACACGGACGGGTCGATCGTCGCACCCGACGAGTTCTCCTATCCGACCTACCAACTCACCTCAGTCGGGTCGACCGCGGCGCAGTGCGAGTGGCAGGCCGACGCCTGCCGTGAGGCGCTGCTGACCGGCCCTGTGCTCGTCGAAGGCCGCGCCGTGAACCTGGTGACGGTCGAGATGTTGGGTGGCGCCGTCCGAGACGACGACGCACAACCCCCCGTGTGGTTCTCACCGGATCGGTACCGGCTGTCGCTCGTCCCGAGCGACGTCACCTACCAGTCCTGACCTAGCCCCGCATCCCGAAGCCCTCGCGCCCCTGCCGGGGGCTTCGCCGCGCAAGGAGGCCCCGTCATGGATCTCGTCGAGATCTGGCATCCCGAACTCTCTCGCAGCGCACGCGTCCCCGCACGGACCGTCCGCATCTGGGAGCGGTCCGGATGGACCCGCGACCGGCCTGCCGGCCGGACCAAGCCCGCAGCGCAGCCGTTCCCGGCGCCTGCCCTCATCGCCGACCGCCCCCCGGCCGGTGAACCCAACGCCCCTTCGGGGGGCGAACCCACCCCCCACAAGGAGGACTGACCATGGCCCGTCTCGTCTATGAAGGCCGCACCACCGTCTACTGGGCGACCGCCGTCACCAACAAGGAAGCCCCGACCATCGCGGAGATCAACGCCGCGACCGACGTCTCAGCGTACGTGTCGAAGGACGGTGTCGCGGTGAACATCACCACGAACAACGTCGACTCGGCGACCATCCAGGAGATCTTCGACGCGCAGGTCGTCGGTTCGTACGGAGCGAACGTGCAGATCACCGGGTTCCGCGACGACGACGACGACGAGTTCTACGACCTGTGCGTGTACGGCACGAACGGGTTCTTGATCCTCGACCGGTTCAACACGTCTGGGCAGGCTCCGACTGCTGGTGACGCGGTGGAGGTGTGGCCGGCGCAGATGCATGAGCCGGCGATGCAGAACTCGGCGACGAACACGCAGCAGCGGTTCATCGAGACGTTCGCGATCACCGAGGCCCCTGCGTTGCGTGCGGTGGTCGCCGCGTCGTGACGAAGACCCTCGACGAGATCCTGGCGGAAGCAGAGGAACCCGCGTATCACCGTGTCGCGGTGGCGCGGGTGCTGCTCCGTCAGGATCTCATCGCACGCCACGCCGAGCTACAGGCGGCGTGGGAGCAGGCCG
>CAYXFT010000287.1:0-3344 GCA_964464335.1 uncultured Aeromicrobium sp.
ATCGTCGGTGCCGCCTCGTCGGGCGTCTCCATGACCGTCATCGACAAGATCATGTCCGCCGGCGTCGTGCAGTTCTCGCCGGCCAACACGTCGACCGACTTCGACAGCGGCAAGTACGGCGAGGCCGACCTCTACTTCCGCACGGCCCCGTCGGACATCCTCCAGGGTGCCGTCATGTCGAACCTGCTGGTCGAGGACGGACGTCAGAACGTTGCCATCCTCGCGCGTCAGGACGCCTACGGCGAGACCTTGGCCGCCGAGGTCAAGAAGGGCCTCGAGGCTGCCGGCTCGACCGTCGCCGCCACGTCGTTCTACGGCGAGAAGGCCGCGTCGTTCGACTCGCAGGTCGACGAGATCGCGGCTGCCAAGCCCGACGCCGTCGTGCTGATCGCGTTCGACGAGACCAAGAAGATCGTCCCGCAGCTCGTCAGCAAGGGTGTCGGCCCGCAGGACGTTCCGATGTACATGGTCGACGGCAACACCGCCGACTACTCCAAGGAGTCGTTCGCCGCTGAGCTCAAGGGCGTCAAGGGCACCATCCCGGGCGCCGAGGCGACGTCGGACTTCAAGGATCGCCTGCTCGCGGTCGACCCGAAGCTGACCGACTTCTCCTACGCGGCCGAGTCCTTCGACGCGGTCATCGTGTCGGCTCTCGCGGCCATCGCGGCGGGCGACGACTCGGGCGAGGCCGTTGCCTCCAAGATCGTCGAGACCACCACCGGTGGTACGAAGTGCACCACCTTCAAGGAGTGCGCTGACCTGCTGGCCGACGATCCGAAGACCGACATCGACTACGACGGTGTCTCCGGCCCGATCGAGCTCGGCAAGACCGGCAGCCCGACCGCCGCGTCGATCGGCATCTACGAGTACAACGCCAAGGGCACCTACGCCCCGGTGAAGTACATCGCCGGCAAGATCTGAGCCGACCGGCTCACAGCACCACCAGCACGAGGGTCCGGAGCTTCGGCTCCGGGCCCTCGTGCCCTTTTTGCAGGGCGATCGTTGGTCGGTTTACCCGGTTCCCCGGGTAAGCCGGCATCACCTGGAGGCAAGCCGACGCGACTGTCGGCAAATTTGGCTCGAGTTCCGTCGGTTTCCCTACACCCGGCCGTGGTCAGGCGCGGCGGACATAGATGCGCCGGGATCGTTCCAGCGCGGTCATGATTAGTGCGGCGAGTGCCCTGCCGTTCCCGAGATCGACCCAGCCCCAGCGGGACACGCCGCGCATCGTGTCGCGCACATCATCCTCGCGCCACTTCTCTCCGACCAGGACGCTCGTGGGATCGCCTGGCTTTGCGTAGTCGGCGTACTTCGCCGCTCCATCGACCTCACCCACGTGGCGGAACGTGTGCCAGTCGAAGTCGACCCGTCCTATCAGTGACCCGTCGTCGTCATGTATCTCGACCTGCGGCTCCGGGAGGGGGACGCCGTAGCGCCGGAATACGTACAGACTCCGAATCTCTGCGACGTTCTCGCACCGCGGATCGGCATACCCGGCGGCCAGTCGCACCTTGCTCATGCCAGGCCAGTGCCGCAGGGCCGACATGTCTCGCGCCAGTTCGTCTCTGCCGATGCGTCCCGTGCGCAAGGCCAACGACAGATGCGCCATGCCGACTTCGGTCGTGTGTCGGCTGGCCACCTCGACGGCCGCGCGCCCCGCACGCATCACGGGCACCCCGTCGATCCGGTCGATGTCGGCTTCCGTCGTCGCTCCAGCATGGTTGACCACCCCGGCGTCGCGCCGCGGTTGGCGCCCGTCGCGTCGGGTGATGTGGATGTTCTTCAGGTCGAGGCGCCAGGTCGCGCCGGTGTGAATCGCCAGCGCCGTGTCGTGGCTGAGCACGGCCCCGGATCCCACCCGGGCAAGGACGGATTTGCCCAGCAGGAGGATCTTCTCTGACGTCGAGAGTTCTTGGGCGACGGCAGTGGGGACGTAGGTGCCATGCCGCACGCGCAGGAGCAGGTTCGCCCGTTGGGCTGAGCGCAGGAAGCGATCGTCCAACCCGGCGGACAGCGCATCGGCTCGGAAGAAGTAACCGCCCCGTGGCGAGGCCAGTTCACGAATCACATCGAACATGGAGGTAGTCGAGCGCAGACGGCGCCTGCGGAACCAGCCCTCGCGATGACCCGGTTGACAAGCTCGGTGCCCTCGCATCGCCTGTGGACAACGCTTCGACCTGTAGGAAAGCCGACGCGGGTGTCGCCAAATTTGGCTACACCCGCGTCGGCTTCACGCGAGGAGTTGTCGGCTTACCCGGGGAACCGGGTAAACCGACACGCCGGGCCACCGGCCGGGAGGTCAGCTGGCCTCTTGACCCAGGGTGCCGAGGTACAGCTCGATGACGCGCGGGTCGTTGGCCAGCCCCTTGCCGGTGCCGCTGTAGGCCGTGGTGCCTTGGTCGAGGACGTAGCCGCGGTCGCAGATCTGCAGGCAGCGACGGGCGTTCTGCTCGACCATGATGACCGAGACGCCGGCCTGGTTGATCTTGCGGGTCTGGACGAACACCTCGTCCTGCATGACGGGGGAGAGGCCGGCGGAAGGCTCGTCGAGCAGCAGCACGGCCGGATCCATCATCAGGGCGCGGCCCATCGCCACCATCTGACGCTCGCCACCGGACAGCGAGCCCGCGCGCTGCTTGGCGCGTTGGCCGAGGGTGGGGAACAGGTCGGTGACGAAGGCGAACCGGTCCTTGAACTTCGACGGGTCCTGGTAGCAGCCCATCTCGAGGTTCTCCTCGATCGTCAGCGACGGGAACACGTTGTTCGTCTGGGGAACGAACCCGATGCCCTTGCTGACCAGCACGTCGGCGCGCTGGTTGGTGATCTCCTCACCCTCCAGCGTGACCGTGCCGGAGTGGATCTTCACCAATCCGAACAGGGCCTTGAGCAGCGTGGACTTGCCCGCGCCGTTCGGCCCGATGATGCCGACGAGTTCACCCTGCTTGCAGTACAGGTCGGCACCGTTGAGGATGTTCACGCCCGGCAGGTAGCCGGCGATCAGGTTGTCCGCACGGACGACGGCGCCCTCGGCACCGAGCCGATGCTTCTCGCGCTCGGCCTCGGGCGTCTTCGGGGTGGGGGTTGCATCACTCATGAGTCGGTCTCCTCGGCCTCGAGTTCGGCCTCGACCGCTTCGGCCAGGGCCTCGGTGTCCAACTCGCTCAGGTCGGTGTCGTGGTGGGCACCCAGATAGGCGTCGATGACCCGCTGGTCGGCCATGACCGACTCGGGCGTGCCCTCGGCGACGATCTGACCCTGTGCCATCACGATGACCCAGTCGGAGATGTCACGCACCATGTCCATGTCGTGCTCGACGAACAGGACGGACCGTCCCTCGTCGCGCA
>CAYXFT010000288.1:0-3332 GCA_964464335.1 uncultured Aeromicrobium sp.
CCCAGCCAGACCCGCGCCGAAGTGGTCAAGGCCCTGCGCCTGCTGGCCACCAAGCGCGAGTCGCTGCCGCCCAAGAAGCACGGGAACATTCCCCTGTGAGCGACACCCCGGCGGTGGAGCCTGTCGACACCACCCCGTTGCTGCGGGTGGTCAAGGGCGACCCGTCCCCCGAGGAGCTGGCCGCGCTCGTCGCGGTCGTGGCCGCGCGCAACGCCGCCGCGGCTGCCGCCGAGGCTCCGGCGCGCAAGCCCCGCAGCGAGTGGGGTCATCCCGTCCGCCAGCATCGTGGTCCGCACCGGGTCGGCCCCGGCCAGTGGCGCGCCTCGGCCTGGTGACGGGCGTCCACTTCTACGAGCCGGCCCGCGGACACGGGCTGGCGCACGATCCCTTCAACGCGCTGATCGCGCCGCGTCCGATCGGCTGGATCGGCACGCGGTCCGTCGACGGGGTGCCCAACCTCGCGCCGTACTCGTTCTTCAACGCGTTCAACTACGTGCCGCCGATCATCGGCTTCGCCAGCGTGGGCTCGCGCGACTCCCTCGCCAACGTCGAGGCCACCGGCGAGTTCACCTGGAACCTCGTCACCCGGAACCTGCTCGAGTCCATGAACGCCACCTCGACCCGGGCGCACGTCGACGAGTTCGAGGCTGCGGGTCTGACCCCCGTGCAGGGCACCGTCGTCGCAGCGCCGCGCGTCGGCGAGGCGCCCGCGTCGATGGAATGCCGACTGATCCGCACGGTTCCCCTGACGTCGGCCGATGGCGAGCCGACCCCGTCGACGCTCGTGCTCGGCGAGGTCGTCGGCGTGCACCTGTCGACGGAGTTCCTCGTGGACGGCGCGTGGGACACCGCGGCCGCCGACCCCGTCCTACGGGCCGGCGGACCGACCGCCTACTTCGGTCTCGGCGAGCGATTCGACCTGCAACGTCCCCGCTGAGGACACCCCGGAATCCGGGGGTCAGCGGACGAGGGAGAGGTCGACACGCTGACCCTCACGTCGCGCGCCGATGACGCGGGCAACAAGGCCGAGCCGCGAGTGGTCGGGACGCTGACGCTGACCAACCCGGCCGGCGCGGGGACGCACGACCACCCGCTGACGGCCGCCGCCGGCTGGACGTTCGAGGGCGGCGACTTCACGCCGGCCGACGACACCCAGTACTGGATCGACGCCGTCGACTCCACGGACGACGACATCTCATTGCAGACCGGGTCGTTCCGGGCCTCCGAACTCACCGAACTCGACCCGACGACCGTCTGGGCGAGCGACGCGGTGGAGCAGAAGTCCGAGTACACCTCGCGGCACTGCGACTGACACGGGTGAGGATGGAGCCATGCGCTTCGTCCTGGCCTCCGCCTCACCCGCCCGCCTCGCCACCTTGCGGACCGCCGGCCTCGATCCCGAGGTCGTGGTCTCCGGCGTCGACGAGGCCGGTGTCGTGGCGGACTCGCCCGCCGATCTCGTCGTCGAGCTGGCCCGGCTGAAGTGCCGCGCCGTGGCCGTCGACCACCCCGACGCACTCGTGCTGGGCTGCGACTCGGTGTTGGAGTTCGACGGCCGCATCCTCGGCAAGCCGCACGAGCCCGAGGTGGCCCGCGAACGCTGGCGAGCGATGCGCGGCAACGCCGGCGTCCTGCACACGGGGCACTGCCTGCGACTGGGCGACGACGAGGTCGTCCGACACGCGGCGACCCGGGTGCACTTCGCGCTGGTCGACGACGCCGAGATCGACGCCTACGTGGCGAGCGGTGAACCGCTGCAGGTCGCCGGCGCCTTCACGATCGACGGCCTCGGCGGTGCCTTCGTGACCCGGATCGACGGCGATCACCACAACGTCGTCGGCGTCAGCGTCCCGGTCGTCCGCGAACTCGTCCGCGACCTCGGCCTGGCCTGGCCCGACCTGTGGAGTGCCCGACCGCCACGGATCTGAGAGGATCTGATCTCGGCGACCATGGGGGGCTCCGCCTGAGGAAGATGCCGACAGCACCGGCAGCCGTTGCGCTGCTGGCTTTCGCCCTTCCGGCCGTGGCCGAGACGACGACGGCACCCGAGGGCGCGGGCACGTCGATGATGCTGGTGATGGACTCCTCCGGCTCGATGGCCGAGAAGACCGGCGAAGGCACGACACGCATCCAGGCGGCCAAGGAGGGGCTCAACGCCGTGATCGACGGCCTCCCCGACGGTCAGGAGGTCGGAATCCGGGTGTTCGGCGCGACGGACGTCGCCGAGGACGATCCCCGGGCGTGCACCGACAGCCCACGCATCGTCGAGCTCGGCACCGACAATCGCGATGACCTGCGCGACGCCGTGGCCGATTACGAGCCCGTCGGCTGGACTCCGACGAGATCGTGCTGCCGTGAGGTGGTGCAGGCCATTCGACAGCACCGCCACGACGAGCGTGAGGACGAGGAGGCCGAAAACGGTGAACGACGCGGACCTCCCGAGACGAGTCGGCCCCCCCCCTTCTCAGACACCACCGACGCGGGCGGAGCAGGGCTGATCGGCCGCCGATGCTCACGAATGTGGAGAATCGTGGTTCACTGGAGGAACGATGACCCAATCTCCGCGCCGCCGCCCCGCCTCGAGTCCCTTCGCCGCACCCGCGACCGTCGTTCCCGAGGTCTACGTGGTCGGTGAGCGAGTGAGCCACGACGGTTACGGCCTCGGCCGCGTCATCAGCGTCGAGGGCGAGACGTCGACCCAGGTCGACTTCGGTTCCGGTGCGCGGCACATCGCGCTGCCGTGCCGCGCGATGACCGCACTCTGACCCCTACTCGACGGGCAGCCCGAGCGATCGGGCGATGAGCATCCGCTGGACCTCGCTCGTGCCCTCGCCGATCTCGAGGATCTTGGCGTCGCGGTAGAACCGTGCGACGGGGTACTCCTCCATGAAGCCGTACCCACCGAAGACCTGTGTCGCGATCCGGGTCGCGGTCACCGCGGACTCCGAGGTGTAGAGCTTGGCGACGGAGGCCGCCTGCTTGAACGTCGCGGCCGGAGCGCCCGCGTCCTTCATCGCCGCGGCGCGGTAGGTCAGCATGCGTGACGCGTCGGCCATCACCTTCAGGTCGGCCAGCTGGAACGCCACCCCCTGCTTGCGGCCGATCGGGCCGCCGAACGTCTGGCGCTCGTTGGCGTAGGCGAGGCAAGCCTCGAGGCACGCCTCGATCAGGCCGAGGGCGAGGGCCGAGATCGCGACACGTCCGTCGTCGAGGGTGGCGAGGAACTGGGCGAACCCGCGCCCGCGGGCGCCGAGCAGGTGGTCGGCGGGGACCCGCGCACCGGTGAAGGTCAGCGGGTGGGTGTCACTGATGTGCCAGCCGAGCTTGTCGTA
>CAYXFT010000289.1:0-3301 GCA_964464335.1 uncultured Aeromicrobium sp.
CTGTCCTCGACCCGCAACGAGGAGCCCGACATCGCCGTGGACTTCGACTCCGACCGCCGCGAGGAGGTCATCCAGTGGGTCTACGACAAATACGGCCGCCGCAACGCCGCCCAGGTCTGCAACGTCATCAGCTATCGCCCCAAGTCCGCGGTGCGCGACATGGCCAAGGCGCTCGGGTACTCCGTGGGCCAGCAGGACGCGTGGAGCAAGCAGATCGACTCGTGGTCGTCGATCCGCACCGACGATGCCGCCGACGATGCGATCCCCGATGCGGTCAGGGCCTTGGCCGAGCAGGCGATGAAGGCGCCGCGACACCTGGGCATCCACTCCGGCGGCATGGTGCTGACCGAGCGACCCGTCGGCGAGGTCGTGCCGATCGAGCGGGCCCGGATGCAGAACCGCACCGTCCTGCAGTGGGACAAGGACGACTGTGCCTACATGGGCCTGGTGAAGTTCGACCTGCTCGGGTTGGGGATGCTCGGTGCGATCCAGTACACCTTCGACCTGGTCCGCGACCGGGTGGGCGAGCAGTGGTCGCTCGCCACGATCCCCAAGGAGGAGCAGGGCGTCTACGACATGCTGTGCCGCGCCGACTCCATCGGGGTGTTCCAGGTCGAGAGCCGCGCCCAGATCGGCACCCTGCCGCGGTTGCGGCCACGCCGGTTCTACGAGTTGGTCATCGAGATCGCGCTGATCCGGCCCGGGCCCATCCAAGGTGGCGCGGTGCACCCGTACATCCGGCGCAAACTCGGTGAGGAACCGATCACCTATCCCCACGAGGTGCTCGAGCCGATCCTGGCGCGGACGCTGGGCGTGCCGTTGTTCCAGGAGCAGCTCATGCAGATCGCGATGGCGCTGGGCGGTTGCACGGGCGACGAGGCCGACCTGTTGCGGCGCGCGATGGGCTCCAAGCGAGGCATCGAGAAGATCGACCGGCTGCGCGACCAGTTGTACGAGGGAATGAAGGGCCACGGCATCACCGGCGAGCGCGCCGACGACCTCTACGGCCGGATCCAGGCGTTCGCGAACTTCGGTTTCGCCGAGAGCCATGCGATCAGCTTCGGACTGCTGGTCTACGCCAGCAGTTGGCTCAAACTGCATCACCCGGCGGCGTTCCTGGCCGGGCTGTTGCGCGCCCAGCCGATGGGGTTCTACTCGCCGCAGTCGCTCGTGGCCGACACGCGCCGGCACGGCGTCGAGGTGCGCAGGCCGTCGATCGTCCGCTCGGGTGTCCACGCCGACCTCGAACAGATCGTCGCCGGTGCCGGTCCGACCGGCCTGCCGGGCTGTGCCGGGCATCAGCAGCCACCGGTGGGGGAGTTCGACCCCGACGCCGACCTGTCGGTGCATCGCCGCGACGGACGGCACGCGGTGCGGCTGGGCCTGACGTCCGTTCAGGGCATCGGAACCGCCGACGCCGAGCGGATCGTCGCCGCGCGTGAGCACCGCCCGTTCGCCGACATGGTCGACGTCATCCGCCGGTGCACGCTGACCCGCGCTCAACAGGAACAGTTGGCGACGGCGGGTGCCTTCGACGAGTTCGGACTCTCGCGACGCCAGGCACTGTGGAACGCCGGCCACACCGACGCCGAGGACCGCCTGCCGGGCACGGCGATCGTGGCGCCGCCGCCGATGCTGCCGGGGATGAGCGACGTCGAGGTGACCTTGGCCGACCTCGAGTCCACCCGGATCTCGCCGGCGGAGCACCCGTTCGCGCACCTCCGCCCGATGCTCACCGCGCGGGGCATCCTCGACGTCGAGGCTCTGGCGCGGCACGAACCGGACCGCAGGATCAGGGTGGCAGGCCTGATTACGCACCGGCAGCGGCCGTACACCGCCGGCGGGGTCACGTTCCTGAACCTCGAGGACGAGACCGGGATGCTGAACGTGGTCGTCTTCGATGCGGTGTGGCAACGGCATCGGACCGTCGCGCGTTCCAGCGCCGCGGTCGTCGTGCGGGGCCTGCTCGAGCACCAGCAGGGTGCGGTCAACCTCGTCGCCGAGGTCATCGAGCCCCTGCTCGATCCCGCCCTCCCGCCGGGTCACCGGTCCCGCGACTACCGGTGACGATGGTCTCGATACGCCGCTCGCTGCGCTCGCGTGCTACTCGACCGGCGGGTGGGTGGTGGTCTCGGTAGGTCGCTCGCTGCGCTCGCGTGCTACTGGACCGGCGGGGGTGGGGTGGTCTCGATACGCCGCTCGCTGCGCTCGCGTGCTACTCGACCACCTGGTCGGTCGGTGATCGAGTAGCCGCGGCGAGCGAAGCGAGCGCGGGGCGTATCGAGATCACCTCGCCGCGTGAGACTTAGGGTTGACATGACCAAAAGAAGGAGGTTAAGGTCGCGGCGACCCTAAGGAGGTGGCGTCGTGCAGCAACGGATCGATCTGGCCGTCTCGACGGTCATCTTCGCGTTGCGTCCCCATCCGCAGACCGGGCGCGACACCCTGTGGCTGCCGCTCGTGAAGCGGATCCGCGAGCCGTTCCTCGGCCGCTGGGCGCTGCCGGGCGGGCCGTTGGAGCCGGCGCAGGACCTCGTCGGGTCCGCGCGGGGAACGCTGCAGCGCACCTCAGGACTCGAGCCGTCCCACCTCGAGCAGCTCTACAGTTTCGGCGGCCTCGACCGCTCGCCCGACCGCGTCGTCTCGATCGTCTACTGGGCGCTCGTGCGTCCCGACGAGGACGCCCGCGCGATCGACGGCGAGAACGTCGAGTGGTTCGTCGCCGACGAGGTGCCGCCGCTGGCGTTCGACCACAACGACATCGTCACGTACGCCTTGGATCGGCTGCGCGCCAAGATCACCTACTCCGACATCGCCCACGCGTTCACCGGCGAGGAGTTCACCATCGCCCAACTGCGTGAGGTGCACGAGGCCGTCCGTCAGGTCCGCCTCGACCCCGCCAACTTCCGGCGCCAGGCCCTCGCGCACCCGCGCGTGGTCGCCACCGGTCGCCACGTCACCGGCACGAGCCACCGGCCGCCCGCCCTCTATCACCTGGAGCGCCCATGACCATCTCGATCAACGATCTCGTCGTCTCGTCGCCCGGCAGCACGTGCGACGCCGACCTGGCCAAGGGGCCGTGGGAGTTCGACGTGTTCCCCGGGTACGGCCCGGGCGCCTCCGAGGACGACGTCCTGCCCGACCCGGTCACCCGGCCGGGCCAGTTGCCGGCGGCGTACCAGCGGATGTCTGACGACGCACTGCACGCCCGGATCCGCGCCGCGAAGGAGTCGCTGGGGGACCGGCTCGTGATCCTGGGCCACTTCTACCAGCGCGACGAGGTCGTCCAGTACGCCGACTT
>CAYXFT010000290.1:0-3293 GCA_964464335.1 uncultured Aeromicrobium sp.
TCTTCGTGAAGGGTGAGGTCGTCAAGACCGTCCCGGAGAGCAAGATCGTCGAGACCCTCATCGACGAGGCCATGCGCATCGCCGAGACCATGGAGCCCGTCGACGGCGGCTCCGCCTCCGTCACCGTCTCCTGACGGCTCAGCGGGTGAGGACGGGCCTTGCCTCGCGGATGCGCAACGAGGTGGCCGGCCCGGTGGCGGTGATCGTGGTGTCGAGGTCTTCCCAGCCGCCGTCGTCGATCCGGTACGTCACACGGTAGGTGACGTCGACGCTGGCGTGGGTGCGTCCGGGCTGGTCGTACCGGTGGGTGATCTCCATCGCGGGATAGGGCCGGCCGGGGCCGTTGGTGGTCTGCGTCGTGCCATCGCCGTGATGCCACGTGTACGTCGCTGGGGTGGCGCGCAGTTCGACCGTCGAGTCGAGGACCTGCACCGTGCGCTCGAACGGGTCGGCGGTGGTGTGGAAGATCGTGTCGAGGTTGACCAAGGTGGTTCCCGCTGGCTGGATCTGGGTTTTCAGGCGTGGCAGTCCAACGCGTTTGACGGCACGTTCGACGTCGCCGGGCGTGATTTCCGGTTCGGCGCTGGGTTCCGGGTCGTCTGGCACGGGGATGCAGTCGTCGTTGGGAAAGGGTGCCTCTGGGCGACAGTAGAACGGCTCAGGGTCGTACGAGGGAGCGTCTGAGATGGGTGTGCCGGACCACGGCGGTGGCGGCTCGGTCTCGGGTGCCTCTGCCCTTTCGTCCCACACCACGACGTCCCCGTAGAACGGGTCAGGCTCAACGCCGGTGTCCTGGTGGAGGAACGCGCTGGCCAGCAGCGCAATCCCGATCGCGCCGTTGATCATTCGACTCCGCCTTGGAAGATGCGAGTGACTTGGCGTTCGCCGCCCGAACCCGAGACCCCGAAGGTGAGTCGCATGGACGACGCTCCGATCGCGCGTGGTTGCTCCTTCGACGACTTTCGTAGGGTGCCAGCGGAGATTGCGACGTCCGCTGTCACAAGGCTCTCCTCATCTGGGCCGAGGAAGCGAACTTCTGCGGCGTCGAAAGTCCGCTCGCCGCCCTCGATCGCGCCGCCGCCCCCGTACAGCGATTCGATTGCCTCGATGTAGGACTCGCAGGCGCTGCACGAGGGCGACGAAAGGCGCCCTAACTCCTCCGTGTCGCCGGAGTGGTTCGCGTAGTTGAAGACATCTAGGTAATACTTCACGAAGTCGGTGACGCCCTGACGCGAGTCCTCCTGCGCCCGGACGGGCATGGGCGGCGGGGTGGCGTCGGGATTCGCGGGCGTGGTGGCGGTGGTCGGGGGGACGGGAGGCGGCTTTTCGTCGCTGCACGAACCCAGTGACAGTGCGATTGCGCACGCGATGATGACAGAGGCCAGTGGCCGCATCGTTTCCCCCTGAACCGACGATGTGAACCCGAGTTGCACCGACCCTAGCGTTCGCCCTGTGTCCGGGTCAGCCCCCGATTCGCACCTGTGGACAGCCTCCGGAGGGCCGAAGTTGAGGCATGTGGGTGGCTTTGGCGACCCAAATGCCTCAAGATTCGTCCCTCCCCGGGTGCCTCCTGTCTGTCGCCGTGCGCGGCTGGAGCGACGGGCCGTGAGTACAGTTCTCGCATGACCGAGGTCTGCGATCCGCCCGCAGCCACGTCCTCCTATGTGAGGGCGTTGGGCCGCGCCGACATCGACCTCGTGCACGCCGTCCTGAACCGCCAGCCGCTCGTCGACATGTTCGTGCGCCACCGGGTGGACTCGACGCGACTCGATCGTCGCTGGTTCGGGGCGGAGTTGTGGGGCTACTTCGAGGACGGAGAGCCGGTTTCGCTGCTGCACGTCGGTGCGAACGTGGTGCCCGTACAGGCCACGCCCGCCGCGATCGAGGCGTTCGCCGAGCGGTTGCTGTCGCACCGCCAGCGTCCCAGCTCGCTCGTCGGCCCGGCCGCGTCGGTCCTGCCGCTGTGGGACCTCGTCGAGGGCGTCTGGGGACCGGCCCGCTCGCCGCGCCCCGACCAGCCGTTCATGGTGCTCGAGCACGACTCGTCCGTCCCGCTCGACCCCCGCGTCCGACCCGTCACCATCGATCAGGTCGACACGCTCTACCCGGCGTGCGTGGCCATGTTCACCGAGGAGGTCGGCGTGCACCCGGAGACGGTGGGCACGTCGCACGGGTATCGCGCCCGGATCGCCCAACTGGTGTCGATGGGATGGTCGTGGGCGATCATCGAGGACGACACCGTGCTGTTCAAGACCGAGGTCGGCGCCGCGACCGATGACGGCTGCCAACTGCAGGGCGTCTGGGTCCATCCCGATCTGAGAGGCACCGGCGTGGCCGCGCCCGCCCTGGCCTCCGTCGTGCGGCAGGTCCGCCGTTCCGTGGCACCCGCCGTGACGCTCTACGTCAACGCCCACAACGTCGCAGCCCGACGCGCCTACGAGCGTGTGGGGTTCCGTCAGGTCGAGACGTTCGCCTCGATCCTGCTCTGACCATCCGATGAGAAGTAGGTTTCCGTGTCCGTTCGTTCCCGTGATCTCGCCCTCGTGGCCGTCCCGTTCCTCGTCTCCGGCGTGATCCATCTGGTGCGTCCGCAGGTGTTCGAACCGATCGTCCCGAAGGCCCTGCCGCGCAAGCGGGAACTGGTCCTCGCCTCGGGCGTCGCCGAACTGGCCTGTGCCGCGGCCGTGCTGAACCCGTCGACCCGACGCGTCGGCGGGCTGGCGTCTGCGGCGCTGCTCGCGGCGGTCTTCCCGGCGAACGTCCAGATGGCGCTCGACGCGGTCGGCAGCGAGAAGTCCCCGGGCTGGTTCAAGATCGGCACCCTGGCGCGGCTGCCGCTCCAGTGGCCCCTGATCCGCGCAGCGCTCAATCTGCGCGGATCTGCTCCGGCGTGACCCCGCGACATAGGACTCGATAGCCTCGTCGCATGCGCATGAGCCAGTTGTTCCTCCGTACCCTGCGCGACGATCCCGCCGATGCCGAGGTACCCAGCCACAGGCTGCTGGTCCGCGCCGGTTACGTGCGTCGCGTCGCCCCCGGCATCTACTCGTGGTTGCCGCTGGGATTGCGGGTGCTGGCGAAGGTCGAGGCGATCGTGCGCGAGGAGATGGCGTCGATCGGCGGCCAGGAGTTG
Organism: uncultured Aeromicrobium sp.; assembly: GCA_964464335.1. Taxonomy (GTDB): domain Bacteria; phylum Actinomycetota; class Actinomycetes; order Propionibacteriales; family Nocardioidaceae; genus Aeromicrobium. The sequence continues at coordinate 3,134 of CAYXFT010000290.1, forward strand.
CGCTTCCCGGCATTGCTGCCGCGCGAGCCCTACGACCAGACCGACCGGTGGACCGAGTACGGGCCCAACCTGTTCCGACTGCAGGACCGGCGCGGCAACGACATGCTGCTCGGCCCCACGCACGAGGAGATGTTCACCCTGCTGGTGAAGGACACGTACT
>CAYXFT010000291.1:0-3281 GCA_964464335.1 uncultured Aeromicrobium sp.
GCTCGCGAGCGCAGCGAGCGGCGTATCGAGACCACGGAAGCGATCAGCGGTCGGCGGCGTCGGCCGCCTCGACCTCTTCGCGCGTGATCCCCATCAGGTACACGATCGCGTCGAGGTAGGGCACGTTCACCGACGTCCGGGCCTGGTCACGCACGAGCGGCTTGGCGTTGAACGCGATGCCCAGGCCGGCGGCGGCGAGCATGTCGAGGTCGTTGGCGCCGTCGCCGATCGCCACCGTGTTCCGCACGTTGATCCCGGCCTCCTCGGCGAACCGGCGCAGCGCCTCGGCCTTGCCCGCACGGTCGACCACGTCTCCCACGACGCGGCCCGTCAGGGCGCCATCCACGATCTCCAGGTCGTTCGCCGCGAAGTAGTCGATGCCCAGTTCGGCCGCGAGGCGTTCGATGATCTGCGTGAACCCGCCGCTGACGAGCGCGAACCGATAGCCCAGCCGCTTGAGCGTGCGGATCATGGTGCGCGCGCCGGGGGTGTACGCGAGGTTCTCGTACACCTCGTCCAGCGCGGACGCCGGGACGCCGGCCAGCTGGGCGACCCGCTCGTGCAGCGACTGCGCGAAGTCGAGATCGCCGCGCATCGCGCGCTCGGTGACCTCGGCGACGGCCGCCTCGCAGCCCGCGTGGGCGGCCAACATCTCGATCACCTCGCCCTGGATCAGTGTCGAGTCCACGTCCATCACGACGAGACGCTGGGCGTGACGCAGGATCCCGTGCTCCTGCACGGCCACGTCGATGCCGTGCTCGTGGCCGATCGCGGCGAGTTCGGCCTGCAGGGAGTCCGGTTCCGCGCCGGAGACCTCCATTCGGATGGCCGTGACGGGATAGCGGGCCATCCGCACGATCCGGTCGATGTTGCCGCCCAGGTCCTTGATGCCCTTGGTGAGTGCCGCCATGGCCGCCGGCAGCAACGGCGCACCCAGCACGACGACCTGGGCACGGCCCACCCGACGCGGTCGGTTGTCCCCGGTGCCGCGGACGACCTCGACCTCGAGGCCGAGATCCTCGGCGACGTCGCGCATGGCGGCATCGAAGGTGGGTGCGTCGTCCGGCTCGGTCACGAGGACGCTCAGCACGAGCCGTCCGCGCACGACCAACTGCTCGACGTCGATCACCTCGACGTCGTGACCGGCGAGCGTCCCGAACACGCGGGTGGACACTCCGGAGCGATCGGGACCACTGAAGGTCACGAGCACCGTCGGGGCCGTGAGGTGCAGGGTCGGTACGTGACCGGGAACAGGCGTGCTCATCGAGTCGAGGGTATCGGCCCCGGGCTCGGGCGGGACGATAGGTTGGTCGTGTGACCGCTGTGTTCGCCCTGGACGACGTCACGGTCGTGCGCTCGGGCAAGTCCCTGCTCGACGGTGTGTCGTGGCGGGTCGAACCGGGGGAGCACTGGGTCCTCGTGGGGCCCAACGGCGCGGGCAAGACGACGCTGCTGCAGATCGTCTCGGCGAACATGCATCCCACCTCCGGAACTGCCGAGATCCTCGGTGAACGTCTCGGGGCCGTCGACGTGTTCGAACTGCGCCCCCGCATCGGGCACACCAGCGCCACCATCGCCGAGCGCGTGCCCGCCGACGAGACGGTCCGGAACCTGATCCTGTCGGCGGCGTACGCAGTGCTGGGTCGTTGGCACGAGGACTACGACGAGCAGGATCACGCCCGTGCCCTCGCGATGCTCGCCGAGTTGGGGATCGCCCCGCTCGCCGACCGCACCTTCGGCACGCTGTCGGAGGGCGAGAAGAAGCGCGTGCTGATCGGCCGGGCCCTGATGACCGATCCCGAGGTCGTGCTGCTCGACGAGCCCGCGGCCGGCCTGGACGTCGGCGCCCGCGAGGATCTGGTCGCGACGGTCGGGGGACTGGCGTCCGACGAGTACGGGCCGTCGCTCGTGATGGTCTCGCACCACCTCGAGGAGATCGCCCCCGGCTTCACCCACGCGCTGCTGCTGTCGCACGGCCGCGTGGTGGCGGCCGGACCGATCCGCGAGACGCTCACGTCCGAGCACCTGTCGACCGCCTTCGGGCAACGACTCGAGGTCACGTACGACGACGGCCGCTACACCGCACGGCGACCTCCGGTCCGTCGTCGCGCCAACTGAGGGAGTGACGCATGGACTGGTTCGGAGACGACATCTGGCTGACGTGGATCACGTTGGGAGTCATCGTCTGCCTGATCGAGTTGACCAGCGGTGAGCTGATCTTCCTCATGTTCGGCCTCGCGGCGTTCGCGGCGGCCGTGGTGGCAGGACTCGGGGCTCCCGTCGAGCTGCAGCTCGCGATCTTCGGCGTCGTGGCGGTGGCCCTGCTCGCGCTGGTCCGTCCGCGCATCGCGGCGCGGGTCCACGACGGGCCCACCCTGCCGAGCGGTTCGCACGGTCTGGTCGGTCACACGGCGATCGTCGACGAACAGGTCACGCGCCACGCGGGCCGGGTTCGGATCGACGACGTGCTCTGGACCGCGCGTCCGGTCGACCCGGCCGCCACGTACGACCCGGGCGACGAGGTCCTCGTCGCCGCCATCGACGGCGCCACCGCACGCGTCGTCCGGAAGGAGAACTGATGTTCGCGTCCGCCCTGGCCGTCATGTTCGTGCTGCTGGTCATCCTGTTGCTGGTGACCGCGGCGGCGAGTCTCAAGATCATTCCGCAGAACTTCGCAGGCATCGTCGAACGCCTCGGCAAGTACCGCACCACGCTCGATCCCGGCCCGCACCTGATCATCCCGTTCCTGGACCGCGTCAAGTACCGCGTCGACCAGCGCGAGCAGGTGGTCTCCTTCCCGCCCCAGGGCGTCATCACGGAGGACAACCTGACGGTCGAGATCGACACCGTCATCCTCTTCACGGTCAACAACCCCGTCGCGGCGACGTACGAGATCGTCAACTACATCGACGGCATCCACCAGCTGACGATGACCACGCTGCGCAACATCATCGGCGGCATGACCCTCGAGCACGCGCTCACCGGGCGCGACCAGATCAACCGCACCCTCGGCGCCGAACTCGATGCCGCGACCGGACGGTGGGGGATCAAGGTCAGCCGGGTCGAGCTCAAGAGCATCGACCCGCCGCCCACGATCATCGACGCGATGGAGAAGCAGATGCGCGCCGAGCGCGACAAGCGCGCGTCCATCCTCACGGCCGAGGGAGAGCGCCAGTCGGCGATCCTGTCGGCGGAGGGCCTGAAACAGGCGAACATCCTGACCGCCGAGGGCGAGAAGCAGTCCTCGATCCTGCGGCCTGCTTCTCGCCCTCGGCCCGCAG
>CAYXFT010000292.1:0-3266 GCA_964464335.1 uncultured Aeromicrobium sp.
GGAAGAGGCCCTCGAGCCAGCCGACCAGCTGGGCCTGGGCGATCCGCAGCTCCGCCTCGCTCGGCGCCGCGGCGTCGAACGGCAGGCTGAGCCGCTCGAGCTCGTCGACCAGTTCGGGCGCCAGCCCGTCCTTGAGTTCGTCGATCGACTGGACGTGGATGTCACGCAGTCGAGACCGGCTGGCCTCGTCGAGCGGGGCCGCCTTCACCTCGTCGAGCAACTGGCGGATCATCCCGCCGATGCGCATGACCTTGGCCGGCTGTTCGACCAGGTCGGTCAGCGGCGTGCGCTCCGGACCGGCGGCGACGGGGTCGCCCTGCTCATCGATGATCCGCTCGTCCGTCATGCGCTCCACCCTAGGACCCGACCGTGAGGACGACCTTGCCGACGTGGGTCGAGGCCTCGAGAATGCGGTGCGCCTCCGCGGCGTCCTCGAGTGGGAGGACGTCGTGGATGATCGGCCGGATCTCGTCGGTCTCGATGAGCGGCCACACCCGGTCGACCAGTCCGGCCATGATCGCGGCCTTCTCCGCCGGCGGCCGGAAGCGCAGCGAGGTCGCGGTGATCGTGCCGCCCTTCGTGAGCAGGACGCCGAGGTCGAGTTCGCCGGTGGTGCCGCCCTGCATGCCGATCACGACGATGCGGCCGCCGCGGGCGAGCGCCGCCACGTTCCGTGGCAGGTACTTCGCGCCGATGATGTCGAGGATGACATCGGCGCCGCCGGCCGCGCGGGCCGCCTCGACGAAGTCCTCCTCACGGTGGTTGACGACCACGTCGGCACCGAGGTCGCGCGCGAAAGCGGCCTTCTCGTCGGTGCCGACGGTCGTGACGACCTTGGCCCCGAACGCCTTCGCCAGTTGGATCGCGGTGGTGCCGATGCCGCTCGTGCCACCGTGGACGAGCAGGGTCTCGCTGGGCTGCAGCCCGGCGGTCATGAACACGTTCGACCAGACCGTCGCGAAGGTCTCCGGGATCGCCCCCGCCTCCACCAACGGCGTCCCCGCCGGGACGGGCACGGCCTGACCGGCTGGGACGACCACCTTCTCGGCGTAGCCGCCACCGGTGAGCAGGGCGCACACCTCGTCGCCGACCTGCGGGGTCGACACGCCTTCGCCGACCGCCTCGACGACTCCCGAGCACTCCAGCCCCAGGATGTCCGTCGTGCCGGGCGGCGGCGGGTAGTGGCCTCGGCGCTGCAGCAGATCGGCCCGGTTGACGCCGGCCGCGGCGACCGCGACGAGCACCTCTCCGGGGCCGGGGGCGGGATCGGGGACCTCACCGATCTGCAGGTTCTCGGGGCCACCGGGTTCACGTACGACGACTGCGCGCATGGAGTCCACCGTAGTGACCGGCCACACTGGAGGCATGCGCGTGACTCTCGTACAGCTGGCCTCGCAGATCGACTCGGCCGCCAACCGCGACCTCGTCGCCACCCGACTCGCCTCCGTCGACGGCGGGGATCTCGTCGTACTGCCCGAGGCGACGATGCACGACTTCGGTGCCGCCGATCACGATCTGGCCGCCATCGCCGAACCCCTCGACGGCCCGTTCGTCGACCTGCTCGCGACGCAGGCACGCCGGCTCGGCTCGACGATCGTGGCCGGGATGTTCGAGCGGACCGAGGGCCTGCCGTACAACACGCTCGTCGCGATCGGCCCCGACGGCGACCTGGTCGCGACGTACCGGAAGGTCCATCTGTACGACTCGTTCGGCTATCGCGAGTCCGAGCGGTTGAGCCCCGGCGACATCTCGCCCGTGGTGGTGCCGATCGGCGACCTGACGGTCGGGCTGATGACGTGTTACGACCTGAGATTCCCCGAGTTCGCGCGGATGCTCGTCGACCGGGGAGCCGAGGCGCTCGTCGTCCCCGCCGCCTGGGTCGCCGGCGAGCACAAGGTCGACCACTGGCGCACGCTGCTCGCCGCCCGCGCGATCGAGAACACCGTGTGGGTGGCCGCGGCGGACCAGGGCGGAGCGCGCTACAGCGGTCACACCTTGGTTGCCGATCCGTGGGGAACTATCGTTGATGAGGCCGCCGGGGGGAATGAGGTGGTCACCGCCGACCTGGCGGTCGACACCGTGCGGCGCTCCCGCGAGGTGAACCCCTCGCTCGCCAACCGGAGGATCTCGACGACGTGACCACGACGCAGCCGGGCCGACGACGCCTCGACACGTCGGTCCCCACCCCGTACGAGGTGCCGACCCGTGAGCCGCGGGTCGCGGATGCACGGTTCGCCCTGCGTCTCGAGGCCGCCACGTTCGTCCTGTGGCTCCTCAGCACCATCGGGGCCGCCACGGCGATCGTCGACGTGGGCGCTCCCGCGTGGCTCTGGCGCCCCTCCGCCGCCGTCCTGCTCGTCGTCCTCTCGCTGATCCTGACCCACCGCGTCGGCGGACACATGCGGATCTGGGTCAGCCTCACCGCCCTGCTGTCGTTCACGGCACTCGTCAGCGACATGAACTCGCTGCTGGCGTCCGCCGCGGGCAGCACCGCGGTGCTCGCGTCCGTCACCGCCGTGATGTTCACCCGCCCCGCGACGTCGATCCCGCAGGTGCTGCGCGAGTACTTCGTGATGCTCACCCTCGCCCTGAGCGGGACCGTCGGCGTCGCCGCCTGGAACGCCGAGGTGGACGTCCAGCCGTTCGGGCTCGCCGTCATGGCCGTCGCCGTGACCCTGGCGATCTCGATCGTGTGGCGGCTCGGTTCGGGTCTGCACGGACTCGGTCGCGGTCACCTCAAACTGCTCGTGATCGTCGCGGTGATCGCCGTCGGGCTGTTCTTCTACGGCAGCATCGTCCGCTCCTACGGCTCGACCGCGTTGAAGGACCTCATCGACGAGACGATCGTGTGGCTGCGCCAGAACATCGGCGGCGTGCCGCGGCCCTACGAGTTCCTCATCGGCTTCCCGGCGCTCATCGTCGGCACGTCGATGCGGTCGCGCTACCGCGAGGGCTGGTGGGTCTGCGTGCTGGCCGTCGTCGGCACCGTGATCGTGTCGGTCTCCCTCATCGATCCGCGCGCATATCCGACCTACTTCGCGCTGTCGACGCTCTACAGCGCGATCCTCGGCCTCGTGATCGGGCTGGTCGCGCGGTTCTTCGTGATGGCGTCCCGCACCAAGCGATCCGCCCGCGCCGTCCAGCAGCCTGCGCGCACCGAACCGAAGCGCCTCGCGCCGTTGAAGTAGCGGATGCGAGAATCATCGGAGGTGCCGTCGCCCCGGTGACGGCCCTGGAGGGGTGCCGATTGGCCACTCCGGCACCCC
>CAYXFT010000293.1:0-3234 GCA_964464335.1 uncultured Aeromicrobium sp.
ACGAAGACCTGGTGAAGCTCGGTGTGATCGATGCCGCCAAGGTGACTCGCTCCGCCCTGCAGAACGCAGCGTCGATCGCAGCGCTCTTCCTCACCACCGAGGCCGTCGTGGCCGACAAGCCGGAGCCGATGGCCCCGGCCGGCGCTCCCGACATGGGCGACATGGGCGGTATGGGCGGCATGGGCTTCTGAGTCCGGTTCCTCCACGACACCCCGGCACCGTCTGGTGCCGGGGTGTCGTGCGTCCGGACGCCATCGGGGCTCTGGGAGGATGTGCCACGTGACGAACTGGCAGGGCCTGGCCCGCACGGACGAGCCGATGACCGAGGTGCACCGGGCGCGGCTCATCGAGGCGGGGGTGGAGTCCGAGCGGCTCGACGCGCTCGCGTGGCGCCGCGCGACCGGCCCGTTCCCGTCGTGGTGGGACGACCTGGGCAACGCGCTGTACCTCGCTCCCGGCGCCTCGCTGCCCGGACACGTGCTGGATCTGCTCACCACCTTCTACTTTCGCGATGCGCTGCTGGTCGTCGGCAGTCCGATGGAGCACCTGACCTCGCTGCTGCTCGGCGGCGACGGCGCCACGGTCTTCCTCGACGAGCGGGTGGTCCTGACCGCCGGCGAGGTGTACTGCGGGCCCGGCTCGTCGATCGTGCTGCACGGACCGGTCGTCGCGACGCGGTCGCCCGTGATCGATGCCCGGAACGGAGGTCGGATCATCGCGGCCGGCGATCAACTGTGGGCGGCAGGCGTCTACGTCGCCACCGATGACATGCACCGGCTCGAGGATGCCGTCACCGGCGAGCGGATCAACCCGTTCGGAGCGACGATCCGGATCGGCCACCACGTGTGGCTGTGCCGCGAGTCCGTCGTGACCGGGCACGTCGAGATCGCCGATCACGTGTGCGTGGGGTTGAGGGCACTCGTGAGGGGTCAGAAGGTGCCCCCGAACGTGGTACTGGCGGGGTCCCCGGCACGGGTGGTGCGGGAGGGAACCACGTGGTCGTTCGAGGACGTCCCCTGATCGACCGACAATTCATATGTCGTGCCAAGACCCTCTGAAACTTTCGGTTACAGTCATCCCGCCTACGGAATCCATGGCGTGGGCTATCTGAACGGACGAATCCCATTGTCTATCAGATGTGACATGCGCTACATCGTCGAATTTGCCGAATAGTCGGACATGGGGCCGACCGATGGCCTAACTTCGAGGAAGTGAAGGGCGCTGTGGACATCGGTGGCCGTCGGAGGGGGATCCGGCGGGGGAGAGCATCGAGGGACACGGGACACCGGGGGGCTTGAGGACCATTCCTCGAGCCCATGTATCGACGGCGACCAGGCGTGCTCCTTCACATGGCAAGACACAGACGGTACGTGGGTCGCACGGTCTGCGCGGAGGGGTTCCGCGTCGGAGGCCAGGCCCGCATTGGGGAGTGGTGTATGACTTCAGCGATTGATGGGCGTGAGGATTCCGTCCTTCCGCTGCGGCTCGTCGAGCCGATTGCCCGAGACTCCGTGGTCGGATCGCCTTCGGTCCACCGTGAGTTCACGGGAATTCCGACCGGCCGCTCGTCGATCGAGGCGCTGGTTCGCCAAGGTCTGATCGGCCACATGGCCGTCCTGTTCGGGACGGTCTTCGCAGGCATCGTCGTGGGCATGGCCCCCGGAGCGCTCGCGCTGATGGCGGCCGCGGTCATCGGCTGGCTCGGCTTCAGCCTCGCCGCACTGCCCGCCTACGAACGGGCAGGCTCGTTGCGTCCGGCCAAGCGACTCGTCGCCGCGCTCGCCGCTGGTGCCCTCGCGGTCCTGGTCTTCGCCGACTCGGTCTCGGCCGAGGTCCGCAACGCGGCCACGGTCCTGAGCGTCACGGCCGGCCTGATCGTCGCCTCGGCGCTCGTGCACCGCACCGTGATGCGCCGCGTTCCGACGCTGCTGGTCGGCCCCGCGGACGCGGTCAACCGGCTCGCAGCTCGCTGGGACGACCGTCCCGACCTCGTCGTGGTCGGTCGGTGCACGTGGGACTCCACCGATCCGGTCGGCAGCGCCACCGTGAACTCCGTCGTGCGCGACGTCCCGAAGCTGCTGCGCACGGTGCGGGGCGCGCGGGTCGTCATCACCGCGGACCGGGCGCTCAGCGATCCGTCGCTGCGCCACCTCGTCTGGGGCCTGCAGCGCGCCGAGATCGAATGCCTCGTGCTCACGGACATGAACGACTACGTCGAGTTCGTCCGCCCGACGCGGGTCGGCGACCAGCTGGCGCTCGCACTCGACCCGCCGAACAGCCACCTCGTCTCGCAGGCGATCAAGGCCTTCTGCGACCGGTCGTTCGCCGTGTTCGCCCTCATCCTGGGCGCGCCATTGCTGGCTCTCATCGCGCTGGCGATCAAGTTCGACTCGCCCGGCGCGGTGCTCTACCGCCAGCGCCGCACCGGCAAGGACGGCTTGCCGTTCGTCATCTACAAGTTCCGCGCGATGGTCAACGACGCCGATGCCAAGGTCGAGGAACTGCGTGAACTGGACGAGGGCGCCGGCCCGCTGTTCAAGATGACCCAGGATCCGCGCGTCACCCGCGTCGGTCGCCTGCTGCGTCAGACGTCGCTGGACGAGCTGCCCCAGTTGTTCAACGTGCTGCTCGGCGACATGGCCCTGGTCGGACCGCGTCCCGCGCTCGAGAGCGAGACCTCGCAGTACAGCCAGTGGGTCTGGCGCCGGCTGCACGTCAAGCCGGGCATGACGGGCCTGTGGCAGGTCAGCGGTCGCTCGAACCTCTCGTGGGACGAGTCGATCCGGCTGGACCTGATGTACGTCAACAACTGGAACCTGCGCATGGACCTGTCGATCATGGTCCGGACCATCGGCGTCGTCTTCAGCCGCAAGGGCGCCTGGTGAGCACCGTGGACGTCGGCGTCGGCTACGCCAGCGGCGTCTTCGACATGTTCCACGTCGGGCACCTCAACCTGCTGCGCCGGGCGCGTGAGCACTGCGAGACGCTCGTCGTGGGCGTGGCCAGCGACGAGTACGTGCTGGCGCTGAAGGGGCGCGAGCCGGTCGTCCCGCTGGCCGAACGACTCGATATCGTCTCGGCACTGCGTTTCGTCGACGAGGTCGTCGTGGACCGCAGCGAGGACAAGCGAGTCGCGTGGCGCGAGCGCACGTTCGACGCGATCTTCAAGGGCGACGACTGGCGCGGGTCGCCCAAGGGCGATCGCCTCGAGCTCGGCCATGGCCTCCTCGAGGC
>CAYXFT010000294.1:0-3209 GCA_964464335.1 uncultured Aeromicrobium sp.
GGGAGCACCCGTCTCGGCAAACCACGCCATCATCGCGGGATCGGGCGTGGCGCCGAGGTTGTCGGCGTTGGAGATCGAGGCGTAGCGGTAGCCGGCCTCGATCAGTTGGTCGAGCACGCCCGACGCGTCGAGCGCGGTGTAGATGTCGGCGTGGCCGGGCGGGCACCACTCGAGTGACGGGTTCGCCGGCCACTCGACGGGCTCGAGCGAGTCGAAGGTCAACTTCGGCTCGCGGTGTTGCAGGAAGTCCAGCGGCAGGTCGCCGATCTGGAGCTCGGGATAGTGCGAGAGCACCTCGAGCGTGTCGTCGCGGGTCCGGAAGCTGTTCATGAACAGCAGCGGCAGGTCGACCCCCAGGGTGCTCCGCACATGCCACACCTGGTCGACGATGAGGTCGAGGAAGCTGAGTCGGTGCTTGATCGCGAGCAATGACTTGGCCTGCTGCATGCCCATGGTCGTGCCGAGGCCGCCGTTGAGCTTGATGACGACCGTCTTCGCGGCAGCGCACCGCAGCGCATCCTCGTCGTAGTCGAGGGCCTCGATGCTGGGGATGTCGGTCAGCGGCGCCACGTCGGACTCGGCGATGAGGCCCGAGGCCCCGTCCTCGAGTTGGTGGTAGAACGCGCTGAAGACGTCGATCGCCTGCTGCGGAAGCCCGTCCTCGCGCATCTTCGCCTGAGCGGCTCGCAGTCCCAACACCCGCCCTAGGCTAGCGGCATGTCGTCGGACGTGGTCAGGGGCAAGCAAACTGTCCGGGAGGCGCTGATCACGCGCCGCCGCGCCCGTTCTGCCCTCGAACGCGAGGAGGCATCGCGGGCCATCGCCCTCCACGCCTCCAGCGTGCCGGCGCTCGCTTCCGCTCGCCGGGTCGCGGCTTTCCTCTCGATGCCCTCGGAGCCGGGCACCGGCCCGCTACTGGAGTGGCTGGTGGGACGAGAGGTGTCGGTGATCGTCCCGGTCAGCAACCCCGACCGCACCCTGGACTGGGTCGAGCACTCCCCCGGCGAGGTCGCCGCGAGCGACCTCGGCGTGCCCGAGCCAACCGGTGTCCGGCTCGGCCCTCAGGCCCTCGAGTCATGTGACGTCGCGATCGTCCCGGCTCTGGCCGTCGACCACCGGGGCAACCGCTTGGGTCGCGGCGCGGGCTACTACGACCGTGCCCTCGCGGACCACCCCGGCCTCGTGTGCGCCCTGGTGTTCTCCGACGAACTGTTGCCCGAGGTACCGCACGAACCGCACGACCACCCCGTCGACCTCGTCCTCACTCCGAACGGCCTCTTCCGGCCGGACCGCGGCTGACGGCGCTTCGCGGGGGGCGGTGAGGTAGCCACCACCGACCGACTGCCGGTGGTGCGTAACTCACCGCCCACCCGGGCCGGCCGTCAGGACACGGAGACGATGGGCAGACGGTAGGCGGCCGGGGCGTCGTCGGGGACGACCGGGTTCTTGGGCATGATCGGGTCGATGCGGCGGTAGGCCGAGCCGAGGGCCGGACGTTCGTCGCGCTCGCCACGGTTGGGCCACATCGACATCGCCCGCTCGGCCTGCGCGGTGATCGTCAGGGACGGGTTCACGCCGAGGTTGGCCGAGATCGCCGACCCGTCGACGACGTGCAGACCCGCATGGCCGTAGAGCCGCTGGTACGGGTCGATCACGCCGGTCGAGGCCGAGTCGCCGATCGCACAGCCGCCGAGGAAGTGCGCCGTCATCGGGATGCCGACCGGCTCGGTGACGATCCCGCCGGCGACGCCGTCCATGTGATCGGCCATCTCGGTCACCGCGCGGTGCGCCTCGGGGATGTAGGTCGGGTTCGGCTCGCCCGTGCCCTGCTTGGTGGTCATCTTGCGGCCCCCGAACACGCGACGCTTCGTGTAGGTCGTGATCGAGTTGTCGCGCGCCTGCATCACGAGCGCGATGACGGTGCGCTCGGACCAGTGGAACGCGTCGTACAACTTCGGCAGTCGCGGAAAGATCTTCACGATGTTCTTGCCCACGGTCAGCAGGCTGGGCTTGCCGTGGCCGCTGCCGTCGGTGGACAGCACCATCTGCACGAGCATCATCGCGTTCGATCCCTTGCCGTAGCGGACCGGCTCGATGTGGGTCGTGTCGTTCGGGTGGATCGACGACGAGATCGCGACACCCTGCGTGTAGTCGACGTCGCGGTGCATCGCCACGGCACCCATGAGCGCCTCGGAGTTCGTGCGGGTCAGCAGGCCGAGCCGGTCCGATATCCGCGGCAGGCTGCCGGAGTCCCGAAGTTGGTGCAGCAGCCGCTGCGTGCCGAGCGACGCGGCCGAGAAGACCACCTGCTCGGCGCGGACCACCGACTTCTGGCGACGCTTCTTCGTGCCGCGCACGTGCACGTCGTAACCGCCGCCGGCGGGGACGACGTCGACGACCGTCGACATCGGACGGACCTCCGCACCGGCCTGCTCGGCCAGGTAGAGGTAGTTCTTGACCAGCGTGTTCTTGGCGTTGTGGCGGCAGCCGGACATGCACTCGCCACAGTTCATGCAGGTACGGCGGGCCGGGCCCACCCCGCCGAAGTAGGGATCGGCGACATCCTTGCCCTCCTCGTCGCCGAACAGCACGCCGACGGGCGCGAAGTGGAACGTGTCGCCGTAGCCGAGCCGGTCGGCGGTGGCCTGCATGACCTTGTCCGCCGGGCTCATCCGCGTGACCTGGTTGACGCCGAGCATGCGCTTGGCCTGGTCGTAGAACGGCGCGAGTTCGCTCTTCCAGTCGGTGATGTGACTCCAGGCCGCGTCCTCGTAGAACGGATCCAGCGGTTCGTAGAGCGTGTTCGCATAGACGAGCGAGCCGCCGCCGACGCCCGCACCGGCCAGCACGAGCGAGTTGCGCAGCAGGTTGATCCGCTGGATGCCGAAGCAGCCCAGCCGCGGCGCCCACAGGTACTCCTTCAGGTGCCACGAGTTCTTCGCGAACTCCTCGTCCGCGAAGCGTCGGCCGGCCTCGATCACGAGGACCTTGTAGCCCTTCTCGGTCAGCCGCAGCGCCGAGACGCTGCCGCCGAAGCCCGAACCGATGATGACGACGTCGTAGTCGAATTCAGTCATGACAGCCCTTTCACGCCCGCGGGGTGCGTCGCAGGAATTTGAGTCCGAACGTCAGCAGCGAGGCGAAGGTGTGCTTCGGCAGGAACGACGGACCGCCGACGGGGATGACCCGCTGGACACCGACGGACTGGG
>CAYXFT010000295.1:0-3205 GCA_964464335.1 uncultured Aeromicrobium sp.
CGCCTACACCGGCGAGATCTCGGCGGCGATGCTGGCCAAGCTCGGCTGCTCGTTCGTCGTGGTGGGCCACTCCGAGCGCCGTGAACATCACGGTGAGTCCGATGCGTTGGTCAACGAGAAGGCGGCCAAGTCGATGGCGGCCTCGATGACGCCGATCGTGTGCGTGGGCGAGGGCCTCGAGGTCCGTCAGGCCGGAGAACACGTCGCGTACACGCTCGCTCAGGTTGACGGCTCGCTCGCCGGATTCTCCGCCGAGCAGGTCGCCGCCCTCGTGATCGCGTACGAGCCCGTCTGGGCGATCGGCACCGGCGAGGTCGCCACCCCCGAGGACGCCCAAGAGGTGTGTTCAGCCATCCGCGGACGGCTCGCGGAGACCTGGGGTGCCGAGGTTGCGGACCAAACACGTATCCTTTACGGCGGATCAGTCAAGGCCGCGAACGTGGCCGCCATCATGGCCAAGAAAGACGTCGACGGAGCGCTCGTCGGCGGGGCCAGCATGGTGGCGGAGGAGTTCGCGGGGATCGCCCGGTTCTACGACATGCCGGACCTCGCGGGGTCCTGACCCAGAAGGAGCGAACGTGATCATCGCGTTCTCCGTGTTGCTCGCCCTGAGCAGCCTGCTCATGATCGTCCTCGTGCTCATGCACAAGGGCCGTGGTGGCGGCCTCTCCGACATGTTCGGGGGTGGCATGTCCAGCTCGGTCGGCGGCTCCTCCGTCGCCGAGCGCAACCTCGACCGCATCACCGTCGGCGTGGCCGTCGTGTGGACGGTGTGCATCTTCGCGCTGGGTCTGCTGCTCAAGGTCAGCAACTGATGGCGGCCGGTGCCATCCGGGGCAGCCGTATCGGCTCTGGCCCCATGGGCGAGGCCGAGCGCGGTGAGGCTGCGCCGCGCCAGTCGGTGTCGTACTTCTGCGTCAACGACCACTCGATCACGTTGCAGTTCGCCATCGAGGCCGAGCCGCCCACGGAATGGGACTGCCCCAAGTGCGGCATGCCCGCCAGCGTGGATTCGGACAATCGACCGAACGCGCCGAAGACCGAGCCGTACAAGACGCACCTGGCCTACGTGAAGGAACGACGTTCCGAGACCGAGGCGGCGGACATTCTCAAGGAAGCCCTCGACTCCCTGCGCTCCAAGCGCCGGACGGGCGAAGTCATCTTCTGAGATCTCGATACGCCGCTCGTTCCTCGCGGCTACTCGATCGGCGGGTCGGGGGATCTCGATACGCCGCTCGTTCCTCGCGTGCTACTCGATCACCGGGTCGGTGATCGAGTAGCCGTCGTGAGCGCAGCGAGCAGACGGCGTATCGAGATCACCCGCAGGCGAGATCAGCCGCGCGGCAGCTTCGACGCGGCACCCGCGTCGAGGAACCAGATCGTCTCGTCGATGCCCCGCGCCCCCGCTGCGGGTGCCTCGTCGATCGGTGCGTCCGTGAGCGCCTTCGCCACGGCCTCGGCCTTGTCGGCACCGGACACGATGAACCACGTCGCCCTGGTGTGGTTGAGCGCCGGATAGGTCAGCGTGATCCGCTGGGGCGGTGGCTTGGGGGAGTCGAACACCTCGACGCAGAGCCGTTCCTGTTCGTGCACCTGCGGGTGGCCGGGGAAAAGGGACGCGATGTGCGCGTCGGGCCCGACGCCGAGCAGGACGACGTCGAACGGTCCGTCGGGCAACGTCGTCGCGTACTGGTCGGCGGCCGCGGCCATCGACAGGTCGCAGCCGTGCGCCGGCATCGCGTGGACGTGCTCGTCGGGCACCGCGAGCCGGTCGAGGAAGCCCTCACGGGCCTGGCGGTCGTTGCGGTCCTCGTGGCCGTCGGGAACGAACCGCTCGTCGCCCCACCAGTACTCCGCGGCGGCCCAGTCGGCGTCCTCGCCCGAGAGCCGCGCGTAGAGCTTGCCGGCGATCGTGCCGCCGGTGAGCACCACCAGGGGAGCGCGCCCAGTCGACGCGATGGACTGGACCCGCGACGCCAGCTGTCGTGACACGGCCGCCGCGAGCTCGTCCGGTCCGTCGAACACCTCGATCGTCATCGTCGGGTCCTCCGCTTCTTGGCGACGAGGTGCTGGAGCGTCTCGCCGTAGATCTCGTCGGCGTCGAGTCGCCGCAGGTCTTCCGCCAGCAGTTCGGGAATCGTGCGACGCCGGATCGGCACGACGCGCGAGGACGAGCCGGGCACGCTGAACTCGCAGCTCATCGCCGTGGTCCGCCGGATGTCGATGTCCCCCGCGTCGGTGTGCAGGGTGACCCGGCTGACCTGCGACACTGCGTTGTCGTCCTCGAAGGCGATCGGGACCTTCAGCCGGCACTGCAGCCACGCGCGCAGCAGGATCGCGACCGGGTTCTTGTCGTCGGCGACGACCAGGCCCGAGGTCACCTCTCCGGACGTCTGGTCGAGCGCCGCGGCGAGCAGGGCCCGCCACAGGGTCAGGCGGGTCCACGCGAGGTCGGTGTCGCCGGGGCTGTAGCCGGGAGCGAGCCGGTGCAGCCAGCGCACCGGATCGGGGGTGCGTTCGGAGTCGGTGAGCCGCCGCCTGGCCAGGCGGCCGATCGGGTCCTTGGAGGGCTCCAGCGGGCCGACACCCGGCCACCACGCGACGACGGGGGAGTCGGGCACGAGCAGCGGCAGCACCGCGGACTCGGCGTGCTTCACCAGGGGCCCGGCCATGCGGAGCAGCACCGACTCACCCGGTGCGCCCGCGCCGACCCGGACCCGGGCCGTGAGCCGTGGTTTGCCGCGTCCGTCGCCCAGGATCACGCCAAGCACGCGGGCGGGATGCTCGTGCTGCAGGACGTTGGCCGCCTTCATGGCCTCGGCGACGTTCTCCTCGTCCGTGACGATGACGAACGTCAGCACCATGTCCATCGCGGGCGAGCCCGCCTCGGCGCGGCCTCGCGTCAGCGCCTTCGCGACGCTGGACGACCGGGTGTTCTCGAGTGTGAGGTCCATCAGGGGCGCCTCCAGACACGTCCGTCGCGGGCGAGCATGTCGATCGCCGACTGCGGGCCCCACGTACCGGACTCGTACGAGTCGATCGTCCGACGACGGGCCCAGTGTTCGATGATCGGGTCGAGGATCTGCCAGGACAGCTCGACCTCCTCGTGCTGGGGGAACAACGGCGGATCGCCGAGCAGGACGTCGAGGATGAGCCGCTCGTACGCCTCGGGACTGCTCTCGACGAACGAACCGCCGTAGACGAA
>CAYXFT010000296.1:0-3166 GCA_964464335.1 uncultured Aeromicrobium sp.
CCTGAACAACCCCACCGAAGGAACGCAGCACTACACCACTACGAGGGACTTGACCCCCGATACCGACCAGCGCATGATTCGCACGCTGAGCGCTACGCGGCAGCCGATGATGAGTCACTTCAGCCCATATGTGGGCTAAACCGGTACATCGTTCTGGGCGAAATGCAGCTTGCTCGAGGCGGGTGCGCTCCTCACGAAAACCAGGCGCGACCATGCCTTTTTCGGGCGACAAGTCGTGCTCGACGCGTTAGACCCGGTCCCTCTGCTGGTCCCCCACCGGTGCGCTCGCCCGAAGTGTGCCCCCTGGGGGTGCACATTTGACCTTCGGCCTGCGGTTCAGGAGAGACGAAAACCCCTCAAATTCGAGGGGCTTTCGTCGATTTATTTTTGTGTCCGAGGGGGGACTTGAACCCCCACGCCCGTAACCGGGCACTAGCACCTCAAGCTAGCGCGTCTACCATTCCGCCACCCGGACAGTGGTGCAAGTGATGCAGCAATGAACTCTAGCAAACCTCGCCGAACTCCATGGACGAGGGCCCGTCCTCACCGGTCACCGCCGCCGGAAGCGGTCCATCTGACGGCGGTCGCGCTTCGTGGGACGGCCGGCGCCAGCGTCGCGACGCGGCATCGCGAGACGCTCCTCGCGGGGCGGCGGTGGCGGGGTGCGGTCCTCGTAACAGGTGACGGCCGCGGTGGCGCCCACGCGTTTGCCGATCAGTTCGCGCACCACCACGACGCGAGGTCCACCGGGCGTGGTCGCCTCCACCAGGTCACCGGGATGCACCAACTGGGCCGGCTTCGCCCGCCGCCCGCCGACATGCACCTGACCGCCCTTGCACGCCGCCGTCGCGGCCGACCGACTCGGGAACAACCGCACCGACCACACCCAGACGTCGACCCGCACGCCGGGCGACCCGCAGCCGGTCTCGCGGGCGTTGTTCATGAACGGAGCCTAGATGAGGCACGCTGGTGGCATGGACATCGAGGACGTGCCGATCCGCGGCGACATGATCCGGCTCGGCCAGTTGCTCAAGTACGTCGGCGTCGCCGAATCGGGCTCGGACGCCGCCGCGATGATCGCCGACGGCACCGTCTCGGTGAACGGCACCCAGGAACTGCGGCGCGGCGCGCAGCTGGGTCGCGGCACGGTCGTCGAGGTGCTCACCGCACAGGGACCGACGTCGTTCCGCCTCGTCTGAGCGGCCGGTTTGCACCGTCATGACGAAAGCCCCGGGAAGTATGAGTTCCCGGGGCCTTCAGTCGAGAGTTCGTGATGTTCTCTCCCGTTTCCGGTCCCCCGTGATGTTCCTTCCGGCCGCTGCATCACCAACGGCCTTGCGAGCGACTTGCGTCGTACGCGTGAAGGGAATCTGGGTTTCCTTCCCGCTCTCCCGAAGGAGTGCGTAGGACATTTCTATCCCGGTGTGACCCAGACCACAAGTGCATTTCAGTAAGTATTTTCAGGCATTTTCGCCATCCACAGGTTGTCCACACGGCCCCCCGCTCACGTCCACAGGCAGCGCGATTTCATTCACAGGAGTTGTCCACAGATGTGGATGACGAGGCCTGCAAGACCCCCCACCACCGTGCCGTTGATGCGGATGAACTGCAGGTCACGACCGACGTGCAACTCGATCCGCTCGGCGGTCTCCTTGCCGTCCCAGCGCTCGACCGTGGCCGAGATGACGGTCGCCACCTCGGTGCCGTAGTGATTGACCGCATAGGCCGCAGCATCGCCGGCCCAGCGGTCGACCCGCGCCGCGAGCACCGGGTCGGACTGCAGTCGCTCCCCCAGCCGCTCCAACTCCTCCACGACGCGGCGACGCAGCAGACCGTCGGACTGTCCGAGCGCCTCGACGAGGCCGCGCCGGAACGAGTCCCACAGCCGCACCGTCGTGGCCGCCGCCTTCGGCTGGGTGAGCAACCGCTCCTTGAGGCGCTCGGCGCGGTCCATGGTCTCCGGGTCGTGCTGCAGGTCGTCGGCCAACTGGACGAGCCAGTGGTCGAGGGCGATCCGGGCATCGTGGTCCGGG
This sequence comes from uncultured Aeromicrobium sp., assembly GCA_964464335.1. Lineage (GTDB taxonomy): Bacteria > Actinomycetota > Actinomycetes > Propionibacteriales > Nocardioidaceae > Aeromicrobium. The sequence goes on from CAYXFT010000296.1 coordinate 2,034, forward strand.
TCGCGCCGGATGTCGTCAATCCACGTCAACGCCTCGCGGAACAGCCGGTCGGCGATCATCGAGTTCGCCCACTGCGGTGCCCAGTCCGGCGCGCGCTGCTTGATCAGGTCCGTGATCCGCTCCGGGTGACGTTCGAGCCACCCGTGCAACTCCTCCAGGCCGAGGTCGACCAGCCCGGCGTGGGCGCCCTCCTCCAAAACCTCCGCGAGCAACTGGCCCACCGCCGGACTCAACGGCTCCTCGATCATGCGCGGCACGATCATCTCAGTGATGACCGCCTGCACGTCCTCCTGCTTGATGCGGCCCAACAGGTCCGCCGCGACCCGTGAACCTTCGTCGACGATCCGGTGCGCCCGTCCCGGAGCGATGACCCACGCCCCGATCCGCTGAGCCGGCTCCGCCGCGGTGACGCGCTCCCGAATGACGTCCTCGCGCAGGAAGTTGTCGGCCACGAAGTCCTGCAGGCTCGCCGCCAGTTGATCCTTCTTGCGCGGGATGAGCGCCGTGTGCGGAATCGGGATCCCCAAGGGATGCCGGAACAAGGCCGTCACCGCGAACCAGTCGGCCAGCGCGCCGACCACCGCGGCCTCGGCCGCCGAGTTCACGTACTCCCAGCCTCCCTCCCGGCCGTGCGTCAGCACGAACACCACGGCAGCCAGCACGAGCAACGACGTCGCCACGGTTCTCATCCGACGCAGCCCGCGCCGCCGCTCCTCGTCGTCGGCGCCGAGCGCCAGGGTCGGCATCGTCGTGGTGGTCATGTCGGTCAGCCTAGGTGGGTTCACTGCTGCCGGCTCCGAACGCCGCGCGACGTCGAAGCACCCTAGAATCTGGCCATGACGTTCAACGAGGGCGCGAACCTCGACACCAGTCAGGTGACCGGCGGCGGCAAGTCCGGTGCGGCCATCGGCGGCGGCATCGGCGGCCTGCTGCTGACGCTGCTCGTGATCTTCCTCGGCGGCAACCCGCTCGGCGGCGGTAGCTCATCGGCGTTCGACGTCAACGACATCCTCGCCGGCGGATCCAGCGGTGAGACCGTCGACGTCAGCCAGTGCAAGACCGGCGCCGACGCCAACGCCAACGACGTCTGCCGCATCGTCGGCACGGTCAACAGCGTCCAGGACTACTGGACC
>CAYXFT010000297.1:0-3162 GCA_964464335.1 uncultured Aeromicrobium sp.
CCATGAGGGCGACCGACAGGGTCATCTCCTGGATCGGGAAGGCTTCGACGATGCCCTTCTCGGAGAGGGCGTCGGCAATCTCGGGCATGACGCCCAGTTCGGTGAAGGTAGTCAGGGGTCTGCTCTGATTTCTGTGTGCGGATCTACTGTCGCGGATCTCGGGGCATGGATCCTGCGGTCAGGATCCGGCGAATACCCCTGCAGTCTATCGGTCCTCGCGTTCTCGTGGCCGCTGCATCGCGCTACAGTCCCGAACATGACCTCCGACCCGACCGTCAGTGGGCCCCTCGCCGATCCGGAGTACCGCGCCGGTGTCGTCGAACTGTTGGGCCTGCTGAGTTTCGGTGAGCTCAGCGCCGTCGAGGAACTGACCAGCGACGCGACCCGCGCTCCCGACCTCGCCACCAAGGTCGCGATCCACACGATGGCAGCCTCGGAGTGGAACCACTTCGTGCAGTTGCGCGACCGGCTGATCGAGCTCGGCGAGGACCCGTACGCCGTCATGGAGTCGTTCCGCTCGACGTTCGGCCGGTTCCATGGCAAGACCGAGTCGTCGGACTGGCTGGAGGGCCTGCTGAAGGCGTACGTGGGCGACGGTCTGGCCGCCGACTTCTACCGCGAGATCGCGGCCTTCCTCGACGCCGACACCCGCCAGCTGGTGCTGGAGACGATGAGTCAGACCGGCAACAGCGAGTTCGTCGTCGACCAGGTCCGGGCGGCCATCGCCAAGGACCCGCGGGTCGGCGGACGGCTGGCGTTGTGGGGTCGGCGCCTCATGGGCGAGGCGTTGAGCCAGGCCCAGATGGTCGTCGCCGAACGCGACGCGCTGACCGCGGTCGTCGTCGGCGCGGTCGACCGTCCCGGCGGGTTCGACCTCGCCGCGATCGGGCGCATGTTCACCCGCATCACCGAGGCGCACGCCGAGCGGATGTCCCGCCTCGGCCTCGACGCGTAGCCGCCCGACCCGCTGAGTTGCACGTTGCGACATGAAAAGCCGCCGTTTTCATGTCGCAACGTGCAACTCAACGAGGCCTGTGGATGACCGCCGACGGCCACGAGGTCGGCGGGGTTGACTTGCGCGGGTGGATCCCACGCGCGCCGGCCTCCGTTCCCGTGACTTCGCCGTCCTCGGCATCGACCGACGCGGTCGACTGCCTCGCGAGTGGGTCACGACCTCGCGGGGCATCCACCTCCCGTCCGCGGTCGCCGAGGACCCCGGTCTCGCGGCGATCGCGACGGCCGCGGCGGCGATGGGGGAGTTCAACGCGCTGGGCGGATGGGCCGCACTGGCTGTTCACGGAGTTCGATACTTCGACGTGCGCGACTACGGCCCCAAGGTGCTGGTGCACTGCCTACCCGGCTCGAGGCTCCGCGCCCGTCCGATGATCACGCCGTTCCAAGGCCTGGTCCTGCCCGATGAGCTGGTCGGCTCCGAGGGGTTCACCACCACCACCATCGCTCGCGCGGCGTTCGACGAGATGCGGATGGCCCGCAGCCTCGACGACGCCATCGTCGTCGCGGACATGGCGTCGAGCCGCATCTGCGGTGGCGGGCGGACCAGTCTCGCCGCGATCGAGCACGTCATCGGGTCACATCACAAGGTCAGGGGCATCGTCCGGGCGACCGAGGCGATCGCGTGGGCGAGCGAGCGATCCGCCAGCCCGTGGGAGACGCGACTTCGGCTGAGAGCCGTGCGCGATGTCGGACTCAAGGGCGTGCTCGTCAATGCACCGGTGTTCGACCTGGCAGGTGGCCTGCTCGGAGTCGCCGACCTGATCGACCCGGCCAACGCGCTGGTCCTGGAGTCGGACGGCTCGCAGCATCGCGAGATCGACAACCATCGCGATGACAACGAACGCGAGGAGAAGTTCGAGGACGCCGGATTGGCCGTCGCGCGATTCACCGCGCAGGACCACGCGGATCGCTGGCAGCTGGCGGCCCGCATCGAGCGGGCGAGGCGACGGGGCAGATCGTCCACGCACCGCGGCTGGACCTTGGACGCCCCACCGTGGTGGTTCGAGTGGGAACCCGGTCGCCGCTACCGCTGAGTTGCACGTTTCGGCGCGGATCGGACGCGATCTCGCGCTGAAACGTGAAACTCAGCGAGGCCCGGGGTCAGGCGTTGGTGAGGCCGAAGCCGACCTTGCGGCCGGGATCGACGGTGAAGTACAGGTAGGCGACCTTGTCCGCGGGGACGGCGACCGTGTGGCCCTTGCTGTCGGTCAGCGTGAACAGCGAGTCGTCCTTGAGCGCCGTGTCGAGTTCGGCCAGCACGGCGTCGGGCTCGGCGTCGGTCTCGACGGTCAGCTCACGGGCGGCGTTCTGGACGCCGATCTTGACCTCCACGGTCACTCATCTCCTTCGTTGGTGGGCTTGGGGAAGCCGCCGATCCCGCGCCAGGCGAGGGTCGCGGCGAGTTGGATCGCTTCGTCGCGGGACAGGTCCGAATCCCCGGACAGCCACGCGCGAGCCCCGACGTGGCCCATGCCGACGAGTCCGGCGGCCAGCAGGCGCGATGCGCCGGCCGACAGACCGGTGTCCTCGACGATGACCTCGGCGACCGCAGCCGCCGAATCGGTGGTGACCCGGTCGACGAGGTCGCGCACGGCGGGGTCGCTGGTCAGGTCGGACTCGAAGACGAGCCGGAAGGCCTTCTCCTGGTCGGCGACGCAGTCGTACCACAGCCGCATCGTGGCGTGGACGCGCTCGTTGTTGTCCTGCGTCGAGGCCAAGGCTTCGCGGACGCCCTCGATCACGGTGTCGACGGCGGTCGTCACGAGCGCCGTGTAGAGGTCGAGCTTGCCGGGGAAGTGCTGGTAGAGCACCGGCTTGGACACGCCCGCCCGTTCGGCGATCTCGTCCATCGATGCTGAGTGGTAGCCCTGCTCGACGAAGACGTCGAGCGCGACGTCCAGCAACTGGGCCCGGCGCGCGGTGCGGGGCAGTCGTCCCGCACGCGGACGAGCCTCGGAGGTCTGGGTCACAGGGCAACCCTACCGGCCGGTCATCGGACGACCTCGCAGCATCGTCGAGAACGTGCGTCCACGGATCGGACCTCGCTCCGGCTGCCGCGGCGGGCGCGGAACAATGGACGACGTCGCCGAGTTGTGATCGGTGACAAGCAAACTGAAGGAGAAGCCCGTGGTCGCCCCCCTGGTCGAG
>CAYXFT010000298.1:0-3092 GCA_964464335.1 uncultured Aeromicrobium sp.
GATCGCGGCGGCGACGCCCTGCGTCGTGTCGTACGTGTCGACCAGCAGTGTCGTTCCCGACCCCAGTGCGGCGACCTGGGACGCGAACGCCTCGCGCTCGGTGTCGTGGACGAGGGTGAAGGCATGTGCCGCCGTGCCGGTCGTCGGGATCGCGTGGCGTCGCCCGGCCTCGAGGTTGGACGTCGCGACGAACCCGCCGATGTAGGCGGATCGGGCCGCGGCCACGGCGGCCTCCTCGTGCGTCCGCCGGCCCCCCATCTCGATGCACGGCCGCTCGCCCGCGGCCACGGTCATCCGGGCGGCGGCCGAGGCGATCGCGGAGTCGTGGTTGAGGATCGAGAGGATCACCGTCTCCAGGATCACGCCCTCGGCGAACGTCGCGTCGACCCGCAGGACGGGGGAGCCGGGGAACCACAGTTCGCCCTCCGGATACCCCCACACGTCCCCGCCGAACCGATAGTCCGCGAGCCAGTCGCAGGTCGCGTCGTCGACGACCTTCGTGCGGCGCAGGAAGTCGATCTCGTCGGCACCGAACCGGAACGCGGCCAGCGCGTCGAGGACGCGCCCGGTGCCCGCGACCACGCCGAAGCGACGTCCGCCGCTCAGTCGGCGACCGAACACCTCGAAGACGCTGCGCCGGTGGGCCGTGCCGTCGGCCAACGTGGCCTGCAGCATGGTCAGTTCGTAGTGGTCGGTCAGCAGGGAGGTCGACGCCATGGCCTCAGACTAGGTCGCCGCGCGCCGCCGAGGTCACTTGATCGTGACGGTCTTCCTCACGCTCGACGCCGCGACACCGTTGCCGCCGGCATAGGCGACCGTGAACGTCCGTCGTCCCTTCGCCAACTTCGTGGCCTTCACCACGACCCGCCCGTTCGAGAGCGTGCCCGTCTTGAGCGTGCGGCCACCCAGCTTGACCGTGACCTTGCCGGTCGCGGTGACGCCGGTGGCCGTCACGCGGATCGTGAAGATCGCCGCGCGCCGCGCGCCCTTGGTCGACACCGTCGTGCTCGACGTCGCCGCGAGCACCTTCCTGGCGGCCGAGGTCTTCGAGGTCGCGGTGTGGCCCGGAGCCGTGCCGGTCACGCGCACGGAGATCGAGCGGTTCACGTCGGCGCGGGCCAGCGTGTACGTGCGGCTGCGGGCGCCGGCGATGGGGGAGCCGTTGCGCAGCCACTGGTAGGTCAGCGTCGCGGAGGAAGGGCTCCACGAGCCCGGGCCCGCCGTCAGGACCCTGCCCACGCGGGCCGTCCCGGTGAGGGTCGGAGTCGGTCCGGTCACGGGCGTCGGCGCGACCACCGGCGCCGTGACGGTGGCCGTCTCCGCTGAGGTCCGTTCGGTGGTCGTGTAGCCGGTCAGGCTTCCGGTGACCGTCGCGCGGATCGTCGCGCCCAGGTCCGCTGCCGTGAGCGTGTGGCTGGTGCCGGTGGCGCCCGCGATGTCGGTGAAGGTGCCGCCCGTGCCGCGCTGCCACTGGATCGCGAGTGCGACACCGGTCGGTCCCCACGTGCCGGTGGTCAGGTCGAGTCGTTGGCCGACCAGCGCTCCGGCGGCCGGGGTGGCGATGGTCGGGGTCGCCGTCATGAGGCTGCCGGCCGCGACGGCGGCGGTCTTCGGCGAGGTCAGGACGGCGTAGTTGGTCATCTGGTCCGCGCGGCTGCCTTCGGTGACCCGCACCGAGATCTGCTGGCCGAGATCGGCCGTCGTCAGCACGAAATCCTGAGCCGTCGCACCGGCGATCGGGGTCGTCCCGCGCAGCCACTGGTACGTCACCGGGTCGGTCGGGTGCCAGTTCGACGTCGAGGCCGACACGGTCCGGCCGACCGCGACTCCGTCAGGTGCGGCGACCGTCGCGGTCGCACAGCTGCCGACACAGGCGAGCTGGGCGTTGGTCGTCACGGTGCCGGACGCCGCCAGCGTGATCTGCTCGGCCGCGTCGAAGTCGGTCTGGTCCCGCCAGTACTCGCCGGCGAGGTAGCCGCCGAACGAGTCGAATCCGACGACGTACGTCCCCGGTCGCATCCGGAACGAGAAGGAACCGTCGCTCGCGACCTCCTGCAGGTACATCGAGTTCCAGGAGCCGAACTCGTTCGGGTGGTAGAGCCGCACCATGGCGTCGGCGGCCGGGGTCCCGTTGGGCCACGTCACCGTGCCGCGGATCGTGCCGAGGTCGGTGGCAGCCTCCAGCGAGGCGTCGATCCGCTGCGAGGAGCCGGTGCCGATCGTCACCCACGCGCCTTCGGCCTCGGTGGCCGCGTTGGAGTACCACTCATCGCGCAGCAGGTCGCCGCGACCGTCCATGAAGTCGAACTCGAGCTTGTACCTGCCCGCCGGCGCCGTGAGCGTGTAGCTGCCGTCCGCGCGGGGGTATCCCTCGACGTCGGAGTACGAACCCAGTCCCTCCGGGTGCGCCCGCACCCGCACATCCTCCGGACTGAAACCCGCCGGCACGCCGATGACGCCCGAGATCGTGCCCGTGTCGGCGGCGGTCGCCGCGGGAGCCAGCCCCGCGACAAGTGCCAGTGCAGCCGCGACGGCGATGATCAGGCGTGTGGGCGTGCCGGTGAGATGCCCCCGAGATGGCATGGGTTCCTCCGAAGTGATGGTGCTGGTCCGAGTCGGGCACACCGTAAGCAGGTGGGACGGCTCGACACATCCCCCGATACCGGGGTGTGCGCGGCACCGACGAGCGATGAACCCGGACCCGGCACAATGGGGAGGTGACCACGCCCGCTCCCGTCGAGACCGAGAAGCCGGAAGGCGATCTCGTCGTCCAGTTGGAGGATCCGTGGGTGACGATCGTGTGGAACGACCCGGTCAACCTGATGTCCTACGTGGCGTTCGTGTTCCGCACCTACTTCGGCTACACCGAGGAGAAGGCCACCGAGCTCATGATGGCGGTCCACGAGGACGGCAAGGCGGTCGTCTCCAGCGGCCGCCGCGAGGAGCAGGAGCGTCACGTCCAGGCGATGCACGAGTACGGCCTGTGGGCGACGTTGGAACGGACCGAACTGTGAAACCCTTCCGCCGTCGCCGGCGCGGCACCGTGACGGCCACGTTCCAGACGAACGAGGCGCAGTTGCTGGCCAACCTGG
>CAYXFT010000299.1:0-3090 GCA_964464335.1 uncultured Aeromicrobium sp.
GGGGGGTTATGTTGCGTGTCGGAGGGGGGACTTGAACGCCGGATTCTGCCGTCCCGTCCCGTACCACTGAGTCCCTATACGTGCAGGTCAGCGGCAGTTTTCGCGACGGCGCTATGCCAACGGGTCATCTCCCGTACCGGCCCGTACCACCCTGTTTCCAGGACTTTCGCGGACAAAATGATGACAAGCCCGGGGGGCGTGTCGGACGCAGGGCGTCGCGTCGGACCGTCTGGGCCCACTGGGTCTCCCCTCCGACACGTGCGGATTCGTCGCCGTTGTCATCACGTGTCATCAGTTGTCATCACCGGACTCACGACCGTCGATGCCGGTGAGCAAGACCATGTTCTGGCGGGCGCCGTCTTCGGCGCGCCAGCGTGGGTCGTCGAGTGGGACGATGTCGAGCAGACGTCCGAGGCGCCGACGGTCGGAGGCGGTGAGCCCGTCGCTCATGGCGAACGGGTCGGCGATCAACGAGCTGAGGAAGACCACGTCGGAGATGTGGCGACCAGGGTCCTGGGCGTCGACGGCCGTCGCCTTGGCCACGATCGCACCGAGGAGGTTGGGCCGGGGAACGAGGATCACATCGGTGCCGACCTCGACGGGTACCAGCTCGGTGCGTCCGATTGCTTGGTGGACGCCTGGCGTCTCGAAGGCCTTGCCGCCGCCGACGGTCTGAAGCCGCGCCCGCGGCCCGAGGTTGTCGGCCACGAGCAGGTCGACGCTGTCCCTCGCGGCGTCCGAGTCGACGTCCTCGATGTCGACGATGTCGGACTCGCCCCGCACGAACCGGTAGGCCCGGCCCTCTGGGCTCGTGCCGGCCGAGGTGTAGCCGAGATCGTGGAGCGCCTTGACGGTTGCCGACACGCTGTGGGGTGCCGCTCGTACGTCGACCGCCGTGTCGATGTCAGTCGTGACCCGACTCGGAGATGTCCCGTTCTCCAAGCCGTGGAGGAACACCATCTGCCCGCCGACAACGGTCCAGGGGATCTCCTCGAACGCGACGACGAGCTCGCCGATCGTGATGAACAGCGTCTGCGTGGTGAAGCTGAGGTGTGCTGTTCGGACGGGTGGCCGGTCGAGCCGGGGGCGGGCGTTCACGCGTCGTAGCCCCGGTCGGCTGTGATCCGCCGGTAGAGGTTCCTCGCTGCACGCCGTGATCGGTCGTCGCCGGCGTCGTAGAGGTCGACCGCAACTGCCAGGCGCGGTGTCGAAGCTGCCACGGGCCAGTGATCGCTTGACGGGACTCGCAGGACCACGTTTTCGTCCTTCCGCGTGGCCGCGTCGAGCGCGTATCGGCGAACGATCTCGTCGACCATCTCAGCGGGCAGGTACACGTCGGCTTGAGGCGCGCCGACGAGGTTGTGGCCTTCGGCGGAGATGCCTGTCGGCTGCACACCCGGGGTTGCAACGAGGCGCTCGACCACGGCGGGAACTGCCCGGTAGCGAAAGGCCTTGGCCCGTCGCCGAGTCAGGGCCGCAAGGTCCGCCAGGCCCGGTTCCGAACGAAGTCGCGCCCGGAGTCGGTCGATCTCGCTGCGACTCACCCATGGAACCCTCACGCCATCGGCAAGAGCAAAGATCGCCCACGCGTTCGTCGGAGACAATGGACGGCCACCGTGCCTCGGCTCTCGACGACGGTTGTCCACGTCGGCCGAATCGACGACCCACCGCCCCGCGACCTTGGTGCCCGGCAGCTCGCCGGCGTGGATCAGCGCGCGGATCCGTTTAGCGCTCACGCCAAGTGCGTCAGCCGCGTCGATCACGCTCAGTTGGGCCATCGCTTCGGGACCTCGGCCTCTCGACATACCCGGGAACTATTCCGCCAAGACAATAGTTCCCGGGACGAGGTCGTCGGAGTACCTTTCGTCCCCGCGAAGCTCACGGGTCTCGAACAACGACAGGCAAACATCGCCAGCCTCTCGAGAACGCACTGCGTCAGGCAACCGCTGGCGACTTCAGCTCGGCCTTCGACGTCGGCTCGCGTCGGAAGACAGTCTGCACGGGCAGGTCCGGCTTGCCGCTCACCGTCGCACCGACGGGAGCGAAGCCCTTGAGAACAAGCCACTCCGCTGCCTCGGCGTGCGCCGTGACCGTCAGAACGGGCACTGAATGCTGATCGGCGTAGCTGAACGCCACGGCGAGGAGCGCGCTTCCCAGTCCCTGCCGCTGCCCAGGAGGATCGACTCCAATGAGCTGCAAGAGGAGATGAGGACTGCTGGGCATCATCCAGCGGTAAGCCTCGGCCAACTCGAGTGATCGCTCACGGACGCCCGGCGTGCGAAGGACGACCGGGTCCATCGCGATCGCGCCAGGTGCCCGGTAGAAGAACACGGCACCGGACGGGTCGCCACCGCAGAACGCGGCCGCCGCTGGTGCCGAACGGCGCGCAGCCACCATCTGCGCGGACAGGAGCGCCACGACATCCTGTTCAAAGAGATCGGGATCTTCGAACACGTACCGAAACGTCGGGTTGCAGTCCAACGACCGAGCGAGCGCGAAGGCGAGCGGAACGATGTCGCTCTCGGCCACTCGTCGGACCGTCGCTGGCCCAGCCGCGTCATGTTCCGCCACGGGCTGAACGTACCCGATCGACGCTCAACGGACCCTGATGACCACCCCGAGATCCACGATCAACGAGCGCGTCCACCCGCGCCGAGGATCACTCAGACAAACGGAGCCCAGCCTCGTCGAGGAGCCGGATGAACTTGGTCTTCTGGCCGTGTCGATGGCGGAGGTCGGCCAGAAGGGTCTCGAAGCCGGTCGGATCACCGCCTCGCTCGTAGAGCGTGCGGATGAAGGCGACCTGCTCGACGGCGCGCTCGTAGGTCCAGGTCTTCTTGCGATCGATCTGCGCCTCGACGTCTCGGGCGTAGGCCCGGGCCGCATCGAGCGGTCGGTCCGTCTCGCTCGCCTGGGCCAGCTCCAGCCAGACCGACAACGACGCGCCGTGCTCGTCGGCGACGGCCCACGCGTCAGCGAGACGGCCCTCGAAGGCCAGCACAGCGATCAGGTCGTCGTGGGTGGCCGGTGCCGGGATGCGGGCCGCAACATGCCGGTTGATGGGCGTGGGTCGGTTCGCCACGGCGGCGG
>CAYXFT010000300.1:0-3074 GCA_964464335.1 uncultured Aeromicrobium sp.
CTTCTCGACGGTGCCGGTGACCTTGAGGCAGAACTCGCTGCGCAATTGGTGGGCCACGTCCTCGCGCACGACGACCTGGACGACGCCACTGGCTTCACGCAGGTCGATGAAGGCGACTCCGCCGTGGTCGCGGCGGCGGGCCACCCAGCCGGCGAGGGTGACCTTCTCACCGGTGTTCGCGGCGGTCAGGCTTCCGGCGTCATGGGTGCGGATCACGCTGTCGTCTCCTTCTGGGTCACCTGCGGTCGCAGGTCGGTGGGGTCGGGGGTCCAGGCGTCGGGATCGGCCGCCGCCTGCTCTCCGGTACGGATGTCCTTGATCTCGTTCGTCGCGGCGAACCACACGAACGGAATGCCGCGGCGCTCGGCGAAGCGGATCTGCTTGCCGAACTTCGCGGCGGTCGGCGCCACCTCGCACGCGATGCCGCGGGCACGCAGGCGCTGGGCGATCGCGTCACTGTCGGAGCGCGAATCCTCGGCGTCGACCGCGACCAGCACGACCGAGGGCACGGTCCGGCTGGCGGTGAGGCCGTCGGCGAACAGCACCGACAACAACCGCGAGACGCCGAGCGAGATGCCGACGCCCGGGAACGTGCGCCGGCCGTCGCTGGCGAGCTGGTCGTAGCGGCCGCCGGAGCACACCGAGCCGAGCGCCTCACGCCCGGTGACACGGGTCTCGAAGACCGTGCCGGTGTAGTAGTCCAGACCGCGCGCGATGCGCAGGTCGGCCGTGACGGTGAGTCCGGTGACCCCGGCACAGCCCGCGATGACGGCCTCGAGTTCGGTCAGGCCCTCGTCGAGCAGCGGGTGCTCGACCCCGAGTGCGCGCACGCGCTCGACGAAGGACGTGTCGGTCGTGACGATCGCGGTGAGCGCCAGGCACCCATCGACCTGCGACTCGGTGAGGCCCTGCTCGAGCAGCAGCACGCGGATCTTCTCGGCCGGCACCTTGTCGATCTTGTCGACGACCTGCATGACGGCGGTGGGCTCGGCGATGCCCAGGCCGAGATAGAAGCCCTCGAGCACCTTGCGGTTGCTGACCTGCAGCGTCATCTGCAGACCCGGCACCGGCAGGCCGCCGAGCGCCTCGGCCATGACCCGCGCGATCTCGACGTCGAAGTGGAAGGGCAGGGCGCCGTCGCCGACGATGTCGATGTCGGCCTGGGTGAACTCGCGGAAGCGACCGGCCTGCGGACGCTCGCCGCGCCACACCTTCTGGATCTGGTGGCGGCGGAAGGGGAACTGCAGTCGCCCGGCGTTCTCGACGACGTACCTGGCGAACGGCACGGTGAGGTCGAAGTGCAGGGCCATGTCGGCGGCCTCGGATTCGTCGGCGTGCAGGCGCCGGACGGCGTAGACCTCCTTGTCGATCTCGCCCTTGCGCAGGAGCGTCTCGAGCGGCTCGATCGCCCGCGTCTCGACGTTGCCGAAACCGTGCAGCTCGAAGACCTGACGCAGGTGGTCGAGGACGGCGAGCTCGACGGAGCGCTCGGCCGGCAGGAACTCGGGGAAGCCGGACAACCTGCTCATGCGGTCAACTCCGCCAGGAAGGGGTTGGTGGCCTTCTCGCGACCGATCGACGTCTGCTGGCCGTGGCCGGGCAGGACCACGACGTCGTCGGGCAGGCTCAGCACCTTGGACTGCAGGCTGCGCAGCATCTCGGCGTGGTCGCCGCCGACGAGGTCGGTGCGCCCGATCGAGCCGAAGAACAGGAAGTCCCCGGAGAACATGACCTGCGAGACCGGCTCCTCCCCGTCGTAGTCCACGCGGTAGGCGACCGTGCCGGGGGTGTGGCCCGGGCAGTGGTCGACCGTCAGCGTCAGGTCGCCGACGGCGATGGCGGCGCCGTCGACGGCGTCGCGCACCTCGGCGGGCTCGTGGAACTGCGACTCGTCGATGTCGCCCAGCTGCTGGCGCAGCATCGCGGCCGACTCGTTCGAGATCGCGGCCATCGGATCGGCGAGCAGGTGCCGGTCGGACGGGTGGATCCACACGGGGCAGCCGAAGTGGTCGGCCACCTGTGCGGCGTCCCACATGTGGTCGAAGTGGCCGTGCGTCACGAGGACGGCCACGGGGGTCAGGTCATGCTCCTGCACGACGGCCTCCACGCCCTCGAACGACTGCATGCCGGGGTCGATGATCGCGCAGGACGAACCGGGGCCGGAGGCGATGAAATAGCAGTTCGCCTGCAGCGGTCCAGCGGGGAAGGCGGTGAGAAGCACGCCTTTCAGGGTACGCGAGGGCGACCCGCCGCCGCGAACCTCCTAGACTGACCGCCATGAGTGAGTGGGGTCGTGTCGACGCCGACGGCAACGTCTACGTCAAAGAGGGCGACGGCGAGCGCCTGATCGGTCAATGGGTGACCGGAGGGGACGCCGACGAGGCGCTCGCCTTCTACACCCGTCGCTTCGAGAACCTCGAGACGGAGGTCGACCTGCTGGAGAAGCGTCTCGAGGCCGGGACGTTGTCCCCCGACGACGGCGCGAAGGCGATCGTCACCGTCCGCGAGCAACTGGTCGACGCCCAAGCGGTCGGCGATCTCGCATCGCTGAAGACGCGACTCGACGCCCTCGAACCGGCTCTCGCCGAGGCTCGTGCCAAGCGCAAGGCCGAGCGCGAGCAGCGCACCGCCGAGGCCGCCGAGGCCAAGACCCGCATCGCGGACGAGGCCGAGAAGATCGCCGCCGGCACCGACTGGCGCGCCGGCGCCGACCGGCTGCGCGCACTGCTCGACGAGTGGAAGGCATTGCCGCGGCTGAGCAAGTCCGCCGACGACGAGTTGTGGCACCGCTTCTCCAGCGCTCGCACGGCGTACACGAAGAAGCGCAAGGCCCACTTCGGTGAGCAGAACGCGCGTCGCGACGACTCCCAGAAGATCAAGGAGAAGTTGATCGCCGAGGCCGAGGCGCTGTCCGGCTCGACCGAGTGGGGACCGACGTCGGGCGCCTACCGCGACCTGATGACGCAGTGGAAGGCCGCCGGCTCGGCGCCGCGCAACGTCGAGGACAAGCTGTGGAAGCGTTTCCGCCACCGGCCGCGCCTCGGGGTTCAGAGTGATGAATATCCAGCCCAACC
>CAYXFT010000301.1:0-2581 GCA_964464335.1 uncultured Aeromicrobium sp.
CCTCGAGCGGGATGTTGAAGTCGATGCCCCACTCCTTGCGGCTGATCTGACCGGTGGCCTCGACGCCGACGCGCGTGCCGCCCCACGGGTCCTTGCCCTCGCCGAGGAACTCGACCTTGAGCTCGATCGGCTTGGTGACGTCCTTGATGGTCAGGTCGCCCTGGACCTCGAAGTCGCTCTCGGACTTCTGCACGACGCCGGTCGTGACGAACGTCATCTTCGGGGTGGTCTCGACGTTGAAGAAGTCGCCCGAGCGCAGGTGGTTGTCGCGATCGGCGGTGCCGGTGTTGATCGACGACAGGTCGACGGTGACGTTGACGGAGGAGGCCGTGATGTCCTCGGCGGTGACGAGGGTGCCCTCGAACGTCTCGAACTTGCCGCGGACCTTGCTCATGATGTGGCGGACGGTGAAGCCGACCTCGGTGTGGGTCGGGTCCAGCTGCCAGGTGCCTGCGGTGATGTCGCTCATGGGTTCTCCTGAAGGAAGTCTGTTGCGCTCGACGCGCTGATGGTTGATTGTTCAACGAGATCGACGTTACACATGATTGAACTTTCAATCAAGTCGTTGCGAATGTAAACTACCTCACATGACCACGTCGCCCGTCTCCCTGCCGATCCAGTCCGTCAACGACACCCCCTGGCTGAGCGAGACCCAACAGCACGTCTGGCGCGCCTTCCTGGGCGGGACGACCGTGCTGATGGATCGCCTCGATCGCGACCTGCGCACCGAACACGGCCTGTCGATGCCCGAGTACGAGATCCTCGTCCGACTGTCGGAGGCGCCCGGGCGCTCGATCCGCATGGCCGAACTGGCCGACGCCCTCGCCCACTCGCGCAGCCGCATCACGCACACGATCTCGCGACTCGAGCGCGACGGGGTCGTGAACCGCATCCAGTGCGACAGCGACGGCCGCGGCGTCACCGCCGTGTTGACCGACGCCGGGTTCGGACTGCTCGAACGCGCCGCCCACACCCACGTGCGCGGCGTGCACGACTACCTCGTCGACGCCGGCTCCGCCGAGGACTTCGAGGCAGTCGGCCGCGTCATGGCCGCCGTCGTCGAGCGACTCGACGGCCGACGCTTCTGACCCATCGCACGCGTGCTATGGACAGACATAGCACTCGCGCTATACCGTGGCGGGCGTGAAGGACATCCGGGACGACGAGTTCTACGCTCGCCTCGCCGCGCAGGTGACGGCCAGGCGTGCGGAGTTGTCGCTCTCGCAGCGTGAGCTGGCCGAACTGTGTGGCACCACCCAGTCGGCCATCGCCCGATTCGAGTCCGGGGCACGTCCACCCAAGCTGGACACCCTGATCCGCATCGCCGAAGCGCTCGACTGCGAGCTCGAGGTGACCTTCCGGCCACGGACGCGACCGCTACGGTCGCGCGACGACGGGAGCGGACGATGACCACACGAGTCGACACCGAGGACATCAGCTCGACCAAGAGCGAGAAGTTCCTCGCCGTGGTACTGACGATCTTCATCCTGATCGGCGCGGGCTGGGCGTACTACAAGATCGGCGAGGTCACCCACCCCGACCAGAACTACGGCTACACCGCGTCGGAGCAGCGGGCCATTGACGCCCAAGTGACTGCGGATCTCGAACTCGAGGACGCGACCACGGCCCGCGACGACGCGAAGACGCAGCTCGACGTCGCCCGCAGCGACCTCGATCTGGCCGCCGAGCAGGACCGCGACACCACCGAGCTCGAACAGGCGTATCGCGAGGCCCAAGGCGAGTACAAAGCCGCTCAGGATGCCTACACCGATGCGGCCGCGGAGGCGAAGCAGGCCGACGCCGCGGCCAGGGCGGCCGACCAGTCCTACTCGGAGCGCGTCGAGAACGACCAGACGGACTGGCGCGACGCCGTGTCGGCCGGGCTGCGGCTCGTGCTCGTCGGGGCGCTGACCTTCGGCGGATTCGGCCTGATCCGGCGCCTGCGCGACCGCGACTCGCGCTACCTGCCACTCGGCTTCGCGGTGGCCGCGTCCGGCGTGATCATGGCCCTGACGTTCGCCATCGACTACATCGGCGACTACCTGGACCTGCTCGACCTCGGTCCGATCGTGCTGTCGACACTCGGGATCGTCGCGACCATCGGGGCGTTCATCGCCTTGCAGCGGTACCTCGCCCGCCGCATCCCCCGGTCCCGGGTCCGCAAGGGCGAATGCCCGTTCTGTGGGTTCCCGGTCCACGACCGGGGACCGCACTGCGAAGGCTGTGGACGCGAGGTCGTGGCCGCGTGCGGCGCCTGCTCCAGCCCGCGTCGCGTCGGCTCACCCCACTGCCCCACCTGCGGTGACTGAGGGAGTCAGTCGCGGGTCAGGCGGCGGTGCGTGACGCGGTGCGGACGGGCGGCGTCCTCGCCGAGGCGCTCGATCTTGTTGGCCTCGTAGGAGGCGAAGTTGCCCTCGAACCAGAACCAGTGACCCGGGCTGTCCTCGGTGCCCTCCCACGCGAGGATGTGCGTCGCGATGCGATCGAGGAACCACCGGTCGTGCGACGTGACCACGGCACAGCCGGGGAAGTCGAGCAGCGCGTCCTCCAAGGCGGACAGGGTCTCGACGTCGAGGTCGTT
>CAYXFT010000301.1:2591-3073 GCA_964464335.1 uncultured Aeromicrobium sp.
CGGCTCGTCCAGCAGCAGCATGTTGCCGCCCTGCTTGAGCGTCAGCGCGAGGTTGAGCCGGTTGCGCTCACCGCCGGACAGCACGCCGGCCTTCTTCTGCTGGTCGGCGCCCTTGAAGCCGAACGATGCCACGTACGCGCGGCTGTTCATCTCGAAGTTCGCGACCTTGATGAAGTCCAGACCTTCGGACACGACCTCCCACACGTTCTTGGTCGGGTCGATGTTGGCGCGCGTCTGGTCGGCGTAGCTGATCTTGACCGTCTTGCCGACGTCGAGCGTGCCCGAATCCGGCTCCTCGGCGCCCGTGATCATCCGGAACAGCGTCGTCTTGCCGACACCGTTGGGGCCGACGATGCCGACGATGCCCGCGCGCGGCAGCGTGAAGCTGATGTCCTCCCACAGGACGCGGTCCTCGAACCCCTTCGTCAGGTTCGTCGCGTTCAGCACGATGTCGCCCAGGCGCGGACCGGCCGGTCCGCGCC
>CAYXFT010000302.1:0-3067 GCA_964464335.1 uncultured Aeromicrobium sp.
CGTTGCCCTTGTAGGTCGAGCCGTCGCCCCAGATGTCGACGCCGTCCTCCTTCATGGCCCGCACGAGCAGCGTGCCGGTGACGGCGCGGCCGATCGGCGTGGTGTTGAAGTAGGTGCGTCCGCCGGAGCGGATGTGGAAGGCTCCGCACGCGAGGGCCCCGAGGCCTTCCTCGACGAGGGCCGGCTTGCAGTCGACGAGTCGTGAGACCTCCGCGCCGTACTGCAGTGCGCGGTCCGGGATCGAGGCGATGTCGTCTTCGTCGGGCTGGCCGAGATCGCCGGTGTAGGTGCACGGCACCGCGCCCTTGTCGCGCATCCACGCGACGGCGACGGAGGTGTCGAGGCCCCCCGAGAAGGCGATGCCGACGCGTTCGCCGACGGGGAGGGACTGCAGAACCTTCGACATGTCGTCGAGTCTAGTGAGGGACATCCGGATGCCGCGGCCCGGCCGCAGGAGTAGTCACCAGTCACAGCTTTCACACCGCGCGAGATGCGGATAGGCTCGTGAGCGGGTGTGTCGGGGGCCGCTCGTCGTCTATGCGTGGTCGAGATCGTTCTCTCGCACGGACAGTCCCTCCGCCTCAATCACGAACACCGGGGGGAATTTTCGTGGCGCGAACAGCAGGTCGCCAGGCAGGATCGACGGCTCGGACGAGCCCCGGCAGACGGATGGTCGGCAGGATCGCCGCGGCGCTCGCGTTCGTGCTCGCGATCTCGGTGGCTCCGGTGCCCGCCTACGCGGACGACACCGACGGGCAGAACAGCATCGGCGTCACCAAGGAGGTCGCGGGTGCGAACGGCGAGGTGCCGACCCTGGCGCCGGGCGACCCCGTCACCTACACGCTCCGCCTGGACTGCTCGTCGCAGACCGACGGCATCTGCCTCGACGCGCACGTGGTCGACCCCATCCCCGCGCCGCTCGTGCTGGAGGGCGTGACCGTCAGCCCCTCCGGGATCGCGACGGTCAGCACCGCCGGCAACACGGCGGATGTGGTCTTCACGCAGTCCAACGATGTCGGGCAGGGCCTGCTGCCGGGCACCGTCACGATCAACGTCACCGTGCGGGTGCCGGCCGACATCACGTGGCAGCAGGCGCAGGAGCTCGGTCAGATCGATAACACGGCGACCTTCACCGCGACCGGGATCGACCGGCAGCTGCAGGATCAGTCGACGGCCGGCATCGTCATCGCGGTGCCCGACGTGCTGGCCGCCGACGCGACGAAGTCCGTCGACGACAACATGGGCGGTTCGGGCAGGCCGATTCCGGCCGTTCCGGGTCGCGTCGTGGACTTCACGATCGGGGGCGGCAACACCTCCAACCGACCCGTCGACTCGCTCACGATCACCGATCCCGCCGCGGGCAGCACGAACCTCGACTACCTTGATCTCACCTCGATCGGGCCGGTCGATCCGCCCACCGGCGCCGATCAGGTGACGGTGACGGTGACCGACGCGACCGGCCCGCACACGATCGGCCCGGTGCCGGCGCCGACGGACAGCATCCCGCTCGACGGCATCGATCCGACGACCGTGACGAGCGTGACCTACGTCTTCACGAACTCCACCGGAGCGCAGCTGCCGCCGGCCGCATCGTCCGCCGACTACGCGACGATCGGCGTCGCGACCGCCACGAACGATCTCGTGCTCGGTCTCGATCCGAACGAGTCGGTCGTGATCGGCAACGTCGTTCAGGCGACGGTGGCGGTGGGCGACGGCACCGCGAGCGACACCGCGAACGCTTCGGTCACCGTGACCAACACGCCGCCCTCGGTCGACGTCGAGAAGATCATCAGCCCGAACGTCCTGCTGCCCGGCGACGATGCCTCGGTCAGCATCCGCGCCGACAACACCGGCAAGGACGTCGTCGAGATGACGATCGCCGATCCCATCGAGGGCCAACCCGACCTGCACGCGCAGGGACTCGTCTTCGGCGGCTTCACCGACACCGAGTGGCCGCGCGACGCGGCATCGGCGACGATCGTCTACACCTACGCCGGCGGGTCGACCGAGGAGTTCACGACCACCGCGGTCGACACGCTCCCGCCGGCGTCGAACCCCGCCGAGGTCGTCGGCTTCTCCGTCACCTTCACGGGCGACATCGGCTCGGGATCCTACTCGTCGCTCATCTTCGATGCGACCGCGATGCCCGTCGACGGCGACGCGGACGTGCTGTCGACCAACACGGCGGGCGCCGAGGTCGTCGACTCCGACGGCGCATCCGCGACCGACACCGACCCCGCCGACATCCGGCGCAGGCCGATCCGCGTCGACACGAACGTCGACAAGAACATCGTGAAGGACGAGCTCTACTCGCGTCCTGGCTCGAACACCCTCGTCGAGCTCCCGGCCGACGTCGACCCCGACTCGTCGGTGGGCTCGGAGTATCTGATCGTCCAGGATCCGGCGAACCCGGGCGCTGCGCCCAGCGACTTCTGGAACCACTTCGATCTGACGTCCGTCGGGCCGGTGGACGTGCCGGGCAACGCGACGATGACGGTCGAGTACTGGAGCGCCGAAGAGGGCGACTGGGTCGAGTTCCCCGGCATGCCGGTCGACCCCGGCGAGACCTGGAGCTACACCGTCCCGAGCGATCAGCAGGACGACATCCAGGGCATCCGGTTCACCTTCGAACCCGCGGTCGAGGGCGAACTCCTGGAGCCGGGCTTCAACGTGATCCCGCGCTTCAAGGTCGAGCTGCGAGACGAGCTGCGCGACGGGATGGGGCCGGCGTCGGGCGACGACGTCATCGGCACGATCGGCAACGACGCCCAGAGCATCGTCGACAACGAAGACACCGGACAGGGGCCGGTGACCGACGAGGGAGAAGACTCGATCGTCCTCCTTCCCGTCGATGACGGCTCGGGCGCCGGCCCCGACCTCGTCGACAAGAGCTGGACGCCCGACGAGGTCCTCGCACTGAGCGCCGCGGAGACCGCCGTGCTCCTTTCGTGGGGCACCCTGGGGCTGCCGATGGACACGGTCACGATCACCGACCCCTCGGGCGCGCAGGGTCTGCCGATCGCGGACTCGGTGTTCGACGCGTTCGATCTCGTGTCCATCGACGCGA
>CAYXFT010000303.1:0-3061 GCA_964464335.1 uncultured Aeromicrobium sp.
CGGCACTCGGCGTACCCGAGGTTGGCCACGGCGTTCAGCGACACGTCGGGGACGGTCTTGCCGAACGCGATGTGGAAGGCGATGAGCTCCTCGACCGGGGCCCCCGCCCCGTCCGGCCCCGCGAGGCCCACGGAGGCCGCGAAGGTCGCCGCCGACGGGATCGCGAACCGGGTCGGGTAGAGCGCCCCGTAGAGGGCCCGGTCGCCGTCGGTGACGGTGCGCGGGGTGGCGTGCTCGATCACCTGCCCGAGCGTGAAGTCCTCGAAGAAGTTGCCGGGGTTCGTCTTGCTCATGTCGTCCTCGCTGGTCGCCGATGGTGCGGCCACCATCATGGCCGACGTCAGAACGCCAGTGTCGCGGCGATCATGTTGTGGTCGGACGGCGGGGTCCTGGAGTACCTGGCGGTCTTCAGTCGCGCGTCGACGACCGTCTCCCAGCCGCGCCCCATGAACGGGGCAGACGCGAGCA
The DNA here is from genome assembly GCA_964464335.1 of uncultured Aeromicrobium sp. Taxonomy (GTDB): domain Bacteria; phylum Actinomycetota; class Actinomycetes; order Propionibacteriales; family Nocardioidaceae; genus Aeromicrobium. The sequence goes on from CAYXFT010000303.1 coordinate 469, forward strand.
CGTAGTCGATCCGAATGCCCTGGTACCGGTAGTAGGCGGACGGGGTCGATCCGCGGGTCTTGCGGTGCTTGGCCGTGCGGTACATGCAGTGGTTCACGCCCGCGCCCGGCTTGCCGCTCGTGCCGGCGTTGGTGGAGTTGTAGTAGGCGTGCAGGCGGCGCGTGACGTGCAGCGGCACGCGACGGTTGGCCGAGGCCAGCGACGTCACGACGCCCACCGAGGCGCACGAGCCGCGGTAGGACGAGCGCTTCGTCCGGGTGACCCGTCGGTCGGTGCCGAGCAGGTCGGTGTAGCCGGCGCGCGTCAGGTCGTCGACCGCGGTGGTGCCGCGGTACCGGCCCGTCGAGTTGAGATCGCCGACGAGGACGACCGGCAGGGTCTGCCCCCGGAACTGCCGCGCGGACGCCAGCGTGGACTTCACGACGGCGGCCTCCTTGCGGCGGAACGCGTTCGAGACCTTCGTGCCGACGGCCTTGCCGCGGTACCGCGCCTCGAGGTGGGTGTTGGCGAACAGGAACAGCCGGCCGGTCTCGCGCACCGCGAAGATGTTCCAGTCGACCGTCCGCGGGTTCGAGCCCGCGCTGGGCAGGTGCCCGACCCCGTGGTCGACGAGGGTCAGGATCCGCGAGTCGTACACGGTCCGGTTGTCCGACGAACTGAGCCGGCTCGAGGCGGTGCACGTGCGCCAGTCGGCCTCGTGGCCCTTCCACGTGCCGTTCCAGATCGGCAGGTTCGTTCCCGTCGTGCGGCAGTTCTCCCGGTAGGTGTTCGTCACGCGGTACGGGGATCCCGGGGTCCGCGCGTTCATCAGGTCGACCACCTGCTCGTACTGGACGTGGTTGCGCTGGCCGCTGGGTCGACGCATCATCCAGGCCCCGGAGGCCTCCTGCAGACCGATGACGTCGGGCGAGCAGCGCATGATCATGTCGATGACCCGGCCGGAGCGGTGCTCCCACTTCGGCTGCTTCGACCCGGTGTTGTAGCCCGTGATGTTGTAGGAGCCGACCAGCAGCGGAGTCCGTCCGGCCTGCACGCCACCGGCGGAGGTCTCGCGGACCACCGCGTCGTAGGCGGCACATCGCGAGGGGGTCGCCGCCTCGGCGGGGCCGACGGCGGTCACCAGGCCCGCGGCCAGCGCGAGGGCCAGCAGGCTGCCACGCAGTCGCATGAACGAACTCCCGATCCGGCGGACGACGCCGCCACCGAGCAGGAGTCTACGTTCACTTCGATCACAATCGCACCACAAGTCACATGGTCAGAAGGAGTGCGGCGTCGCGATGACCTCATCGATGCGCTGGCGGTCGAACGGTTCGCCGAGCCAGTCGAAGAGACCCTCCAGCACGCCGTGGTCGGCGAGGTAGTCGTCGTACTGGACCCGATAGGTGACACCGTCGCCCAACGCGGCCGCCGCGGCATCCATCCGCGACTCCCAGTCGAGCACCTGCGCGCGCCCCACCTCCGGGTCCCGCTCGACCCACCACTTGCTCTTGAGGACGTCCTCGACGTTGCGGGTGTTGAAGATGAACCGCGCACCCGGGAGGATCTCGCGCACCGTCATGAGCGTCTGGGTCAGGTCTCGACCCCACCAGCGGATCTCCTTGCACCCGGTGACGCGGGTGTCGGACTCGGGCCGGAAGAGCCCGGCGACCAAGAACTGGCGCAGCAGGGCCGCCGCCGACTCACGGGAGTAGCCGTCCATGCCGTACCAGGGGTTCGTCGGCGTGCCGGCCTTGCGGCGGAACTCCTTCGACCGGTCGTTCAGTTCGGCGAACTTCGCCGCGAGCGCCTGGGGCGTGCCCTGGTTCTCGCCACGGATGAGGTAGCCGGGGATCGAGTTCAGGATGCCCTGCAGCAGCGTGGATCCCGACCGGCCGTAGGTGACCACGAACAGGTACTGCAGGTCCGTGTCGATGCCCAGCATCTCCACCTGACGACGCAGGGCCACGTTCTCACGTTGCAGCGCGTTGCGCTGGTCGACGAGTCGGCGCAACGGGGGGATCTTGAGGGCGGCGTCTTTGGCGAGCGACATGAACTCCACGGTACCGGGGCCCGTCAGCGGTCAGGCGATGGTGGTCGCACCCGGCATCCGGGTGAGCAGTTCCTGGCCCCGGGCGAGGAACTTGTGCTCGACGAGCACCTCGTACTTGCCCGGCAGGATGGTCTTGACACTGGAGAAGTCGCGCTCGCCACGCTGGGCCAGATAGCCGAAGGCCGAGAAGATCAGCCCCCACACGACGCCCAGCAGCACGCCGAGCCCGACCGCGGCCAACCACTCGCCGTCCTCGGCGAAGATGCCCAGCAGCAGGCCGATCAGCAGACCGAACCACGCCCCGCCGAACGCCCCGCTGAGCAGCACCCGGCCCCAGGTCAGGCGACCCGTGACGCGCTCGAGCTGCTTGAGCTCGGTGCCGACGATCAGCACGTTCTGGACCGGGAAGTCCTCGTCGGCCAGGTAGTCGACGGCCTTCTGCGCGGCGGCGTAGTCGTCGTAGACGCCGAGCGACTGCGGGTACTCGAGGGAGAAGATCTGAGCCATGGCACGAGCCTAGTCGTGCCCGACGAGCCTCAGAGCTTGTAGTCCTTGAGCAACGCG
>CAYXFT010000304.1:0-3041 GCA_964464335.1 uncultured Aeromicrobium sp.
CAGCGGCACGACGGCCAGTCCCTGCATCGCCATGCCGGGGTTGCCGCGGAGCAGCGTGGCCAGCCGATTCGCCTTGCCGTCGGTCGAGAGGGTCGTGCCCTCGATCTTCTCGTAGTGCTCGAGTTCGACCTGGAACAGCCGGGTCATCTCGACGGCGATGCCGGCGGTACCGGCGATGCCCACGCAACTGAACTCGTCGGTCGGGAAGACCTTCTGGATGTCGCGCTGGGCGATGACGTTGCCCATCGTGGCGCGACGATCGCCGCCCATGACGACGCCGCCGGCGAACGTCGCCGCGACGATCGTGGTGCCGTGGACCGTGTCGAGATGCGTCACGGGCGCAGTGGGTGCCTGCGGGAGCAACTCGGGGGCCTGACGGGCGAGGAACTCGGTGAAGGAGGCGTGGCCGACAGCGCGGAATGCCCCATCGAGCATCACTGCCCGCCCTTCTGGACGAAGCTGCGCACGAAATCCTCGGCGTTCTCCTCGAGCACGTCGTCGATCTCGTCGAGGATCGAATCCACGTCGTCGTCGAGCTTTTCCTTGCGCTCGGCATCGACCTCGGTGGCGTCGACCTGCTCCTCGCCGCCCTCGCTCTTGCGCGTCGTCTTGTGCTGTTGCTCGGCCATGTGGCCACCCTATAGCCGAGGTTGTTGCATCCGGGTTACTTCACGCCGCGGGTGGTCTCGATACGCGGCTCGTACCTCGCCCGCTACTCGATCACCGTGGTGGTCGAGTAGCGGTGAACTCGCGAGACGCGTATCCGCCATCGGTGGTCGAGTAGCGGCGAACTCGCGAGACGCGTATCGAGACCCGCGGCCCTAGCGGCCGGTGATCGCCCGGAACAGCTCGGTCGCCGAGTCGACCCGGTCGAACAACGCCTCGACGTGCTCGGCGGTGCCCTTGAGCGGTTCCATCGTGGGTACGCGCTGCAGCGAGTCGTGGCCCGGCAGGTCGAAGATCACCGAGTCCCACGAAGCCGCGGCGATGTCGCCGGAGAACCGCTGGAGGCAGCGACCCCGGAAGTACGCGCGGGTGTCGCGCGGCGGCTCGGTGATCGCGGCCGTGATCACCTCGTCGGTGAGCAGCCGATCGATCCGCCCGGCGGCGACGAGCCGGTGGTACAGCCCTCGTTCGAGCCGGACGTCGTGGTACTGCAGATCGACCAGGTGCAGCTTCGCGTGGTCCCAGTCGAGTCCGTCGCGCTCGCGGTACTGCTCCAGCAGCGCCAGCTTCGCGACCCAGTCCAACTCGCGGACCAACTGCATCGGATCCTCGGCCAGACGGGTGAGCACGGACTCCCACCGGTGCAGGACGTCGAACGTCTCGTCGTCGCCGCCTTCGGTCTCGACGAACTTCTTGGCCTGCTCGAGGTAGTGCCCCTGCAGTTCGAGGGCCGTGATGGTGCGTCCGTCCGCGAGTTCGACCGCGGTGCGCAGGGTGGGGTCGTAGGACACCTCGTGCAGGGCGCGCACGGGGTTGGCCAGCTCGAGTGCGGCGGGCAGCGCGTTCGCCTCGATCATCGCCAGCACCAGCGAGGTGCTGCCGTGTCGCAGGTAGATCGAGGTTTCCGACAAGTTGGCGTCGCCGATGATGACGTGCAGGCGGCGATACTTCTTCGGATCGGCGTGGGGTTCGTCGCGGGTGTTGATGATCGGCCGCTTGAGCGTGGTCTCGAGGCCGACCTCGACCTCGAAGTAGTCGGCACGCTGGCTGATCTGGAACGCGTGGACGCTGCCGTCCTGGCGCTGGCCGACCCGGCCGGCCCCGCACATGATCTGGCGCGACACGAAGAACGGGGTCAGTTGGCGCACGATCGACAGGAACGGCACGTCGCGACGCATGAGGTAGTTCTCGTGCGATCCGTACGACGCGCCCTTGTTGTCGACGTTGTTCTTGTAGAGCACGATCGGTGCCACGCCGGGCACCCGTGCCGCCAGTTCGGCGCCACGGCGCATGACGATCTCACCGGCCTTCTCCCAGCGAACCACGTCGAGCGGTCCGGTGACCTCGGGGCTGGCGTACTCCGGATGCGCATGGTCGACGTACAGCCGGGCGCCGTTCGTCAGGATGATGTTGGCCAGACCCATGTCCTCGTCGGTCAACTGCGACGGGTCGGCGATGTCACGGCCGAGGTCGAACCCGCGCGCGTCGCGCAGCGGGCTCTCCTCCTCGTAGTCCCACCTGGCGCGCCGGGTCAGGCCGTTGGCGGCCGCGTAGGAGTTCACGACGTGGGTGGCCGCGACCATCGGGTTGGCCTGCGGCTGACCCTGCACGGCGATGCCGTACTCGACCTCGGAACCCTGGACCCGTCGGACGCTCACTCCGTCAGCCTACGCATGCAGATCGAGCGTCTTGGCCAGGTGCACCGCGTCGTCGAACCCGGCGTAGTAGCCGAACGCCGTGACGTCCTCGTAGCCCGCGGAGCGGTAGAGGCTGATCGCCTCGGGCTGCTCGGTGCCGGTCTCCAGGACGAGCCGGGTGATGCCCTGCCGTGCGGCGCTGCGCTCGAGTTCATCGAGCACCTGCCGCGACAGGCCGTGGCCGCGGTGGGAGTCGAGCACGAACATCCGTTTGATCTCGCCGTCGGTGTCACCGGCCGGGCCGCCACGCCGCCAGCCGCCCATCGCCACGGGCAGGTCGTCGACGTACCCGATGAAGAACACGCCGTCCGGCAGGGTGAACTGGGCGACGTTCATCGGCGAGGCGTCACCCACCTCGCTGGAGTAGCGGCGCACGTACTCGGCCTGGACCAGTTCGGTCAGCTTGACGGCATCCGGGTGGTCGTAGCGGACCACGCGCAGTTCGAGTGTCAGAGGTACTGTCCCGTGTTCGCGACCGTGTCGATCGACCGGCCTGGCTCGTTGCCACCCTTGCCCGTGATGAGCGTACGGATGAAGACGATCCGCTCACCCTTCTTGCCCGAGATGCGTGCCCAGTCGTCCGGGTTGGTCGTGTTGGGCAGGTCCTCGTTCTCCTTGAACTCATCGACGCAGGCCTGGAGCAGGTGCTGGACACGGATGCCCTTGCTGCCCTGGTCG
>CAYXFT010000305.1:0-3039 GCA_964464335.1 uncultured Aeromicrobium sp.
GCAGGGCTTCACCAAGACGCTGGCTGTCGAGCTGGGCCGCTTCGGCGTGACCGCCAACGCGGTGGCCCCGGGCTTCATCGAGACTGAGATGACGCAGGCCACCGCCGCCCGGCTCGGTGTGCCGTTCGAGGACTTCGTCGCGCACAGCGCCAAGGAGATCCCGGTGCAGCGCGTCGGCCAGCCCGAGGACATCGCCCACACCGCCGCCTTCCTGTGCAGCGAGGGTGCGGGCTTCGTCTCCGGTCAGGTCATCTACGTCGCCGGTGGACCGAAGGACTGACGTGACCGCATCCGTCGAGGGCCTGGACCTCGCCGCCCTGCGCACGTGGCTCGACGCCGAGGTTCCCGGGGAGTTCCCCGGGGACCTCGCGGCCACGCTGATCACGGGCGGCAAGTCGAATCTGACCTACACCGTCACGAACGGAGACCGCGAAGTCATCGTGCGTCGTCCCCCGCTGGGCCATGTCCTGGCCACGGCGCACGACATGGGCCGCGAGCACCGCATCATGGCGGCGCTCGCGGACACGACGGTCCCGGTCCCGCGGATGATCGCGCACTGCGCTGACGCCGACGTCATCGGCGCGCCGTTCTACGTCATGGAGAAGATGTCCGGAACGGCCTTCCAGCGTGCCGCCGGCCTCGAGGAGCTCGGCCCCGACCGCGTCAGGGCGATCTCCGAGCGGCTCGTCGACACCCTGGTCGACCTGCATGCCGTCGACTACGCGGCGGTCGGCCTGTCCGACTTCGGTCGGCCGGACGGCTACCTCACGCGCCAGGTGGCGCGGTGGAAGAAGCAGCTCGACGCGTCCCGCTCGCGGGAGCTCGCCGGCATCGACGAACTCGCTGAGCGGCTCACCTCGACGGTCCCCGCGGCGGGCGACGGGACGATCGTGCACGGCGACTTCCGGCTGGACAACGTCCTAGTCGACACCGAGCCGAACGCCGCGGGTGAGATCGACCGGATCACGACGGTCTTGGATTGGGAGATGAGCACCCTCGGCGATCCGCTCACCGATCTCGCGGTGATGCTGGCGTACCAGCACCTCGCACTCGACGCCGGCCCGTCCAGCGGTCAGGTCACCGACGCGCCTCGTGCCGCGGGCTACCTCTCCCCCGACGAGGTCGTCGAACGGTATGCCGCACGGTCCGGACGCGACGTCGACGAGCTCGGTTTCCACCTCGGTCTGGCGTACTTCAAGCTGGCGGTCATCCTCGAGGGGATCTACTTCCGCTACACGAAGGGCCAGACCCTCGGGGCGGGCTTCGACTCGATCGGATCGATGATCGATCCACTGGTCCAGCACGGATTGGACGCTACTTCCAAGTAGCGACCAGTAGGCTGACGCCCGTGACAGCCGTCCAGATCCTCGAACCGCGCAAGCGCCCCACGCAGGAGCGCAGCAAGGTCAAGTTCGAGCAACTCCTGCGGTTCTCGCGCGAGTTGCTCCTCGAGGTGGGCTTCGAGTCATTCACGTGCGAGGAGGTCGCGCAACGCGCGGGACTGCCGATCGGGACGCTGTACCAGTTCTTCGCGAACAAGTACGTCATCGTCTGCGAACTCGACCGCCAGAACGCGGTCGCCGTGCAGTCCGAGCTCACCAAGCTCGCCGCCGAGTTGCCCACCCTGGACTGGCTCGTGCTGATGGATCGCCTCGTCGACCACATGGCGCAGTTGTGGGTGACGGACCCGTCGCGGCGCGCCGTCTGGTACGCCGTGCAGTCCACGCCGTCGACCCGATCGACCGCCGAGGTCACCGAACGAGGACTGGCCGCCCAGGTGGCGAACGTGCTCGCTCCGCTGACGCCCGGCACGCCCCGCGAGCGCCGCAAGATCATGGCCGAGGTGCTCGTCCACGTCGCCTACTCGATGCTCAACTTCTCCGTCCGCGACGGGCAGGAGCACGGCGAGGCCGTCATCGAACTCAAGCGCCTCCTGGGCACCTACCTGCTGGCCGCCGAGGCCGGCGCGACCTGACCCGCTGAGTTTCACGTTTCAGCACGATTCCGGATCTTTTTCGTGCTGCAACGTGAAACTCAGCGGGACAGGGTGACGAAGGCGATCGCCGCGTCGCCGTCGTGACTGAGGCTGACGTGGACCCGGACGCCCTCGAGCCGGGTCGCCACGTCGCCGTGCAGGCGGATCCGGGGACGGCCCCACGCGTCGCGGACGACCTCGATCAGGTGGTGGAGCTGCTCGTCGGTGACCGGTGGCGAACCCCACAGCGACTCCGACCAGGCCTTCACGAAGGCCTCCTTGGCCGCCCATCTGGCCGCCAAGGACGCCATCTCGAGGTCCGGGGTGCGACGCCCGGAACCTGAGGGAGTGCTCCGGGCGTCGCTGCGCTCGGCGGCCGTGAAGGCCGCCGCCGCGCGAGTGCCCGGCTGCCGCAGTTGTGCGGCGAAGCCGGGCACGTCCACGAGGTCGACCCCCGTGCCGATGACCGAGGTGGGGTCATCGGCAGGCATAGACCCCATCATCCCCAAGACGCGCGCTCGGGTCGAGCAGGAGCGCGGCCTCGCGCTCGCGCACGCCCGAGTCACCCAGACGCCGGCCCGCGGGCCGCGAGTAGAGCGCGCCGCCGCCGTACATCGCGTCGACGAGTCGCGCACGCCCCTCGATCCGACGCTGCTGCGCCCGGTCCAGGTAGTCGTCACGCTCCTGCTCGGGCAGGGACTCCACGAACGCCTGCCCGTGCACGACCGCGATCAGACCGGCGACGTGACCGAAGCCCAGGCTGGTGACCAGACCGGCCTTCAGCGGGCCGGTGGTCAGCGGCTCGCGCAGCCACACCAGGTGCTCGTGTTCGGCGAGGTCGTCCAGGACGCAGTCCAGACTGCGGTTCGGCGGGACGACGCCCGACTCCAGCACCTGGCAGAGCCCGATCAGCTGGAAGGCCGCCGCGCCACCCTTGGCGTGGCCGGTCAGCGCCTTCTGGCTCATCACGAAGAGCGGGTTGCCCTCCGAACGCCCCAGGGCCGCAGCGAGCCGCTCGTGCAGCTCGGACTCGTTGCGCTCGTTGACGCCCGTCGACGTGTCGT
>CAYXFT010000306.1:0-1812 GCA_964464335.1 uncultured Aeromicrobium sp.
GGCACCGGCATCCGCGTCGACCCGTCCGCACCACCGGGCCTCGTGCGCTGGCAGTTGTCGGGGCTGCCGACGGGCGCGCACGCCGCCGTTGGCGGGCTCGACATCGACGGACTCGCCACGGACGTCGTGGCGCCGGCGACGCCCGTCTTCGTCGAGCATCCCTCGGGAGCGATCGGTCTCGACCACGTCGTCGTGTCGACGAACGACCTCGATCGCACGTGTCGGGCGATCGAGGCGGCGACCGGCGCCCCACTGCGTCGCGTCCGGGAGGCCGGCGCGATCCGGCAGGGCTTCCACCGCCTCGGCGGCGGCGGCCTCATCGTCGAGGTGGTCGAGCACGCCGGCATGGCCGACGGACCTGCGTCGTTCTGGGGGCTCGTCGTCAACGTCGAGGACCTCGACGCTGCAGCGGCCCGTCTCGGACCTGACGTCATCGGGGACGTCAAGCCGGCGGTGCAGCCCGGCCGGAAGATCGCGACCGTGCGCGAGGGCGTCGGACTCGGCTTCCCCGTCGCCGTGATGACGCCCTGAGCGGTTCGTCACTCGTTCGTCGTCGACCTCCTCATCCGGCCGCCACCATGTCGTCGTGTTCGTCGTCCTGGCCGAGCGCGGGCAACTCGGCGAGCTCGCGGCACCGGAAGCACCCGGCGCTCGGCGCGGCGCGAGGTGGTCGACCCTCGACGGTGAGCTCGATCATGCGCTCGATGGCGTCGAGGGTGCGGCGCAACGACGTGCGCAGCATCGCCTCCGTGACGTCGTCCACCACCGCCTCCCCGGCCTCCAGCGAGAACGACGCGACCATCCGCGGCGGGACCTCACGAGCGAGCGTCTCCACGAGCGCGTAGTAGCGCAGGTCTTCGCGGTGGCGGTCGTAGATCCGGCCGGACTTGAGATCGACGAGCACCTTGCGGCTCTCGGCCCCGACGGCCCTGCCGATCACGATGTCCGCCTTCGCGCGCAGCAGGATCGAGCCGTCGACCGGCCATCGCACCTGGGCCTCGGTGACCGGGTGCCAGCTGTGGCGCAGCGGCGGGAAGCACTCCACGAACTGCGTGACCCGCGCGACCGCCCGGCTGCGCAGGTCGGCCTCGTCGCCGGCAGCCAACCCGGCCAGCCAGTCACCGAACGGCGACTCGTCGTCGGCGAGGCGAGCCAGCGCGTCGTCAACGAGCTCGGTCGGTGAGGGCTCGCCACGCCAGTTCAGCTGCAGCTCGATCGCTCGGTGGGACACCTTCCCGCAGGCGATCGCCGGCGTCCACGTGAACGGCCCGGGGTCGAGGAAGTGGGTCTCGCACGTGAGGACGGTGGCGACGTTGAACTTGTTCACCGCCAGCTGGTTCGGCCCGAGCCGCTCGGTGAGGTCGGCGAGCGCGGCCGTGGCGTCGGCGCGCAGCTCGGCGACGAGCCGGCGGTCGAACACCACGGGCTCGTCGGTCCTGCGGAGCGCCTCGAGCGTGCGCTGCTGAGCTGGGCTGAGCATGACGACGACGGTACACAGCGGGTGTCACAGCTTCGGGGGAGGGTCCGCCGGTGGGTTCAGGACGTGAGCAGCGCGGCGGGGACGACCAGGTAGACGACGCCGGCGAGGCTGCCCAGCGTCGTCGCGGGGGCGCGTGTCCACCGACCGACGGACGCCGCGATCGCTAGATGGAAAATTCCAAGGGGTTTCAGTGGTCGTAGGCGGTGAGGGATCGCAGGACGGGTTGGTGGGTGTGGTGGTTGTGCCAGATCGCGGCGGTCAGGGCGAGGAGTCGTTGCAGGACGCGGACGGCAACTCCTTGGGCGGTGTGGCCGCCGTGGTCTTCGAGGCTG
>CAYXFT010000306.1:1822-3033 GCA_964464335.1 uncultured Aeromicrobium sp.
GTCCGGGTCCACCCGCGGCGACGGCCACCGCGTCAGCCTCAAGGAGAAGCACTACCGACTCTTTGAGCACTTCATTGCCTGCGGCCGCCCTGGTGGATGAAACTTGGGTTGTCGCCCGCAGACGCCGTTTTCCTCTGGTGCTTCGAGCCCGACTTTGAGCATGGTGGTGGGGGCCGTCGGGCACCCCGGATTGTTGCTTCGAGCACGTGCCTCAGACTCCTTCGAGTCCCATGGCCCCCGTGGGCGACACCTTCAACATGTTGGTCACGAGCCCGGAAGGGTGGTTGAGATGGAAGTGCTGGTGGATCGGGTCGCTGGACTCGATGTCCACAAGAAGACGGTGACCGCGTGCGTGCGGGTGCCTGGTGAGGGTCGAGAGCGTGTCGAGCACAAGTTGACGTTCGCGACGTTCCGGGCTGATCTCGAAGCGCTGCGGGACTGGCTCGCCGAGCATCAGGTCACGTTGGTCGTGATGGAGGCGACTGGCGTGTTCTGGAAGCCGCTGTGGATGGTCCTCGAGGACGTCGAGGTGTTCGAGCTGAAGTTGGTCAACGCCCGCCATGTGAAGCAGGTTCCGGGCCGCAAGACCGACGTCGGCGACGCCGCCTGGCTGGCGCGTCTGGCCGAGTGCGGGTTGCTGCGAGGCAGTTTCATCCCTCCCCGCGAGATCCGGGAGCTGCGTGATCTGACCCGCTACAAGAAGCGGCTCATCCAGGACCGCACCCGCGAGGGCCAACGAGTGGAGAAGGTGCTGGAGGACACCGGCGTCAAGCTGCAGGCGGTCGCGTCCAAGACCCTTGGCGTGTCGGGTCGGGCGATGCTCGACGCGATCATCGATGGCGAACGCGACCCCGAGGTGCTCGCCGATCTGGCCAAGGGCCGACTGCGGGAACGCATCGACGATCTGGTCCGCGCTCTGCAGGGCGAGATCGGCGTCCATCACATCGAGATGCTGCGCATGCACCTGGGCCACATCGACTACCTCAGCGCCGCGATCGCCGGGCTCGACGCTCGCATCGACGAGGTGACCGCCCCTTTCGCGACGGCCCGTGATCGGCTGGTCACGATCCCGGGCATCGGCCGCCAGGTCGCCGAGACGGTGCTCGCCGAGTGCGGGCCGGACATGAGCGTGTTCCCCACCGCCGGGCACCTCGCGTCGTGGGCCGGGCTGTGCCCCGGCAACGACGAGTCCGGCGGCAAGCACCGCTCCG
>CAYXFT010000307.1:0-3030 GCA_964464335.1 uncultured Aeromicrobium sp.
TGAGGTGACGGAGGTGCTCGCCGGCGCACAGCGCGTGCTGGTCGCGGAGGACCTCGTCGACCACACCAACATCGGCGCCGTGATGCGCAACGTCGCCGCGTTGGGCTTCGACGCGGTGCTGTTGTCGCCGCGCTGCGCCGACCCGCTCTACCGGCGCTCGATCAAGGTCGCGATGGGCGCGGTCTTCTCGCTGCCGTGGGCGCGCATCGACGACTGGTACGGCCTGCCGGCGCTGCTGCGCGAGCACGGTTTCACGTCGTACGCGATGACGCTGGCGGACGACGCCCGGGCGATCGACCAGGTCGAACCGGCCGAGAGGGTCGCGGTCATCGTCGGTTCCGAGGGACCGGGTCTGAGCGAGCACTGGCAGCGCGAGGCCGACCACCGGGTGATCATCCCGATGGCCGCCGGCATCGACTCGCTCAACGTCGCCGCGTCCACCGCGATCGCCTGCTGGTGGTTCAGGCCGACTGCACGACCTGCGTGATCACCGCGTCGTCGAGGTCGCGGTCGGCGTAGACGAGGCGGACGGCTGCGGGATCGGGATTGCGCTCGGGCGACGTCGCCGGCGATGCCGCGGCCCCAGAATTCGGGTCGGATCCGGTAACCCACGTTCCAGACCGATCCGTCGTGTTCGACCTGGGCGCCGCCGTGCCCGACGAACTCGCCCTCGTCGGTCAGGATCGTCCACTGGCCGAGCCCGTGGGCCCAGTTGGCCACCCAGCGACGCAGCATGCGTTCCGTGCGCGCGGGGTCCGTGAAGCGCAGGGTCGGGAAATGCGTCCACACGCGCGGATCCGAGTACAGCGCGTGCAGGTCGTCGAGGTCCTCGATCGCCACGGGCCGCAGGATCACTCGGAGTCGGGCTCCTCGCCGACCGGCCAGTCGTCCGGGTAGTCCTCCGCGAGGGCCTTGTGCTGCTTGTGCAGCTTCTTGCGGGCCTTCTCGGGGACCCGGTCACCGAAGACCGTCCCGAACAGGTGGTCGGTCTCGTGCTGCAGGCAGCGGGCCAGCAGGCCGGTGCCCTCGAACGCGACGGGCTCGCCGTGCTGGTCCACGCCGGTGACCCACGAGTGGTCCGGACGGGCGCACTCGGTGAACGCGCCGGGCAGCGACAGACAGCCCTCGTCGGCGACGTCGAGGTTGCGGTCGGCGCCGTCCGGCAGACGCAGCACGGGGTTGCAGACCACGCCGGTGATCCGCTGGCCGTCGTCGTCGGGACAGTCGAACACGAACACCTTGAGGTCGATCCCGACCTGGTTGGCGGCCAGCCCCACGCCTTCGGCGGCGTACATCGTGGCGACCATGTCGGCGACGAGCGTCGCGAGCTCGTCGTCGAACTGCGTCACGTCCTTCAGCTCGTGGTGCATGACGGGTGTTCCCCAGCGCGTGATCGGGCGGGGGGAACCACCGAGGGGCAGGGGACGGGACTGGTCGGGTGAGGGTGTTTCGGCCACGGGGTCAGCGTATCGAGGTCGTAACTCGGCGATTCGGTGGCAGGCGTGCCCGATTTCAGATACTCTCGGTATGCGAAACTGCAAACGGCAGTTGCGCGACATCTCCGGACATCAAGGGAGTGAATGTGGCGGGCACAGACCCCATGGCCTACGCGCTGCGCGCACTGAACAAGCTCGCAGCCTCCGAGACGCTCGACAAGCTCAGACTGCGCAAGGTCACCGAACGCGCGGTCCACGGAGGCACCCGGTACGGCTTCCAGGCCGTCGGCGCGACCCAGCGCACCTTCAAGAAGGTCGGTGGTGGCTCGCAGGGCAGGCGCCCGATCGACGCTGCGGCGAGCGGCGTCTTCGACCTCAACCCGACCGAGGACCAGCAGATGATCGTCGAGGTCATCAGCGAGTTCGCGGCCGAGGTGCTGCGCCCGGGTGCGGAGGAGGCCGAGAAGCGTGACGACACTCCCAAGGAGGTGCTCGCGCAGACCAACGAGTTCGGCCTGGCACTGCTGAACATCCCGGAATCGCTCGGCGGACTGGCCGAAGAGCGGTCCGCCGTGGCCGGCGTCCTCGTCGCCGAGGCGCTCTCGCACGGCGACATGGGACAGGCCGTCGCCTGCCTGGCGCCGTCGGCGGTCGCCACCTCGATCGCGCTGTGGGGCACCGAGGGCCAACAGGAGACCTACCTGCCGTCCTTCACCGGAGGCGACGCGCCCGCTGCGGCGCTGGTCGTCACCGAGCCCAAACCGCTGTTCGACCCGTTCACCCTGAGCACGGTCGCCACGCGCGACGGTGCGGGCTACGTCCTCAACGGGATCAAGTCCGGCGCCGTGCGTGGCTCCGAGGCCGAACTGTTCGTGATCGCGGCCGACGTCGAGGGCCGCGGCCCGTCGATGGTGATCGTCGAGGCCAGCGTCGACGGCGTCGCCGTCGCGGCCGACCCCAGCATGGGACTGCGCGCCGCAGGCCTGTCGCGCGTCCAGCTGACCGACGTCCGCGTGGGTGCCGACGCGATTCTCGGCTCGGTCGAGGACTACCGCACGATGATCCGGCTGTCGCGACTCGCGTGGGCCGGGCTCGCGCTCGGGACCGCCAAGTCGATGCTGGACTACGTTCGCGACTACGTCACGACCCGCGAGGCGTTCGGCGAACCCATCGCCTATCGCCAGGCCGTCGCCTTCACCGTCGCCGACATGGCGATCGAGCTGGAGGGCATGCGCCTGGTGACCCTCAAGGCCGCGTCGCGCGCCGAACGCGGCGCGGACTTCGCCCGCGAGGGTGCGCTGGCCCGTCGCCTCACGGCCGACCACGGCATGAAGATCGGCACCGACGGGGTGCAGATGCTCGGTGGCCACGGCTTCGTCAAGGAACACCCGGTCGAACGCTGGTACCGCGATCTGCGGGCCGTCGGCGTCATGGAAGGAGCAGTCCTCGTCTGAGGACGGAACACCCGATGATCTACCTCGATACCCCCAGGAAGTTCCGCGGCTTCGTCCAGCAGGCCCACGACGTCGCCAACGAGTTCCTGCGCGCCAACTCGCGCAAGTACGATCTCGCCGAGCACAGCTACCCCAAGGAA
>CAYXFT010000308.1:0-2988 GCA_964464335.1 uncultured Aeromicrobium sp.
CCCATCGCCACCGTGCCGCGTGCGCTGCGCACGATCGACGTGCAGACCGGCGAGGAGGCGCGCGCCCACCACCAGCGCTCCGACGTGTGCGCCGTGCCCGCGGCGGGCATCGTCGCCGAGGCCATGGTCGCGCTCGTGCTCGCCGAGGTCGTGCTGGAGAAGTTCGGCGGCGACTCCGTCGGCGAGACCGCGCGCAACGTGCAGGGCTACCTGGATCACCTGAGGTACCGGTGACCCCCGTGCGGCCGCGCGTCGTCGTGGTCGGCCCGCCCGGCGCGGGCAAGACGACGGTCGCCGAACTGCTGGCCGAGCAGTGGGGTGTCGCCGTGCGCGACACCGATCAGGACGTCGAGGCGAACGAGGGCGAGTCCGTCCAGGACATCTTCGTCGGCCGCGGCGAGCCGGTCTTCCGTGACCTCGAGGTGGCTGCGGTGGCCACGGCGCTGGAGACCCACGACGGCGTCCTCGCCCTCGGTGGCGGCGCCGTCATGGACGCGCGCACCCGCGAACTGCTGGCCGACCACACGGTCGTGCACCTCGACGTGGGCCTCGCGCAGGCCGCGGCACGGGTCGGCATGAACTCCGGGCGTCCGCTGCTGCTGGGCAACGTGCGAGGCCAGTTGAAGGCCCTCATGGACGCCCGCCGGCCGCTGTACCGCGAGGTCGCGACGCTGACCATCGACACGAACGACCTCTCCCCGCAGCAGGTCGTCGACCAGATCGTCGCCGCACTGCGGGGACCTCGCACGGTCGAGGTGGCCACCGCGCAGCCGTACGACGTGGTCATCGGTCATGGCGTGATCGGCCGGATCGCCGACCTGGTTCCCGCCGATGCGGTGCGCGTCGCGGTCATCCACGCGACTCCCGTCCTCGGATTCGCCGAGGGGCTGGCCCAGCATCTCGCCGGACGCGAGGTGCTGTTGATCGAGGCGCCCGATGGCGAACAAGCCAAGACCGGCGCATTCCTCGCCCACTGCTGGGACCAGCTGGGCCTGCACGGATTCACTCGCTCGGACCTGGTCGTCGGGGTCGGCGGGGGAGCGACCACCGATCTCGCCGGATTCGTCGCCGCGAGTTGGCTGCGCGGCGTGCGGTTCGTCACCGTCCCGACCACGGTCCTGGGCATGGTCGACGCGGCCGTCGGCGGCAAGACCGGCATCAACGTCGCCGCCGGCAAGAACCTCGTTGGTGCGTTCCACGAGCCGATCGGGGTCCTGTGCGACCTCGCGACGCTCGCCGACCTGCCGGCCCGGGAACTGCGCGGCGGCATGGCC
This sequence comes from uncultured Aeromicrobium sp., assembly GCA_964464335.1. GTDB lineage: Bacteria > Actinomycetota > Actinomycetes > Propionibacteriales > Nocardioidaceae > Aeromicrobium. Next base: position 1,275 of record CAYXFT010000308.1, read on the forward strand.
GAGATCCTCAAGTGCGGCTTCATCGCCGACCCGTCGATCCTCACCGACGTCGAGGCCGATCCCGTCCGCGCGCTCGACCCGGCCGACGACCTGCTGGCCGACCTCGTCGCACGGGGGATCGCGGTCAAGGCGCGCACCGTCGCGGGCGACCTGCGCGAGACCGGGGCCGACGGCGGCATCGGCCGCGAGGCCCTGAACTACGGCCACACGCTCGGCCACGCGATCGAGCGGCACGAGAAGTACACGCTGCGCCACGGCGAGGCGATCAGCGTCGGCATGGTCTTCGTCGCCGAACTGGCGCACCGCTCGGGCTCGATCGACGATGCCTTGCTGGCGCGGCACCGGTCGGTGCTGCAGCTCGTCGGCCTGCCGACCAGCTACGACGGCGCGTCGTTCGATGACCTGCTCGCCGGGATGCGCCTGGACAAGAAGACGCGCGGCGCTCAGTTGCGGTTCGTGGTCCTCGACGGGCTCGCGAACCCCGTGATTCTCGCCGGCCCCGACGAGACGCTGCTGCGCGACAGTTGGGAGGCTGTTCGTGGCTGACACCCGCATCGCAGCCCTGCAGGAGCTCCTGCGCGAGGCCGGACGCACCGCCATGTACGTCTCGGACCTCGTGAACGTGCGGTACCTGACCGGGTTCACCGGGTCCAACGGTGCCCTGCTCGTCCCCGCCGACGGCGATCCGCTGTTCCTCACCGACGGGCGCTACCAGGACCAGGCCGCGGCCCAGACCGACGGCCTCGAGATCGCGATCACCCGCGACCTGATCGGAGTGGCGCTGGGACGCGCACCGGCCGACCTCGTGGCCGAGACGCACGTGCTCGACGTCGACTCGTGGCAACGTCTCGACCGCCCCGAGCCGTCGGGTCCGCTCGTCGAGCGGTTGCGCGAACTCAAGGACGACACCGAGATCGCGGCGCTGCGCGAGGCGTGCCGGATCTCGTGCGAGGCGCTGGAGGCGCTGCTGGCCGGGCCCCTCACGGGCCGCACCGAGCGCGAGGTCGCTCGCGACCTGGAGTGGCGGATGCTCGAACTCGGCGCCGAGGACAAGGCATTCGACACGATCCTGGCCTCGGGCGAGAACACCGCGATCCCGCACCACGACCCCACCGACCGGGTGCTGACCACGGGTGACCTGCTCAAGATCGACTTCGGCGCCCGCGTCGACGGCTACCACGCCGACTGCACCCGCACGGTCGTGCTCGGCCCCGCGGCGGACTGGCAGCGCGAGATCCACGCGGCCGTCGAGGAGTCCCAGTGGGCGGGCGTGCAGCAGTTGCGCGACGGCGTACCGGTGGCCGCCGCGAACACCGCCGCGCGCGACAGCCTCGAGCGGGCGGGGTGGCTGGAGTCGTTCACGACGGGCCTGGGGCACGGCGTCGGACTGCAGATCCACGAGGACCCGTTCATCAGCACGAACGACCAGAGTAGACTGGCCAGTCGCACCGTCCTGACGATGGAACCGGGGATCTACCTCCCGGGCCGTGGGGGCGTGCGCATCGAGGACACCGTCCTCGTCACCGACCCCGAACACGGCGGTGAGCCCGACGTGCTCACCCCGACCACGAGAGAACTGCTGGAGATCGACTGATGGCTTCGACCAACGACCTCAAGAACGGCCTGGTGCTCAACATCGACGGAAACCTCTGGTCCGTCGTGGAGTTCCAGCACGTCAAGCCCGGCAAGGGACCGGCCTTCGTCCGCACGAAGC
>CAYXFT010000309.1:0-2956 GCA_964464335.1 uncultured Aeromicrobium sp.
CGCCGGCGTCCTCAAGCACCGCAAACGCAAGGAGAAGGCGCTCCGCAAGCTCGACGCCACCAAGGACAACCTGACCCGCCTCAACGACGTCCTCACCGAACTGCGACGCCAGCTCAAGCCGCTGGGTCGCCAGGCCGAGGTCGCCCGGCGGGCCGCGGGCATCCAGGCCACCGTGCGTGATGCACGGGCGCGACTGCTGGCCGACGACATCGTCGCCGCGCGCACCACGATCGAGACCGAACTGGCCGACGAGTCGGTGCTGCGGGCCCGCCGCGAGGCGGTCGAGACGGCCCTCACCGAGGGCCGCCGGGTCGAGACCGAGCTGGAACAGGCCCTCGCCACCGATGCGCCCCTGCTGACGCGGGCGCAGGAGACCGGCTACGCGCTCGGCAGCCTGCGCGAACGCTTCCACGGCACCGCCAACCTGGCCCGCGACCGGGTGCGGCTGGCCGCGGACGCCTCCGACGACCGGGTCGCCGGTCGCGACCCGGAGGAGCTCGAGGCCGATGCCCGCCGCGCGCAGGAACGACTGACCGAACTCGGTGCCGCGGTGGTCCAGTCCCAAGCCGGCCTGGAACAGGCCGTGGCCGCGCGCGGCGTGGCCGAGACGACGTACTCGGACGAGGAGCGCCGCATCGCCGGACTGCTCCGCGCCGCCGCCGACCGCCGCGAGGGCCTGGCGCGCCTGCACGGACAGGTCAACGGCCTCAAGAGCCGGGCGGCCGCCGCCGACGAGGAGATCGGACGACTCACCGCTGCCCAGCAGGAGGCCCGCCAGCGCGCCGACGCCTCCCAGCGCGAGTTCAGCGCCCTGGAGAGCACGATCGCCGGACTGAGCGCCGGCGAGACCGGACTGGATGAGGAGTTGGACGCGGCCGAGGCGCAGCTGGCGCAGGCCGAGGCCGCGAGCGCCGAGCTCACCCAGCGCCGCACCGAACTGGAGCGCACCCTCGCGACGGCCACCGCCCGCAAGGAGGCGCTCGAACTCGGTCTGACCCGCAAGGACGGCTCCGGGGCACTGCTCGCCGCCTCCGATCGGCTCAACGGCCTGCTCGGCTCGGTGGCCGCACTCATCACGGTCCGCGGGGGACACGAGGTCGCCGTGGCGGCCGCCCTGGGCTCGGCCGCGGACGCCGTGGCGGTCGACCGGGTCGACGCCGCGATCAGCGCCCTGCACCTGCTGCGCGACGAGGACCTCGGCCGCGCGGGACTGCTGCTGGGCGGGGACGACGTCACCACCACCGACTGGCCCGGCCTCCCCGACGGCGCCCTGTACGCCGAGACCCTCGTCGACGGACCGGCCGAACTGCGCGGCTCGCTGCGCCGGCTGCTGCACAAGGTCGCAGTCGTCGCCTCGCTCGACGACGCCCGCCGGCTCGTGGCTGCGCTGCCCGACGTCACGGCGGTCACCGCCGACGGCGACCGGATCGGCGCGCACTTCGCCGAGGGCGGTTCGAGTTCGGCACCCAGCCTGATCGAGGTCACCGCCGCGATCGACGAGGCCGCCGCCACGATCGAGACCTCCGGCCGTGCCCTCGAGTCGCTGCGGTTCGAGACGGAGCAGGCACAGAACGCGACGCAGGCCGGCCAGGACCGGGTCGACACCGCCCTGGCGCGCCTGCACGAGTCCGATGCGTCGATGTCGGCCGTCGCCGAGAAGCTCGCCCAACTGGGCACCACCAGCCGTTCGGCCGGTGCCGAGGCCGAACGCCTCGAGACCGCGATCGCCGCCGCCGCACAGGCGCGCGACCGCGACGTCGCGGGTCTGGCCGAACTTCAGGAACGGCTCACCGCCGCGGAGGAGGCCCCCGAGGCCGAGCCCGACACCACCGAACTCGAGGAACTCGCCGAGGCCGCCTCGGCCGCCCGTCGTGCCGAGACCGATGCACGACTGGCGCTGCGCACCGACGAGGAACGCGCGAAGGCCCTCTCGGCCCAGGTCACGGCGCTGCTGGAATCGGCCGAGGCCGAGCGCGAGGCCCGCGAACGTGCTCGTGAGAGGGCCGAACGCCGTCGTCGCGAGGCCGAGGTCGCCGCGGCCGTGCTGGAGGCCACCGAGATCACGGTGGCCCGACTCGAACAGTCCATCGCCGAGGCGGCCACGCTGCGCGCCGGGATCGAGGAGTCCCGCCGGGATCGCGAGGAGCGTCTGCGCACCGCGCGCGGCCAAGTGCGCGAACTGGCCGCCGAACTGGAGGGCCTGACCGACTCGGTGCACAAGGACGAGATGCAGCGTGCCCAGTTGCGGCTGAGGTTGGAGACGCTGCAGGAACGCGCGCTGGAGGAGCTCGGCATCGCGCCGGAGACGCTCGTCGCCGAGTACGGTCCCGACCAGATGGTCCTGCCGATCGGCATCGAGGGCCAGACCGACGAGTCCGGCGAGATCGAGCCGATCCCGTTCGACCGCACCGAGCAGGCCAAGCGGCTCAAGACGGCCGAACGCGAACTGGCGATGCTCGGCAAGGTCAACCCGCTCGCCCTGGAGGAGTTCTCGGCGCTGGAGGAACGACACCAGTTCCTGTCCGAGCAGATGGACGACCTCAAGCGCACGCGCGAGGACCTGATGGAGATCGTCGACGAGGTCGACGCGAAGGTCGAGCAGGTCTTCACCGAGGCGTGGAACGACGTCGAGCGCGAGTTCAACCACGTCTTCGCGCGGCTGTTCCCCGGCGGCGAGGGCCGGCTGGTGCTCACCGACCCGTCCGACATGCTCTCGACCGGCATCGACGTCGAGGCCCGGCCTCCGGGCAAGAAGGTCAAGCGGTTGTCGCTGCTGTCCGGCGGTGAGCGCTCGTTGGTGGCCGTGGCGTTCCTGGTGTCGCTGTTCAAGGCGCGGCCCAGCCCGTTCTACATTCTCGACGAGGTGGAGGCGGCGCTCGACGACACGAACCTGGGTCGCCTGCTGGAGATCTACGAGGAACTGCGCGCCACCAGCCAGCTGATCGTCATCACCCAC
>CAYXFT010000310.1:0-2899 GCA_964464335.1 uncultured Aeromicrobium sp.
TCTGCGTCCACAACGCCGGCCGTTCCCAGATGGCGGCGGGGTTCCTGACCGCGCTCGCCGGCGACCGCATCGACGTGCTGTCCGCCGGCTCGATGCCGGGTCGCCAGATCAATCCGGTCGCCGTCGAGGCCATGGCCGAGGTCGGCATCGACATCGCCGGAGAGCAGCCCAAGAATCTGACCGACGACGCCGTCCTCGCCTCGGACGTCGTCATCACGATGGGCTGCGGCGACGAGTGCCCCTACTTTCCCGGCACGCGGTACGAGGACTGGGAGCTCGACGATCCCGCCGGCCAGGGCATCGAGGCCGTGCGGCCCATCCGGGACGACATCCGTGCGCGGGTCGAGGCACTCATCGCGTCACTGTCACCGGCCCCGGCCGAGCCGGTCTGACGCGCCGCCTCACCGGCCGGCCGTCGGCACCCGCAACGTGTCGGCCAGTTGCGGGAGCGCGCCGGGCACCAGCGCGTAGTACGACCAGACGCCACGCTTGGTCCGGGTCAGCAGTCCCGCTGCGACCAGCACGCCCAGGTGGTGACTCACCGTTCCCTGACTCAGGTTGAGCGGTGCGTTCAGGTCGCACACGCACGCTTCGCCGCCGTCGGCAGCGGCCACCATCGACAGCAGCCGCAGACGCGTGGGGTCGCCGATCGCCTTGAACCGGGCCGCCAGGTCCGCCGCATCGGTCGGCGCGATGACACCACCGGTGATGGGTGAACAACAGGCCGTCGTGGCGGGTTCGACAGTGCTGGGCATGGTCCGATCCTACGCAACGCATTGACATTCGTCGATGGCTGGCTAGTCTCATTACATTGACGCCTGTCAATGGATTGCCGACCGAGGAGTGCCCGATGTCCGCACCGTCTGCCGCCGAACTGCCCGTCGTCGTCATCGGGGCCGGCCCCGCCGGACTCGCTGCCGCAGCCCACCTGCGAGGCCGTGGCGTCGACGTCGTCGTGCTCGAGTCCGGCCCCACCGCGGGCGCCGCCGTCTCGCAGTGGGGCCATGTGCGCCTGTTCTCACCCTGGTCCGAACTCATCGACCCGGCCGCCGAGAAGCTGCTCGCGGAAGCGGGTTGGATGGCACCCGACGCGGCCCGCTACCCCACCGGAGCCGACTGGGTCCGCGACTACCTGCAGCCCCTCGCGGACGCGCTCGGCGACGCAGTCTTCTACGACCACACGGTGACCGCGGTGACGAAGCAGTCCCGCGACCGACTCGTCAGCTCGGGTCGGGACGAGGCCGCCTTCACCCTCCATGTCGACAGGCCGACCGGCGCCACGCACCTCTCCGCCCGCGCGGTCGTCGACGCGTCGGGCACGTGGACAGGCCCCAACCCGCTGGGCGGCGACGGCGTTCCCGCGATCGGCGAACAGGCGGCGGCCGCACGGATCTCCTATCGCATGCCGGATCTGCGACGGGACGACGTCCGCGCCCGCTACGGCGGGAAGCACGTCGCCGTGGCGGGGACCGGAGCCTCGGCGAAGGGTGCGCTCATCGCCCTCGTGGCGCTGGCGAAGGACGTCCCGGGCACGCGCGTCACCTGGCTCGTCCGACGTCCCGACGTCGGGGCGGACTTCGCGGCCGGCGGCCAGGACGAGCTGCCCGAGCGCGGCGCGCTGGGCGAGCGGGCGCAGACGGCCGTCCAGGCGGGACCCGTCACCACGCTCCACGGTTTCCGCACGGCCTCGGTCAGCCTGGCGCCCGACGGCACGCTGACCCTCGCGTCGTTCGACGGTCAGACCGCGGACGACATCGACGAGGTCGTGGTCCTGACCGGCTTCCGCCCCGACCTCGACCTCCTTTCGGAGATCCGGCTCGACCTCGACCCGGTCCTGCAGGCACCGCGCGCCCTGGCCCCGCTGATCGACCCCAACGAGCACTCCTGCGGCACCGTGTATCCCCACGGCGCGACGGAACTCGCCCAGCCGGAGACGGGCTTCTTCCTCGTCGGCATGAAGTCCTACGGGCGGGCGACGTCGTTCTTGGCCCTGACCGGTTTCGAGCAGACTCGCTCGGTGGCCGCGGCCATCGCGGGTGACCACGCATCCGCCGCCCGCGTCGACCTGACGCTCCCGAAGACCGGTGTGTGCGGAGGAGCCGGAACGTTCGACGACGAGGCCGCGAGCGAAGGCGGCTGCTGCGTGGCGGCCTCGTGATCGGCCCGGAAGCAACCCGCGGGGTGCATTGTTGGAACCACCATGCGTGGTGAGTACAAGGTTCCGGGCGGCAAACTCGTCGCCGTCGATCTCGAGGTCGCCGACGGGCGGCTGACCGAGGTCAGCGTCTCGGGTGACTTCTTCCTCGAGCCCGAGGACGCGCTGCTCGACGTCAACGCGGCGCTCACGGGCGTCTCCGAGGATGCGTCCGTCGACCAGTTGTCCGCGGCGATCAGCACGGCTGTCGGACCGGAGGCGTCGTTCGTCGGCTTCACTCCCGAGGCCGTCGGGATCGCGGTGCGGCGCGCCCTCGGCAAGGCCACCGGCTGGCGCAACCACGAGTTCGACGTGATCGGCCCGGTCAACCTCGACCCCGCCGTCCACGTCGCGCTCGACGAGGTCATCGGCCGGGAGGTCGCGGATGGTCTGCGCCCGCCGACGCTGCGGATCTGGGAGTGGGACAGCCCGCTCGTCGTGATCGGCTCGTTCCAGAGCTACGTCAACGAGATCGACCACGACGGCGCCGAGCGGTACGGATTCGACGTCGTGCGGCGGATCTCCGGCGGTGGCGCGATGTTCATGGAGCCCGGCAACTGCATCACGTACTCGCTCGTCGTGCCGGCATCGCTCGTGGAGGGGCTGAGCTTCGAGCGCTCGTACTCGTTCCTGGACGACTGGGTGATCGAGGCGCTGGCCGACGTCGGCGTCGAGGCGCACTTCGTCGGACTCAACGACATCGCG
>CAYXFT010000311.1:0-1151 GCA_964464335.1 uncultured Aeromicrobium sp.
ACGACATCGGCAAGAACATCGTCGGCGTGGTCCTGCAGTGCAACAACTACGACGTCGTCGACCTCGGCGTGATGGTGCCTGCCCAGAAGATCCTCGACGCCGCGCGCGAGCACGACGCCGACGTCATCGGGTTGTCGGGACTGATCACACCGTCGCTGGACGAGATGGAGAACTTCGCCGCCGAGATGGCGCGGCAGGAGTTCGACATCCCGCTGCTCATCGGCGGGGCGACGACGTCGCGCGCCCACACCGCGGTCAAGGTCGACCGCAAGTACCCGGGCCCCGTGGTCTGGGTCAAGGACGCGTCCCGGTCGGTGCCCGTGGTGGCCTCGCTGCTGTCGGACGAACGACGTCCGGCCCTGATGGCCGACATCAAGGCCGACTACGACGCCCTGCGTGAGCGGCACGCGGCACGTGGCGACGCCCGGTCGATCTTGCCGCTCGACGCCGCGCGCGCCGACGCCAGCGTGCTCGACTGGAGCGACTACACCCCGCCGGTCCCGAACAAGATCGGTGTCGAGGTGCTCGAGGAGTACGCGCTGTCCGAACTGCGCGACTACATCGACTGGCAGCCGTTCTTCAACGCGTGGGAGATGAAGGGTTCGTTCCCGGACATCCTCAACTCGCCCACCAGCGGCGAGGCGGCGCGCAAGCTGTACGACGACGCGCAGGAGATGCTCGACACGATCATCGCCGAGGACTGGCTGACCGCCAGCGGCGTCTACGGGATCTTCCCGGCGGCCCGCGACGGCGACAGCACGATCGTCTACGCCGACCAGACCCGCACCGAGGAACTCACCCGGTTCCATCACCTGCGCCAGCAGACCGAGCACCGCGCGGGTGTCCCGCACCGGTCCCTGGCGGACTTCATCGGCACCGAGGGCGACCACATCGGCGCGTTCGCCGTCACGGCCGGGCTGGGCAGTGCCGACCGGGTCAAGAAGTTCAAGGCCGAGCTCGACGACTTCTCGGCGATCCTGTTGGAGTCACTCGCCGACCGGCTCGCCGAGGCCTTCGCCGAGCGTCTGCACGAGCGCGTCCGCACCGAGTTCTGGGGCTACGACCCGGACGAGTCGCTCTCCAACACCGAGCTCATCAAGGAGAAGTACGCCGGCATCCGTCCCGCACCGGGCTACCCGGCGTGCCCCGAG
>CAYXFT010000311.1:1161-2898 GCA_964464335.1 uncultured Aeromicrobium sp.
GCGGACCGGCATCGAACTGACCGAGAGCATGGCCATGTGGCCCGGCGCGTCGGTCAGCGGCCTGTACCTGTCCCACCCGCAGTCGCAGTACTTCGTGCTCGGCCGGATCGGCCGCGACCAGGTCGAGGACTACGCCGAGCGCAAGGGCTGGACCCTGGCAGAGGCCGAACGGTGGTTGTCGCCGAACCTCGGGTATCGGACCGAGGATGAGTAGGCTGGCCGTGTGACCGAAGCCCAGATCCCCGCCTTGCGGAACCCGTGGATGGTCGCGGCCTTCGAGGGCTGGAACGACGCCGCAGACGCCGCCACCAGCACGGTGGACCATCTCCTCGAGGAGTGGGACGCCGAGGTGTTCGCCGAACTCGACCCCGAGGACTTCTACGACTTCCAGGCCGTCCGGCCGGTCATCCAGCCGACCGACACGGGCCTGCGCGAGATCGTCTGGCCCACGCCCACGCTCTATCTGGCGCATCCGCCGCACCAGGACCGTGACGTGCTCCTGCTGCGTGCGATCGAGCCGAACTACCGCTGGGCGACCTTCTGCGCCTCGGTCGTCGAACTGGCGAAGTCCGCCGGGGTGACCGAAGTCGTCACCCTCGGAGCGCTGCTGGCCGACAGCCCGCACTCGCGGCCGGTGCCGCTGAGCGGCATGACCAACGACCCGGTGATGCTCGAGCGGCTGTCGCTGGACCAGTCGCGGTACGCCGGCCCGATCGGGATCACCTCGGTCCTCAACGACGTCGCGTCGCGCGAAGGGCTGGTCACGGCCAGCATCTGGGCCGCCGTCCCGCACTACGTCGCCGAGCCGCCCTGCTACAAGGCGACCCTGGCCCTTCTCGGGGCGCTGGAGGACGCGATCGGCGTCGGCCTGCCGCAGGGCGTCCTGCGCGAGATGGCCGACGCGTGGCAGCGTGGGGCCGACGAGCTGATCGAGCAGGATCAGGAGTTGGCCGAGTACGTCACCTCGTTGGAGACCGAACGCGATGCCGGCGAACTGCCGGAGGCGTCCGGCGATGCGATCGCGCGCGAGTTCGAGCGTTACCTGCGCCGCCGCCCGACCGACGAGTCCTGACCGTACCGGGCTGGTGGCTGATCCCCTGAACAGCGACGGGTGAGGATGTGTAGCAAACGCCACCGCGATCCGCGATGAATGGCCCACATCCGGTGGATACCGCTACACATCGGCCGGATCCGAGGGTCAGGGCGATGCGCGCCACGGTCAGACCTCGATGCCGAGCAGGGCGTCGAGCGCGAGCGCCACCAATCCGGGCGCGGACTGGTCCGTGCCGTCGCTGGCACTCCAGTCGTCGATGGCGGCGAGTGCCGCCGGGGCGTCGAGATCGTTGGTCAGCGCCGCGCGCAGTGCCGCGACCAGTTCACTCGCCGACGGCCCTGCAGCGCGCGCCAAGGCCGCGCGCCACCGGTCGAGGCGCGCCTCCGCCTCGTCGATCGCCTCGGCGAACCACTCCCAGTCCTCGCGGTAGTGGTGAGCCAGGAGGGCCAGCCGGATCGCCATGGGATCGCGGCCGTCACCGCGCAGGCGCGAGACGAGGACGAGGTTGCCCTTGGACTTGCTCATCTTCTCGCCCTCGTAGCCCACCATCCCGGCGTGCACGTAGGCGCGGGCGAGCGGCTCGCCGGTGGCGGCCTCGGCCTCGGCCGCGGACATCTCGTGGTGCGGGAAGACCAGGTCCGAGCCACCACCTCGGCACGGCATTCGACGTGCAGGGTGGTGGC
>CAYXFT010000312.1:0-2892 GCA_964464335.1 uncultured Aeromicrobium sp.
CACCACGAACTACTTCCTCGAGCGGATGGGCCTGGGCGGACTCGACGAGCTGCCCGAGCTCGCGCCGATGCTGCCCGACCTGGCCGACCTCGACGGCGAGCTCGAACGCGTCGCGGGGCAGACCGCGGAGCGCGAGGCCGTCCCGGAGACGGGCGACACCGGTGAGTGAGCCGATCCGGCTGCAGAAGGTGCTGGCCCAGGCCGGGATCGCGAGCCGCCGCCGCAGCGAGGAACTGATGGCCACGGGTCGGGTCGAGGTCAACGGCGAGGTCATCACCCGGCTCGGTGCCCGGGTCGATCCGGCGCGCGACGTGATCCGGGTCGACGGCGTGCGGCTGCCGCCGCCGTCCGACCACGCGTACGTACTGCTGAACAAGCCGCGCGGGGTGGTCAGCTCGATGGCCGATGAACAGGGCCGCCCCGACCTGTCCGGCCTGCTCGCCGATCGCGACGACCGGCTGTTCCACGTCGGCCGGCTCGACACGGACACCTCGGGCCTGCTCATCCTGACCAACGACGGCGACCTGGCCCACCGGCTCGCGCATCCGTCGTACGAGGTGACCAAGACCTACGTGGCGCTCGTCGACGGCACGGTGGCGACGCCGATCGGCCGGAAACTGCTCGCGGGAGTCGAGCTCGAGGACGGGGTCACCGCGGTCGACCGGTTCGTGGTCCGCGACCGCAGTCGGGGGCGCAGCCTCGTCGAACTCGACCTGCACAGTGGCAAGAACCGGATCGTGCGCCGGCTGCTCGCCGGGGTGGGCCACCCGGTCGTCGAGCTGACCCGCACGGCCGTCGGGCCGCTGCGTCTGGGCGATCTGCGGATGGGCGCACTGCGCGACCTGTCGCGCGACGAGCTCGGAGCGCTGTTCGATAGCGTGGAGGCATGAGCGAGCGCCAGCGAGCGAGGACGACACCTCGAATGCTGGTATCGCCCTACCGTCGTCTTTTCAAGGCGGTGCCGGCATGAGTGTCCGTGCGTCCGATGCCGTCGTGTCGGGCCCGGTGCTCGTCGTCGGGTGCGGCCTGATCGGCACGTCCGTCGCCCTCGCCCTGCGCGACCAGGGCGTCGACGTCCACCTGCGCGACGCCAGTGCGTCGCACCTCGAACTGGCGGTGTCGGTGGGAGCCGGGACCGCCGATCCGGTGCAGGCGCCCGCACTCGTCGTGGTCGCCACTCCGCCGTCCGCCGTCGTGGAGACCGTCCGGGCGATCCTCGCGGAGTTCCCCGAGGCGGTCGTGACCGACGTCGCCAGCGTCAAGAGCGGGATCTGCGCCGCCGTCACCGATCCGCGCTTCGTCGCCGGGCACCCGATGGCCGGCAAGGAACGATCCGGTCCGATGGCCGCTGCCGCGCAGCTCTTCGAGGGCCGCGCCTGGGCGATCGTGCCGACCGCGGACACGGACCCGTCGGCCGTGGCCATGGTGGAGCAGCTCGCGACGAGCCTCGGTGCCGTTCCGCGTTTCCTCGAACCGCAGGAGCACGACCGGGCGGTCGCGCTCGTGTCCCACGTGCCGCACTTGGTGTCGGCGCTCACGGCGGGACTGCTGACGGAGGCCCCGGTCGACGAGCTCGCCCTGGCCGGCCAGGGTTTGCGCGACGTCATCCGCATCGCCGGCAGCGACCGCGGGCTGTGGGTCGACATCATCGGCAGCAACGCCGAGCAGGTCGGCGCGATCCTCGACGAGCTCCAGCAGCGGCTGACCGATCTGCGCACCGCCGTGAGGTCGGCCGACGGATCCGTCGCCTCCCACCTCGACCGCGGTCGCGCCGGCGTCGCGCGGGTCCCGGGCAAGCACGGCGATCGGCCCACCGCCCTGGAGATCGTCTTCGTCTCGATCGACGACACCCCCGGAGAGCTGTCGCGGCTGTTCGCCGACGTCGGCGCCGCCGGCATCAACATCGAGGACATGCGCATCGACCACGAACTCGGCCGCCAGGTCGGCGTCGTCGAGGTCGTCGTCCGGGCAGACGTGGCCGACGACCTGCACACCGCACTGATCGAACGCGGTTGGGCCGCGTTCCGCTGAGGAGAATCATTTGACCACCGTCATCGCCGTCGACGGGCCCTCCGGCTCCGGCAAGTCCAGCACCTCGCGCGGGGTCGCCTCGCGTCTGGGGTTCGCCTACCTCGACACGGGCGCGATGTACCGCGCGATGACGTGGGCGATGCTGCAACGCGGCGTGGACGTCCATGACCACGACGCCGTCGCCGCGGCGGCGCGCGAGGTCACCCTGACCTCCGGCACCGATCCGCAGCACCCGACGATCGCCGTCGACGGCGTGGACGTGTCCGAGCCGATCCGGGGGGCGGAGGTCACCGCCGCGGTCAGTCCCGTCGCCGCCGTGGCGCCGGTCCGGGCCCAACTGGTCGACCTGCAGCGCGCCGCGATCGCCCGGGCCACCGGCGGCATCGTCGTGGAGGGACGCGACATCGGCACGGTCGTGGCGCCGGACGCGGACGTCAAGATCTACCTCGTCGCCGATCCGGTCGCACGGGCCCGGCGTCGCGCCGCTGAGCTCGGGATCGAGGACGCCGAGGCGATGCAGGAGGCGCTCGCCAAGCGTGACGCGATCGACTCGAACCGTGCCGCATCGCCGCTGACCCAGGCCGCCGACGCGGTCGTCGTGGACGGCACCCACCTCACCCTGGACGAGGTCATCGACCACATCGTCGCGCTCGTGCGGGGCTGAACCCGCCGCGTCCGGACGCGAGTTGGAGTGCACGGTCCGGTTCTGGCAGAATGGGTGATTGCGTCCGGAGTCGCTGAGGCCCCTCTCACCCTCTCGAACCCGGCCCCCCGAATCCGGCACGGCCTGTCCCCACATGTCGCGCCGGGATCACCACAGTTCGATACTCAAGGAGACACCACACTCGTGGCAGTCAAGAT
>CAYXFT010000313.1:0-2884 GCA_964464335.1 uncultured Aeromicrobium sp.
ATCGAGCTTCGGAACCTCGACGACGACGATCTCGACGCGATCTTCGAGATGATGCGCGATCGGGAGGGCGTCGCGATGGCGGCGTTCACCTTCGACGATCCCGACGACCGTTCCGTTTTCGACGCCTGGATCTCCCGCCAGCGCGAGGCGCCCGGCGTCTCGTACTTCGTGGTCACCGAGAATGGCGGTTTCGCGGGCTCCGCTGCGGCCTTCACGATCGACGGAGACCGCGAGGTGAGCTTCTGGCTGGCGCGCCATGCGTGGGGTCGCGGGGTCGCGACGGCGGCGCTCCGGCTGCTCATCTCGCACGAGGCAGAGCGACCGCTGTTCGCGCGAGCGGCCGCGCACAACGCCGGATCCATCGCGGTCCTCACCAAGTGCGGTTTCACCGAGGTCTCGCGCAACGTCGCATACGCACCCGGACTGGGCCGCGAAGTCGAAGAGATCGTGTTCGCGCTCGTCCCCGCCCTCGACGGGATCTGACGCCCGGACGCGAATCGGCCCCACCCGGCCGAAGCCGGGCGGGGCCGATTCGTCAGGTCAGCGTCGCGCGAGACGACGCGTCGCGATGAGGGCCGCGCCGGCGATCAGCATGACGGCTGCGCCGATGCTCCACGGCATCATGTCGGGTCCACCCGTGGCCGGGAGGGCACCCGTGGCCGGGAGGGCACCCGTGGGGTCCACTGTCGGGTTGGCGCACAGCTCCGACTCTGCCGGGTAGGTCACGGTGATCTGGTACGACGGATTGACGTCGAACTGCACCAACGTGCCGGCGGCCGCCCGGGTCCAGGCGAAGTTGCCGTCGGTCTCGGCGTACGTGCCGTCCGGCAGCAGCACCCAGCCCGGCCACTGCTGCGGCGTGCCCGCACTGGCGCCCGGCCAGAGGAGCGTGCCACTGAGGGCCAGGTTCGACACGACGTAGTTCTGTGTCGGGTCAGTCGGGTGGATGAACGTGATCGTCAGCGGCGTGCTGCTGTCGGCCACGAAGCCCTCCGGCAGCGTCACCGCGTAGCCGAGGTAGGGCACCGAGCCGACGCACTCCGACTCGATGTCGCCCGGAATCAGCTCGGGGTCCTCCGGCTCCAGGAAGCACGGCGCCTCGGAATCCTCGGACTGGTATCCCAGCTTGCCGGCGATCTCGATCTCGCGCACCTTGACGGTGGTGCCGTCCGGGAACTCGTAGCCGGCGTTGGCGGTCGCGGTCAGGCTGTAGGTGCCAGGCCCGTCGAACTCGCGGTCGAACGCCAGCGTGACGTTCGGGAACTCACCGGCGAGGTTCGGCAGCGCGCCGTCCGTGTCGCAGGTCGGGTCCGTCGGCGTCGCATCGAACAGCGTCGGCACGGGCACGACCTCTTCACAGTTCTCGTCGTTGGGGAACTGCTGCGGGTTGAACGCATACGTCGCGCTGTTGTCGTCGTTCAGGGTCCAGCCGGCGGGCAGAGTGCCCAGGGTGTAGCCGGCGAGCGGCGTCGCGACGACATTCTTGCCTGAGAACGAGTACGCGATGCCGGTGGGTGCGGAAGGCAGACCGTACTGATCGTTCGCCGTCTCGCAGTCGTCCTGGACGACAGGCTGCTCGGGAACCACGACCTCATCGCAGATCTCGCCGGTCAGCGGGGTCAGGTCGGGAACCTCCCACGTCGTCTTCGCGCCGTTCGCGAACACGTAGCCCTGCTTCGGGGTCGCGGTGTAGGCCTTCCAGCCGTCCTCGAGGTCGACATCAGTCCAGGTCACGCCGACGTCGGACTTGGTCAGGGTTCCTGCGGTGTCACAGTCCGGAAGCGTGTACGACAGCGTCGGCGTGATCTTCTCGCCCTGGCCCTGGGGCGTCGTGCCCTTGCAGACGATCCAGTGCGAGACGTCCGCCTGGTTGCCGCCGCGGTTCACCGGCGACGCGTAGGCGACCCCCGCCTCCGGATGCACGATCACGTTGTTCCAGAGGCTGCCGGCCTTGATCACCAGCAGCTCCCAGTGATCGCCGGGCCACGACGGATTGAACGGCTTGAGGGTAACGGTCTTCCTGCCGTCGGTGATGCTGCCGTGGTCCGTGTTTCCCTTGGAGTCGTAACAGGTCGCGTTGTGGTCCTTGTACAGGTTCGCCCAGTAGTCCGCGTGATTCGTCGGTTCACTCCAGGGCTGCAGCTCGCCGATCACTCCGACCGTCGGGGTTGCGGCGGTCGCGGCCGTCGACACCAGTGGCGCGACCACGAGAGCGGCCGCTATCACCGCGCCCGTGAGGGCTTTCCATCGCTTCATGTGATTCCTTCTTCTCGTGGTCCAGGCACCGGGGGGGTGACCGAAGAGTCCTGTCGCAGCCCGTCGTCTCGGCAGCCGGGGTACCGCGGTGTCTGCGAGTCTCGGCGCCGAGAGTCGGGTGCGTCGAAAGCGCTGCGGTCCTGCCGGCGGCGTCCTCGTGTGGTCGACTCCCCCAGGAGCGACCGAACTGCCGTCTTCGCCCACAATAGTGGCAAGTCCGACATCGATTGCACATTCCGGCGCGCGCGGGTCGCGATCTGAGCCGATCTTGAGGGTCGGCGACCTGCGGACACGACGAATGCTGCCGTCCCGTGACCATCGGGGGGGCCACGGGACGGCGCGAAGGACGCGAACGACCCTCGCAAGGCGGTCTGGGGCCGCCTCACCCTGAGAGACCGCGAACCCGGCGGTGTATTACGCGACATCGGCAGATCGGCAAGTCCGAACCTGGCTGCTCGCCTGTCGCAATCTGCAGGGTTCCCCTGCAGATTGCGACAGGGGAACCCCCGGCGCCTCGCAGCAGCACCTTGCGCACGAAATGACGAAGGGCCCCCATTCGGGAGCCCTTCGTCATTTCGTGCGCGAGGGGGGAGTTGAACCCCCACGCCCTTTCGGGCACTGGCACCTG
>CAYXFT010000314.1:0-2876 GCA_964464335.1 uncultured Aeromicrobium sp.
GGCTGGTCGGGTCGCACCGGGTACAACCGCGGTCAGATCCTCTACCGGGTCGCCGAGGTCCTCGAGGGCCGCCGCGACCAACTGATCGCCGAGGTCCGGGCCGCCGAGGGCGTCACCGAGCGTCGTGCCACCACGATCGTCGACCAGGCCGTGGACACGTGGGTCTGGTACGCCGGCTGGGCGGACAAGCTCGCCCAGGTGACGGGCAACGCCAATCAGGTGAACGGCCCGTTCTTCAACCTGACGTCGCCCGAGGCCACCGGCGTCGTCGTCGTGGCCGCGCCCCAGCAGTCCTCGCTGCTGGGTCTGGTCGAGGTGCTCGCGCCGGTGATCGTCTCGGGCAACACGGCCGTGGTCGTGTCGTCCTATGCGCGTCCACTGCCGGCGATCACGCTGTCGGAGATCCTCTCGACCTCCGACGTCCCCGGCGGCGTCGTCAACATCCTCACCGGCGACATCGCCGAGATCGGGCCCTGGCTGGCCGGCCATCTCGACGTCGACGCGCTCGACCTGACCGGTGTCGACGACCCCGAGGTCGGCCGCGACCTCGAGGCCGAGGGTGCGGTGAACCTCAAGCGCATCGTCCGCCCGGGCACCCCCACCGGCCAGTCGCTGTCCCGCATCACGCCCTTCCTCGAGGCCAAGACGGTCTGGCACCCGATCGGCGTCTGACCGCTCCGCGGCCCCGGTTTTGAAGGGTTTTCCACGGGGAGGCCCGACCGCACCCGTGGAAAACCCTTCAAAACCGGAGGTCGCGGCCCGAACCGATAGCGTTCGCACATGCCCGAAGTCGTGATCCTGGCCGGCCCGTCGGGCTCGGGGAAGTCACACCTGGCCGAGCGGCTCGGCTGGACGGTCCTGCGGTTGGACGACTTCTACCACCCGCACCACCACTCCGACCTGCCACGCAGCACCCTCGGGATCGCCGACTGGGACGACGTGGGCTCGTGGGACCTTGACGGCGCGATGGCGGCCATCGCCGCGCTGTGCCGCGACGGCCGGGCCGTGGTGCCGATCTACGACATCGCGGTCAGTGACATCGTCGGCACCCACGTCGTCGAGGCGACCGGCGATCGGTTCATCGCCGAGGGCCTGTTCGCCCCCGACATCGTCTCCGCCTGCCGCGACGCCGGCATCCTGTCGGCGGCGATCTGCCTGAACCGCCCCCGCGTCCTCGTGTTCGCGCTGCGCCTCGTGCGCGACCTACGCGAGAGCCGCAAGCCGCCGCTGACGCTGGTCCGTCGCGGCTGGCGACTCCTGCGCGACCAGCCGCTGGTGGTCACCGCCGCCGTCGACGCCGGCTGCGAGCCGATGAACCCGCGGCGCGCGTACCGGCGCCTCACCCGCGCCGCTGGCTGACCGCGACCGTCGGCTGGCGTGGGGCGGTGAGGTAGCCACCACCAAGGCGCCCCCGGTGGCGGGTAGGTCACCGCCCCGGGCACCTAGATCGCGGCGGCCTTGTACGCGGGCTTGATGACGTCGGTGATCAGCACGAGTCGCTCGTCGAACGGCAGGAAGCCGCTCTTCATCGCGTTGACGGTGAACCACTGCAGGTCGCCGAGGCTGTAGCCGAAGGCGTCGGTGAGCAGGTTCATCTCGCGGCCGATCGAGGTGCCGCTCATGAGCCGGTTGTCGCTGTTGATCGTGACCCGGAAACCGAGTTCGGCGAGCGGGCCGATCGGATGGTCGGCGATCGTCTGCATGCCGGCGACCGCGCCGGTCTGCAGGTTCGACGAGGGACACATCTCGAGCGGAATGCGGGCGTCGCGGATGTAGGCGGCGAGCCGGCCGAGCCACGGCTCGGCGCCGGCCGCGAAGTCGATGTCGTCGACGATCCGCACCCCGTGACCGAGCCGGTCGGCGCCGCAGCGCTGGACGGCCTGCCAGATCGACGGCAGCCCGAACGCCTCGCCGGCGTGGATCGTGAAGTGGGCGTTCTCCTCACGCAGGTACTCGAACGCCTCCAGGTGCAGGATCGGCGGGAAGCCGTCCTCAGCACCGGCGATGTCGAAACCGAACACGCCCCGGTCGCGGTACTCCACGACGGTGCGAGCGATCTCGAGGCCGCGCGACGCATGCCGCATCGCCGTCAGCAGTTGGCCGACGACCATCGTGGCGCCCGAATCCTGCACGAGCGCGACGCCTTCGTCGATGCCCTGCTGCACCGCTTCGACGGTCTCGTCGATCGACAGTCCTGCACCTTGGTGCTGCTCGGGTGCCCAGCGCAGTTCGGCGTAGACCACGCCGTCGGCGGCCAGATCGAGCACGGCCTCACGGGCGACGCGGGCGAGGTCCTCGGGACGCTGCATCACCGCGACCGTGTGCTGGAACGTCTCGAGGTACCGCACGAGGGAACCCGACGCGGACGCCTCCTCGAACCAGCGGCCGAGATCCTCGGGCGCGGCGGGCAGGTCGTGCCCGATCTCGAGGGCGATCTCGGCGACCGTCCCCGGGCGCACTCCCCCGTCGAGGTGCTCGTGCAGGGCGACCTTCGGAACGATCGCGATCTGCTCCGGCGTCGCCTTCACGGCGCGGCATCCATCAGCAGGGTGACGGTCTCGGCGATGCAGGCGGGCTTCTCGCTGCCCTCGATCTCGACGGTGTGCTGGATCGTGACCTGCTGGCCCTTCTCGATGTCGCGAACCTCCAGCATCTCGACCCGGTTGCGGATCCGCGATCCCACCGTGACCGGAGCCATGAAACGGACGCGGTTCAGGCCGTAGTTCACGCGCGCCCGGTCGCCGGCGAAGGCGTACACCTGGGCGCCGAGGAACGGCAGCATCGACAGGGTGAGGTACCCGTGGGCGATGGTGGAACCGAAGGGGCCGTCGGCGGCCCGCTCCGGATCGACGTGGATCCACTGGTGGTCGCCGGTG
>CAYXFT010000315.1:0-2870 GCA_964464335.1 uncultured Aeromicrobium sp.
GGCGAGCGCGGTCAGGAACCCCGCCGCCATCTGGGAGCGGCCGGCGTTGTGGACGCAGACGAACAACACGGAGGGCTTGAGGTCGGTCATGGTCGGGCTCCTTCGGTCTGGGGGAAGAACCTGCGCGCCCCCAGGGACACGTAGACGAGGGCGACCAGCACGGGGACCTCGATGAGGGGTCCGACGACGCCGGCGAGGGCCTGGCCGGAGGTGACGCCGAACGTGCCGATGGCGACGGCGATGGCCAACTCGAAGTTGTTGCCCGCGGCGGTGAACGCCAGCGTCGCCGTCTTGGCGTAGCCGAGGTCGAGCCCGTGGCCGATCAGCATGCCGGCAGCGAACGTGATCGCGAAGTACAGCAGCAGCGGGACGGCGATGCGGACGACGTCGAGGGGCTGGTTGGTGATCGCGTCGCCCTGGAGGGCGAACAGCACGACGATCGTGAACAGCAACCCGTACAACGCCCACGGCCCGAGGCGCGGCAGGAAGGTGCCTTCGTACCAGTCGCGGCCCCGGGCACGCTCGCCGATGGTGCGGGTCAGGAATCCGGCCACGAGCGGAATGCCGAGGAACACCAACACGCTGGCGGTGATGGCCCAGACCGAGAAGTCGGCCGAGGTCGTCTCCAGGCCCAGCCAGCCCGGCAGTGTCTGCAGGTAGAACCAGCCGAGGGCCGCGAACGCGACGACCTGGAAGACGGAGTTGATGGCGACCAGGACGGCGGCGGCCTCGCGGTCGCCGCAGGCCAGGTCGTTCCAGATGAGCACCATCGCGATGCAGCGCGCCAGTCCGACGATGATGAGGCCGGTGCGGAACGCGGGCAGGTCGGGCAGCAGCAGCCAGGCGAGGGCGAACATCAACGCGGGGCCGAGCACCCAATTCATGACCAGTGACGAGATCAGCAGTGCGCGGTCTCCGGTCACGCGAGCCGTCTCGTCGTAGCGAACCTTTGCCAGCACCGGGTACATCATCACCAGCAGGCCGACGGCGATGGGCAGCGAGACCGACCCGACCTTCACCGCGTCGAGGGCCTCGTCGAGCCCGTCTACGGTGCGTCCGAGGACGAGCCCGACGGCCATGGCGAGGACGATCCAGACCGGCAGGAAGCGGTCGAGACGCGAGAGCCCGGCGATGACGTCGGGCTCGGCCGGACGGCCGGGCGGGGGTGCTGCTGACGTCACGAGTGCTCCTGGGTGGCGGACTGTTCTGGATGCCATCTTGACCCGAACCGTTCGCTCAGTCAAAATTGACTCAATGAACAGTGAGAGAACTCGGGAGCTGGCTCAGCGCGCCGCACGGCACGCCGCACTGTCGGACGTCATGCGCCTCGCGGTGGTCGACGAGCTCTCCTGGGGTGACAAGTCGGCCGGAGAACTCCAAGCCGCGCTGGGCCTGTCGTCGAGCCTGCTGGCACACCATCTGAATGTCCTCCAGGCCGCGGGCATCGTCGCCCGGCGTCGTTCGGAGGGAGACCGGCGCCGGACCTATCTGACCCTGTCCGACTGTTCGGTGGTCGAGCACGGCATGCCCCGTCCCGAGGCCGGACGAGTGCTGTTCGTGTGCACCGCGAACTCCGCCCGCTCCCAGCTCGCTGCGGCGCTGTGGACCACGATCGCCGACCTGCCGGCCGCATCGGCCGGGACGCAGCCGGCCGACGAGATCGCCGCCGGCGCCCGGGCCGTGGCCGACCGTCACCAGCTCGACCTGCCCGACCTGGCCCCGCGTCGGTTCGCGTCGGTCGCCGCCGAGGGCGACCTGGTGGTCGCGGTGTGCGACAACGCCTACGAGGAGCTGGGCGAGGTGATCGATGTCCACTGGTCGGTCCCGGACCCGGTCCGGCCCGGCACTGTGGAGGCCTTCGACCAGGTCTACGACGAGTTGGACCGGCGGGTCTCCGGACTGGCCGACCTGCTCAGCGCCTGATCCCCGCGGCACGGGTCAGGGGACGCGAACGCCAGACCTCTCACGCCGTCACGGGGCTGGTGAGCTGGATCAGATTGCCACAGGTGTCGTCGAGGACCGCCG
Organism: uncultured Aeromicrobium sp.; assembly: GCA_964464335.1. Lineage (GTDB taxonomy): Bacteria > Actinomycetota > Actinomycetes > Propionibacteriales > Nocardioidaceae > Aeromicrobium. The sequence continues at coordinate 2,026 of CAYXFT010000315.1, forward strand.
TCACGACGGGCCCCAGCGCGGTCGGCGCCTGGGTGAACCGCACGCCCTTCGCCGAGAGCTCGGCGTGTGACGCATTCACGTCGTCCACGCCGAAGGAGGCGGCGGGGATCCCGTCGTCCACCAGCGCGGACTTGTACGCCGAGGCCGCAGGGTGCTGATCGGGTTCGAGGAGCAATTCGGTGCCGTCCGGCTCCTCGGGGCCGACCACGGTGAGCCAGCGGAACTCACCGACCGGCACGTCGGTCTTCGCCACGAAGCCGAGCACGTCGGTGTAGAAGGCGAACGCCTTGGCCTGGTCGTCGACGAAGACGCTCGTCACGGTGATGCGGATACCCATCGTCATTCCTTCGGTTCGACAGGCCAGCGCTCGACGATCGCGCGCAGTGGCTCCGTGTGGAGGTGGTGGATTCTCGTCCGACCCGAGCGGTGCGAGCTGACCAGCCCGGCACCCTCCAGGACGGCGAGGTGCTGGGAGATCGCCTGCCGGCTCGACGTGACGCCATGGCGCATGGCTAACCGGCCGCACAGCTCGAACAGGCTCTGGCCGTCCCGGTCCGACAACTCATCGAGGATGAGTCGTCGGGTCGGATCGGCCAAGGCCTGGTAGACGTCTCCCACGTCGCGACGATAGGCAAGTGAGAACTTGCATGTCAACGTCGTCGAACGCCGGCCTCGGCGGGGATCAGGCGGGCACGGCGAGGGAATGCGAAAACCCGTCCCGGAAGCTGGTGCGATTCCGAGGACGGGCTGTCACTGGCGGAGGATAGGGGATTCGAACCCCTGAGAGCTTTCACTCAACCCGCTTTCCAAGCGAGCGCACTAGGCCACTATGCGAATCCTCCGCG
>CAYXFT010000316.1:0-2866 GCA_964464335.1 uncultured Aeromicrobium sp.
CTCGACGCGACCGCGGTCGTCGACCCACGGCACGCGGAAGATGATCTGACGCTCGGGCTCGCACAGCGTGCGGATGATGTTCGCGTCGGCGTACTGCGGGTGCTTCGCCACGACGGGACCGAGGCTCGCCAGCACCTCCTGGACCGCTTGGTGGAACTCGGTCTCGCCGGGATTGCGGCGCACGACCTCGTCGTAGATGTCGATGAGCCTGGAGTCGAGTGATTCCACGGGTGAGGGTCCTTCCGCAGGGCGCGCGACGCCTGAATGCGCCTTCATTTCGGAAACATCACCGTAACGTGCGCCGCAGGTGGCGAGTTAGGTGGGCCTCAGTCCGCTGACGCCCAGGTGAAGAACTCCTCCGCGGTCAGCACCGGCTTGCCGTACTCACGGGCCTTGCGCGCCTTGCCGGACTGGGTGCCCACCTCCGCGACCACGAGGACGTCGCAGCGGGTCTTCGAGACGTTCGCGACCGCCTGCAGGCCATGACGCTGCGCGAGCTCGGTGATGTCGGCGCGTTCCCAGACCCGGCCGTCCGCCCCGATCGCCGTCCCGGTGAAGCAGATCCGAGCTCCCGGGACCAGGACGTCGTCGATGCCGGGGAACCGGTCGGCCACGGCGGCGACGGCCGCGTCGACGAAGTCGATGCCGAGCCACTGCTCGACATGACGCAGACGCTCGACCAACGAGGGCGAGAGCCGCGACGTCGTCGCGACGTTGGCGAGTCGCTCGGCCACCGCGGCCGCAGCGACCCGGCCGGCCCCGTCGCGTGGTGCCGCGGGCAGGTCCTGGACCGCACTGCCGTCCAGCACGAGGTGGCCGATCGCGCGGCTGACGTCGACGATCGCCGACAGGGTGGGCATCGACTCCGACCTCGGCACGGCGACGTCTCCGTCCCGCGTCAGCAGGTAGCCGGGGTCGTCGTCGACGAGACCGGCGAGCGCGAACGGCGTGCCACCGGCCAGCTCCGCGCCGAGCCTGCCATGGGCGGACAGGGCGGCCCGTGCGCGATCCAGCGCCCGTGGCGACCTCGACCCCTGCCGCTCGTCCTCGTTCAGCAACCGCGCCGTGACGTCGACGCCGAGCGGCATCGGCAGCACGCGGCCCTGCCGCTTGAGCTCGAAGTCGACCTTGCCCAAGTCCTCGTCGATGCCGATCCCGACCGGCGTGCACCCCTCCAACAAGGGCGCCAGCGTCGCCCACGCCGCGGGCAGCGTCGGCGCCAGCAGCACGTCGTCGGCCGTGATCGCATACACCGCGCGGGCATCCGCCAGGTCGCGCTCGGGGTTGACCAGCGTGCTGAGCGCCGTGCCGTCGTCGAAGGCCACCGCGAGTTCGATCGGCCGCGGCCGCGAGAAGGTGCCCTCGTCTCCCACGAAGGAGATCCCCACCGCGCAGTGTCGCGCCGGGCCGGCGAGGTCGGACGACTCGTGCAGGTAGCGCACGATCCGTCGGTCCGTCCGCAGGTGCCGCGGCTCGATCGGCCGCGTGAGCACCAGGCCTTCCAACGAGGTCGCCCGACTCAGCGCGACGTAGACCTGCCCCTCGGCGAACACCCCACCAGTGAGGTCGACGACGAGCCGGTCGAGCGTCTGCCCCTGGCTCTTGTGGATCGTGATCGCCCACGCCAGCTTGAACGGCAACTGGGTGTAGGTGCCGACGACCTCGGTGCTCATCCGGCCGTCCTCGACGACCGGCCGCAGCACGTCCCACGTGAAGCGATCGACCCGTGCCGTGCTGCCGTCGGCGAACTCGACGGTGACCTCGGGCTCGCCGCCCGCGACCTCGACGTCGACGACCTTGCCGAGCGTCCCGTTGACCCAGCGGTCGCCGGCGTCGTTGGACAGCATCATGACCTGCGCGCCGACCTTGAAGGTCAGGACGCGTTCGGTCGGGGCGTCGAACAGGGACAGGTCGCCCGACTCGACGGCCACGCTCCGGATCACCTCACCGTCCAACCGATCGAGACGCTGGCGATTGCGAGCCGTGACGATGCGGTTCGACGGTGCGAGGGTCAGCCACAACTCGTCCTCGGGCGGCTCGAAGTCGGGGTCGACGCGGGAGTTCAGATCGACCTGCGCGTGGTCCAGCAGGATCCCCTCACGCACCGCGTTGAGCAGCGCGGTGAGCCGATCGTCGCCCTGCTGGCGGAACACCGTCGTCAGCGCGACCGCGGGGAAGTCCGCCCGCTCGAACGAGTGCGCCGAGAAGAAGTAGGGCGTCGCGTAGTGGCCGGCGAAATGGCCCTTCAGCGAGTCCTCGACCACCGGCGGCAATTGCAGGAGGTCGCCGACCAGGACGACCTGCACGCCACCGAATGGCGTCCCGGGCCGCGGACCGAACCGCTCCAGCGCCGCGGTGAGCATGTCGAACAGGTCGGCACGCACCATCGACGCCTCGTCGACGATCAGCGTCTGCAGGGACATGAGTGTCTTCATGAACCGGCCCGGCCGGTACGGGCCGGTGCGCACGTCCTCCAACGAGGTGGTGCTGCGGAACGAGAACAGCCGATGGATCGTGTGACCGTCCACGTTGAGGGCTGCGATGCCGGTCGGCGCGACGACCACGACCCGACGATCGGTGCGCGTCATGAAATGGCGGATCAAGGTCGACTTGCCGGTGCCGGCCTTGCCGGTCAGGAACAGGTTGTCCCCGGCGTCGAGGATCGCCAAGGCCCGGGCGAACTCGGGCGTGATGGTCAAGGTCATGTCGGCGACAGGCTATCTGGTGATCTCGATACGCCGGCTCGCTGCGCTCGCCGAGCTACTCGATCACCGTGCGCCGATCGAGTAGCGGGCGAGGGACCAGCCGGCCCGCCGATCGAGTAGCGGGCGAGGGACCAGCCGGCCCGCCGATCGAGTAGCGGGCG
>CAYXFT010000317.1:0-2581 GCA_964464335.1 uncultured Aeromicrobium sp.
GTCCGAGGCCGGACGGTCGAACGTCGAGGCGATGACCTCGCCCTTGACGGTGCGCTGGAAGTCGGTGACCTCCTCGGGACGCTCGTCGACCAGGACGATCATCAGATGGCACTCGGGGTTGTTCTCGGTGATCGCGTTGGCGACCTGCTGCATCACCATCGTCTTGCCGGCCTTGGGCGGCGAGACGATGAGGCCGCGCTGGCCCTTGCCGATCGGCGAGACGAGGTCGATGACGCGACCCGTCAGACCGCCGGCCTGGCTCTCCAGACGCAGACGCTCCGAGGGGTAGAGCGGCGTCAGCTTGGAGAAGTCGACGCGGCGCTTGGCCTCCTCGGGATCGGTCCCGTTGACCGACTCGATCTTGACCATCGGGTTGAACTTCTCCTTGCGCTCGCCCTCACGGGGCTGGCGCACCTGGCCGATGATCGCGTCGCCGCGGCGCAGGCCGAGCTTGCGGACCAGGGCCATCGAGACGTAGACGTCGTTCTCGCTGGACAGGTAGCCCGTCGTGCGCACGAACGCGTAGTTGTCGTGGATGTCCAGGATGCCCGCGGCGGGGACCAGCACGTCCTCTTCGGTGAACGTCGGGTTGTCCTCGAGGCCACGATTGGCGTTGCGGTTGCGACCGCGACGGTTGCGACGGCGTCCGCCGTCGTCGTCCTGGTAGGTGTCCTGGCTGCCGCCGCGGTTCTGGTTCGCCTGGTTGCCACCGCGGCTCTGGTTGCCCTGACCGGCCTGGCTTGCGCCGCGGTTCTGGTTGCCCTGACCACCCTGGTTGCCCTTGGCGTTCTGACCACTCTTGGCGTTCTGGTTGCGGCCGTCGTCCTTGGACTCGGCGCGGGGCTCGCGCTCGGCACGCTCGCGCTTCTGCGCGGGCTCAGCGGGCTCGACTGCGTCGGCCTGGGGCGCGTCGTTCTTGGGAGCCTCGTTCTTGGGCGAACGGGAGCGCTTCTGCGCCTTCGGCTCGGCGGGAGCCTCACTGGCGCGGGGCGCCTCGGCGGGCTTGGCCTCGCCGCGGGCCGTCTTGATCGCGTCGATCAGCTGGCCCTTGCGCATCTTGTCGGCACCATCGATGCCGAGGCCGGCCGCAATCTCCTGGAGCTCGGCGATGACCTTGCCGCCCAGCGCCGCCCCGGACTTGCGGGGGGTCTTCGCGGGGGCCTTCTCGGCGCCGTCCGCAGGAGTGGGATCGACCGTGGTTGATTCCGTCACACGTTGTCCTTCATTCGGAGGCCACATTCCTGAAGGCGTTCGGCGTGAGGGCCGGCTTCGCGTACAGGCCTGCCCGTATCCGACGGGCTGGGAAGTGGCGTTGCGTCGGGGAGAGAATTCTCGACTCCGACAGGAAAAACTGTAACACGCGGAACGTCACACGAGGTGCGCGCCACGCGCGGCGACCTGCAATTCGCGGTGGGCCCACCGCGCGGGTGTCCATGACTCGAGGCCGTGGCCGAACGCGAGCACCGTGGGTCCGGCACCGGAGATGACCGCGGCGACGCCCTCGGCACGCAACTGGCGGACCAACTTGTACGAATCGGGCATCGCAGCGGAACGGTACGACTGGTGCAACCGGTCCTCGGTGGCCGAGACGAGCCGTTCGGGCGCGGTGGTGAGCGCGGCGACGAGCAGCGCGGCGCGACCGGCGGTGAAGGCGGCGTCGCCGTGCGGGACGGTCTCGGGGAGCAGGCCGCGCGCGACCGATGTCGCCACCGGCTCGGGCGGCACGAACACCGTGACGTCGGCGTGGACGTCGAGCCGCACCGTCTCGGCCGCCGCCCCGTCGATCCACGAGATGGTGAATCCGCCACCCAACGCCGGCGCGACGTTGTCGGGATGTCCCTCCAGGTCGGTGGCCAGTCGGAACAGCGCCGCGTCGTCGAGCCGATCCTCTCCCCCGACCACGAGCGCGCGCGCCAGGACGACGCCCGAGGCGATCGCGGCGGCCGACGACCCGAGACCCCGACCGTGCGGAATCGTGTTGCGGCAGGTGAGGTGAAGACCGGCCGGGCGCTCACCGAGCAGGTCGAAGGTCGCGTCCATCGCCCGGTAGAGCAGGTGGGACTCGTCTTTGGGCACCTCGTCGGCACCCTCGCCCTCGATGTCGAACGTCAGCCCGCCGGAGGTGACCTCGGCGACGACCTCGTCGTACCAGGACAGCGCCATGCCCAGAGCGTCGAAGCCGGGACCGAGGTTGGCGCTGGTGGCCGGCACCCGGACGGTGACGGCCTCGTCGACAAGAGTCATGCGAGCCCGGCCGCCTCGGCGGCCGCGTGGACGTCGGCGTCGACCACGGTGTCGACGATCGACTCGATGCGCGACAGCGGGGTGTCGATGTCCTTGAGGCCGTGTCCCGTGACGGTGACGGTGATCGTCAGGCCACGGGGCACCTCACCGGCCGCGGCGGCGGCCAGCAGACCCGCGACGCCCGCCGCAGAAGCGGGCTCGACGAAGACGCCCTCGTGGGCGCCGAGCTGGCGCTGGGCGTCGAGGATCTGGTCGTCGGAGACGGCGTCGATGCGGCCCCCGGACTCGTCGCGGGCGTTCTCGGCCAGCGTCCACGACGCACCAGCAATCGCTCCAG
>CAYXFT010000317.1:2591-2820 GCA_964464335.1 uncultured Aeromicrobium sp.
GGATTGCCGATGCGGATCGCGGTGGCCACGGTCTCGGGGTGGGGCACGACCTCGCCGCGCACGATCGGCGCCGCTCCGGCGGCCTGGAAGCCCCACATCTGCGGGCGCGACGCGGCGTCGCCGGACTCGTGGTACTCGACGAAGCCCTTCCAGTAGGCACTGATGTTGCCGGCGTTGCCGACCGGCAGGACGTGGATGTCCGGTGCCTTGCCGAGCACGTCGACGATCT
>CAYXFT010000318.1:0-1851 GCA_964464335.1 uncultured Aeromicrobium sp.
CCTGCGCCTGCGCGAGACCGCGTTCGCCGACCCCGCCTCGTACTTCCACCGCTACAGCACGTTGACGGACTCCGAGGCGGTCGTCCGCGCCGAGGAACTGTGGGACACGATCAACTGGCCCAACCTGCGCGAGAACATCGCCACCACGCGCGGCCGCGCCGACCTGGTGCTGCGCAAGGCCTCGGACCACACGGTCCAATGGGTCCGGCTACGCAAGCTCTGAGCAGGCCGCGAGAACCGTCGAACGCGAGGTGGACACGGCCGCGGGTCGGGACCGGAAGCGGTCGTTCGAGCCCCTCCTCAGCCCCCGGATGCGGTCAGGTCACGGGTCCACTGGTCGGACCACGCGGTGAGCCGGTAGCCGAGTTCCTCGTTGACCGCGATCATCGGGTCGTTCCGCATGTCGTTCCAGGTCAGGATCCGGGTTCGGTCGGCGAGCAGGTCGGCCGCCTCGATCATCGCCTGTCGCTTCAGCGCGAGCCCGAGCCCGTGGCCGCGATGGTCGGGCAGCACGAGCGTGTCCCACTGGTAGACCTCGCCGGAGTTCTTGGGGAAGACCAGTTGGGTGTGCCCGGCGAGCGTGCCGTCGGGGGCGACGGCGACGACCGTCTGGGCGACGCGGTGCTGGCGCCACCACTGGTCGACCTCGAGGCGCAGCCGGTCGGCGTCCCAGAACTCGTTCTCCAACTCGAACTCACCCGACGGGGCCTCTTGGTTCAGCAGGCTGCGCAGGGCCGCGTACTCGTCGAGCCACTGAGGCGGGATGTCCCCGCGCCAGGCCGCGAGCGCGTAGCCGTCACGTGCCTCGGCCGGTGCCGGGTCGGCAGGCAGCGTCAGCTCGCGTTGGGCGTTGATCGTGTCGAACACGAAGCCGCGGGCGAGCGCGAACTCGCGTCCCGGGCCGGTTTCGTCGTCGCACGGGCGGGTGGTCTCGGCGAGCATGGTGGATCGTCCGTCCTCGGCGGCGCGGCTGCCGAGCCAGTCCAGGACGGCCGTGCCGTATCCGCGGCGGCGGTACTCCGGCGGCACCGCGATCTCGATGAACGCGACCTCGGTGTTGTCCCGTTCGGGCAACTCGGCCCACCCGACCGCCACCACGACGTCGTCGTCCCGCGCCTGGACGACATCGGTCCGCACGTACTCGTCGCCGGCGAGGACGACCTGCAGTTCCGGCGGCAGCCACGGCACGTCGATGCGTCGTTCGTTGGCGCGCAGGTAGACGTCGCTGAATTCGTTGAACGCCCCGTGGTCGGTCGGGTCCGGTGTCTCGAGCGTCACGGCCATGTCCGTCAGTCTCGCATCCCCGGCGGCTCAGAGCGCCAGCGTGAAGAACGTGCTGTGCGGGTCGGAGCCGTAGTCGCCGAACGGTGCGCACGGTACGAAACCGTGGCGCTGGTAGAGCCGGCGGGCGGCGGCGAAGTATTCCTCGGTGCCGGTCTCGAGGCTGACCCGCTGCCAGTCGGCGGTGCGGGCCCGGTCGATCAGGTGGACGAGCAGGAAGGACGCCACACCGCGGCCACGCGCGGCCGACGTGGTGCGCATCGACTTGATCTCACCGTGCCCGTCGCCGAGATCCTTGAGTGCACCGCACCCGAGCAGCAAGCCATGCTCGCGGACGGTCCAGAACTCGATGGCGGGATCGGTCAGCGCCGACAGGTCGAGGGCGTGCACGCTCTCGACCGGACTGGTGGCGTACATGTCCTGCAGGTGCTCGGCCAGCAGTGCACGGACGTCGTCGCGGTCGAGACCGCCCTGATCGAGGGCTCCGGGCACGGCGATCAAAGGGGGTCAGAGGGCGAGGGCCGAGCGCACGACCTCGGCGAGGTGGTCGGCGATCTCGTGTGCCTCGTC
>CAYXFT010000318.1:1861-2788 GCA_964464335.1 uncultured Aeromicrobium sp.
CCCGCACGACCGGCTCGGTTCCCGACGGGCGCAGTAGGACCCGACCGTTGTCGCCCAGCTTGGACATCGCGGCCTCGACCTCGGCCTGCACGACCGGATCGGAGTCCGCGCGCGTCCGATCGACACCGGCGACGTTGATCAGGACCTGCGGCAGGCGCTCCATCACGGCCGCGAGATCGGACATCCGCCGACGGGTCGCGGTCAGTTCGGCGGCCAACTGCAGCGCGGTGAGGACGCCGTCGCCGGTGGTGGCGTACCGGCTCATGATCACGTGCCCGGACTGCTCGCCGCCGAGGGTGAATCCGCCTTCGCGCATCGCCTCGACGACGTAGCGGTCGCCGACGGCGGTGCGCACCACCGAGATGCCGGCGGCGTCCATCGCCCGGGTGAAGCCGACATTGCTCATCACCGTCGCCACGACGGTGTCGTCGACCAGGAGGCCCTCGCGCTGGCCCTTGAGGGCCAGGATCGCCAGGATCTGGTCGCCGTCGACGACCTCGCCGTGCTCGTCCACGGCCAGGCACCGGTCGGCGTCACCGTCGAAGGCGAAGCCGACGTCGGCACCGCGCTCGACCACGATGCGCTGCAGATCGCCCAGGTGGGTCGAGCCGCACTGTTCGTTGATGTTGAGCCCGTCGGGCTCGTGGTGGATCGCGATCACGTTGGCACCGGCGCGGGTGAACGCGTCCGGTGCAGCCTCGTACGCCGCGCCGTTGGCGCAGTCCAGCACGACGGTCAGGCCCTCGAGCCGGTTCGGCAACGAGTCGAGCAGGTGACGCACGTAGGCGCCCAGTCCGGCGTGGCTGTCGCCCACGCGGCCGACGCCGGCCCCGGTGGGCCGTTCCCACGGCTCCTCGAGACGCTGCTCGATCGCATGCTCGATCTCGTCGTCGAGCTTGAGACCACCGCGGGCCAGGAACTTGATGC
>CAYXFT010000319.1:0-2780 GCA_964464335.1 uncultured Aeromicrobium sp.
TCCTGTTCGAGCCGGTGCGGCTGAAGTCGCCGTACGGCACGCTCACGCTCGCGGACGGCTCGTTGCTACGCAGTTATCCGATCGAACTGTTCGACCGCCGTGACGGGCAGCCGAGCCGGTGGCCGACGCTCGGGGTCCGGCTCAGTTCGCCGGCGGGAGAGCGCGCGAAGGCCAAGCCGGTGACCGGCCCGCTGTCGCTGTTGACGAACCTCATCTTCACCACCGTCGACTCCACGCAGGTGCGCCATGTCAGCGATCCGGCCGCCCTCGATCGCAGCATCTTCGCGAAGCCGCGGGGGGTGCGGTGGACGGACTTCGACCTCACGGGCGAGCAGCGCCAAGCGCTCTTCGACGCGGGCCACGGTGCGGCCTCGCGGTGGATCGCACGTCACCCCGGTGGACCCGGCGCGGCCGAGCCGACGGCGGGCCCGATCGAGGTCGAGGCGGCATCGAAACCGAAGAAATGAAGCCTGTGCCTTCACCTTTCCACAATGAAGTCATATACTTCATTCCATGGAAATGAAGTCGTCAGCTTCTCTCGCGGGTGTCGCCATGGTCGGCGACCTGGTCGGCTCGCGCCGACAGCCCTCCCGCGCCCGCGTGCAGCAGGCGATGCTGGAGGCGCTCGACGCGGCCAACCGACTGGTGCCCGCCGTCCAGCCCCTCGAACCGACGATCGGCGACGAGTTCCAGGCCGTGCACGAGACGCTCGCCGAGGCGTTGCTCGCGGCGTTCGTCGTCCGACTGGCCCTGCCTGAGCGGATGGACGCGCGCGTGGGGTTGGGCGCGGGATCCTTCGAAGTCGTCGGTCGTTCGGAGTACGGTCTCACCCAGGACGGGCCCGCCTGGTGGGATGCCCGTGCCGCGATCGACGAGGTCGGCCGGCGTGAGTCGCGCCAGAACGGCCTGCGCACCTGGCTGCAAGGAGGGGGAACCGTGAACGCCTACGTGATGAGCCGTGACCACGTCGTCAGCGGCTTCGACGGTCGCCAGCGGCGGCTCGTGCTGGGACTGCTGCAGGGCCGCACCCAGCGTGAACTGGCCGAGACCGAGGGCATCTCTGCCTCGGCGGTCTCCCAGTCGCTGCGCCGCTGCGGCGCGTTCGCAGTGCTCGACGGCCTCGAGCAGGTGCACTGATGGCGCTGCTCGCCCTCATCCTGCTCGCCGTCTGTCTGGCCGAGTATCTGCGCCATTTCGACTCCGGCTGGCCCCTGGTCCTGGAGATCGTCGCGATGGCCGCGCTCGTGATCCTGGCCGCCTACGGGCTCGGCTACGGGCCCGCGACCGGCTGGCTCCCCGTCGTGGTGGGGCTGTGGTGGGCCAGTGCCCGCACCGTGCCGTCCTGGCAGGTGCCCGGCATGGTCGTCACGGCGATCGCCGGTGGACTGGCCCTGCTGGCGTCGCCGGCCATCGACCGGGCCGAGCCGCCCCTGCTCGACTGGTACCTGTCGCTCGACATTCCGGCGCTCGACGGGGTCTCGCTCGACCAGTTCGCCCTGGCGCTGGTCACCGTGGTCGCGCTCGTGGGTCCGGCCAACGCCGTCGTGCGCGTCGTGCTCGACCACGTCGGCTCGGGACTGCTCGCGCAGGAGCGCCGGCTCAAGGGCGGCCGGGTGATCGGCCCGCTCGAGCGGATCCTCGTGTTCGGCTTCGCCGTCGGGGGCAACTACGGCGGTGTCGCCGCGATCCTGGCGGCGAAGGGGATCCTGCGTTTCCCCGAGATCTCCCGCGACGACGGCGACGGCTCGCGGGCCGAGTACGTCCTGGTGGGCAGTTTCGTCAGCTGGACCCTCGCGCTCGCACTCGTGCCCCTGTTCTGATCCGGTGTCGCCGGCGGGCGAGGCTCCGCACCGCGAGGATCTTCACGGACCTCTTCCGGTCCAAGGTGCCGATCCGGTCGATGTACCGGGTCGACCGGTTCGGGTACAGCAAGGCCCTGCGCGGCGCCGACGACGTGAAGTCGATGAAGGCCGACAACACCTCCGGCTTCAACTGCCGGTGGGTCGTGGGCCGCCCCGGCGCCCGCAGTCCGCACGCGACCGGCAGGTCGATCGACCTCAACCCGTGGGAGAACCCGTACGCCGTCGGTGGCAAGCGGTACCCGAACGCCTCATGGCACAAGCGGAGCAAGCCCGCCTCGATCACGTGGCGCGGCTCCGGCGACCCGGTCGTGAAGGTCTTCCGCAGGCACGGCTTCCGGTGGCTGGGTGCCTCCGACCTGCATCACTTCCAGCGGTCGTAACCTAGGTGCCATGACCGAGACCCCCGACTCGAACCAGATCGACATCAAGCCCCGCAGCCGCGACGTCACCGACGGCCTGGAGAAGACCGCGGCGCGCGGCATGCTCCGCGCGGTGGGCATGGGCGACGACGACTGGGTCAAGCCGCAGGTTGGCGTCGCGTCCAGCTGGAACGAGATCACGCCGTGCAACCTCTCGCTCGACCGGCTCGCGAAGGCGGCCAAGGAGGGCGTGCACACCGGCGGCGGCTACCCGCTCGAGTTCGGCACGATCAGTGTCTCCGACGGCATCAGCATGGGTCACGAGGGCATGCACTTCAGCCTCGTCAGCCGTGAGGTCATCGCCGACTCGGTCGAGGTCGTCATGTCGGCCGAGCGCCTCGACGGCTCGGTGCTGCTGGCCGGCTGCGACAAGTCCCTGCCGGGGATGCTGATGGCGGCTGCGCGCCTCGACCTGTCCAGCGTCTTCCTCTACGCCGGGTCGACCCTGCCGGGCAGCGTCGACGGCAAGGACGTCACGATCATCGACGCCTTCGAGGCC
>CAYXFT010000320.1:0-2694 GCA_964464335.1 uncultured Aeromicrobium sp.
ACGGCGCGATCGGCCTGCTCGACGAGGTCGCCGCTCCCGACGGCAAGCTGCCCGGCGAGGAGGACGAGTTCAGCCACACCGACCTCTACGACTTCTACGCCAACGTCGAGGGCGCCAAGGTGGCTTACGAGTCCGTTCGCGACATCGCCGAGGGCAAGGGCGCCGAGGGCGAGCAACTGGTGACCGACCTCGACAAGCAGTTCGCGGCCATGTTCGCGCTGCTCGAGGAGTATGGCAACTACGAGAAGGGCTTCGTCTTCTACGACACCGTCACGCAGGAGCAGCGCAACGAGCTGGGCGCCCAACTGAACGCCCTGTCCGAGCCGCTGTCCCAGCTGACGCACACGGTGCTCGGCGTCGACGCTTCCTGAGGAGGTGGGTCATGAGTGGGCTCTCGCGCCGTGAGGCGCTGGGGATCCTCGGCGTCGGGGCCGTCGGCGTCGCCGGCGGTTTCGGCGCGAAGGCCCTGCACGACGCGAGCCAGGAGAAGACCGACGTCGTGTCGTTCCACGGCACGCACCAGGCCGGGATCACCACCGCGATGCAGGAGCACCTGTACTTCGCCTCGTTCGACACGACCTCGGCCGCCACCCGCGACGACCTCGAGGCACTGCTGCAGGACTGGACCGACGCCGCCGCACGGCTCACCCGCGGCGAGCAGGTCTCGGCCGAGGGCGCGACCGGCGGTGGTCCGTACAAGCCACCCGATGACACCGGCGAGGCGCTCGACCTCTCCGCGAACTCCCTCACCGTCACCTTCGGGTTCGGCCCCAGCCTGTTCGACGACCGGTTCGGGCTCGCCGGCAGCAAGCCGGCCGAACTGGCCGAGTTGCCGTCGTTCGCGTTCGACCTGCTCGAGGACCGCTACAGCGGCGGCGACCTGTGCATCCAAGCCTGCGCCGACGACCCGCAGGTCGCCGTCCACGCCATCCGCAACCTCTCGCGCATCGCCTTCGGGCGGGCGCAGATCCGCTGGACCCAACTCGGTTACGGCCGCACGTCCTCGACCTCGGACGCGCAGGTCACGCCCCGGAACCTGTTCGGGTTCAAGGACGGCACCGCGAACATCTTCAGCAACCAGACGAAGGACCTCGACCGTTGGGTCTGGTCCGACGACTCCGACCAGCCGTGGATGGCCGGCGGCAGCTTCCTGGTCGCCCGCAAGATCTTGATGACGATCGAGTCGTGGGACCGCACCCGCCTGGAGGAGCAGGAGGCCCTGATCGGTCGCGACAAGGGCGAGGGGGCGCCGTTGTCCGGTGGCACGGAGTTCACCGAGCCCGACTTCGACGTCGTCTCGACCGCCGCCGGCGGACCCGCGATCCCGCTGACGGCCCACGTGCGGCTCGCGCATCCCGATGCCAACGACGGACAGCGGCTGCTGCGCCGCGGCTACAACTTCGTCGAGGGCAACAACGACCTCGGCCAGATCAACGCCGGCCTGTTCTTCCTCGCGTTCGGCCGCTCGCCGCAGCAGTTCATCGACATCCAGCGATCCCTCGCGACGGACGCGATGAACGAGTACGTCCGCCACATCGGCTCGGCGATCTTCGCGGTCCCCGGCGGCGTGCTGCCGGGTCAGTCGGTCGGCGCCGGCCTGTTCGCGTAGTCGTCCGCGGTGATAGCGAGCAGCCCGTCCAGCGCCGCGGGGTACCGCTCGAGGTGCGTCTCGGCGCGGGCGCGGCAGCGGCCCGCCGCCTCCGCATCGCCGAGATCGGCCAGCTGCCCGGCGAACACGACGTCGTCGCGATGCTCCCCCAACGCGTCCTGGACGCGCTCCGCGGCCGACTCGACCGGTGACCGCGGCGCGCTCCGCCTCCGCGAGCGACGTCGCGAGGTCCTCGAACGCCTCGACCACGAGCCGGGAGGCTGTCGAAGCGCCCGCCGCTAGTCCGTGGACGTCGGCTTGAGTTGGGCGACCTTGCTCAGCAGGCCGTTGACGAACCGCGGCGACTCGTCGGTCGACAGTTCGGTGGCCAGCTCGACGGCCTCGCTGATCGCGACGGCGTCGGGCACGTCGTCGACGTGCAGGATCTCGAACACGCCGATACGCAACAGGTTGCGGTCGACCGCCGGCATCCGGTCGAGCGACCACGCGTGCGAGTGCTCCTCCAGGAGCGCGTCGATCTGCGGGGCGTTCTCGGCGACACCCTCGACGAGCGACACCGTGTACGGGTTGATCGGCGGGTCGTTCGTCTCGAGGCGCTCCGCCAGGGTGCCGTTCGCGGGCAGACCACGGGCCTCGGACTCGAACAAGATGTCCAGGGCCCGTTTCCGGTACTTGGTGCGGGCAGCCATCAGGCCTTCACGCGACCGAGGTAGCTGCCGTCACGGGTGTCGACCTTGATCTTCTCGCCCGACGTCAGGAACAGCGGGACCTGGATCTCCTTGCCGGTCTCCAACCGGGCCGGCTTGGTGCCGCCGCTGGAGCGGTCGCCCTGCAGGCCCGGGTCGGTGTGCTCGACGACCAGCTCGACCGAGGCCGGCAGCTCGACGTAGAGGACCCGGCCTTCGTTGGTGGCGACGACCGCCACCTGGTTCTCCAGCAGGTAGTCGACGGTGCCGCCCATGACCTCGGGCGTGACCTCGATCTGGTCGTACGTGGTGACGTCCATGAACACGTAGTTCGAGCCGTCGTGGTACAGGTACTGCATGTCGCGCTTGTCGACGTTGGCCGTCTCGACCTTGGTGCCG
>CAYXFT010000321.1:0-2684 GCA_964464335.1 uncultured Aeromicrobium sp.
CGTACGGCGACTTCAGCCGCACCGGTTCGAACAGGAACGGGATGGCCGCCGAGGCACGGACCGCCCGGGCGACCCCATACTCGTCGGCGGCGTGACCGTGCGCGGGCAGGTCCCACGGCAGGTACATGACCCGCTGCCGCGACAGGTCGCTGGCCGTGATGACGAGCCGGTAGGACTGCCCTGAGGGCAAGGCGCTGCCGGGGTCGTCGAACGCGAGGTCACCGAACGTGTGCACGCCCAGATCGGCAAGCACCCCCCGCACCCAGTCCTCCAGGTAGCGGCCGGGATGGGCGCCGAGGTGGAACAGCACGCCCCACGCATCGGCCGCACGCGGCCACCAGTTCAGGAAGCGCACCGCAGGCCGACGGTCGAGGAAGGCCGTGTAGTCGATCGTGCGCATGATCTCGTCGACCCGGGCGAACGGCTCACCGGCCTGCTGCATCGCAGCCATGATCGCGCCGACGAGAGCACCGGCGGACGAACCACCGATCCGGGCGAAGGTGTAGCCGTTCTCGACCAGTGCCGTCGCGGCGCCGACGAGCGCGATGCCCTTGACTCCCCCGCCCTCCAGCACGAGATCGACGGTGCGCGTGTCCTCCACGCTTCGACTCTAGGACCTTCGCGAGGGCTAGGCTCCGGAGGTGCGCGCCCTCACCTGTCCTCGCTGCCGTGCCTTCGTCGAATTCGAGGACCTCGCCTGCGAGTCCTGCAAGGCCGACCTGGCGTTCCACCACCCGACCTCCAGTTTCCACGTCGCTGATCGTGCGGGCGTCGAGGTCGACGGTTCGACCTGGTTCACGTGCACGAATCGGTCGTGGAAGTGCAACTGGCTGGCCGTGGACGACAGCGGGACGGGCACGTGCCTCGCGTGCCGCCTGATCCGGCGACGGCCGGACTCCGACGACACGATCGCGCTGGAGAAGCTGGCCACGACCAGCGCGAAGCTGCGCATGCTCGTGCACCAGTTGATGGATCTCGGGCTGCCGATCCTGCCGTGGGACGTCTACGAAGGTGGCCTGGGATTCGACCTGCTCTCGAGCATCAGCCGGGGGTCGCCGGTCACGATCGGTCACGCCAACGGGATCATCACGATCGACCTGGCCGAGTCGTTGGCCGATCACCGCGAGCGGCTGCGGATCCGGCTGGGCGAGCCGTATCGCACGATGCTCGGGCACTTCCGCCACGAGATCGGCCACTACTACGAGATGTTGCTGTTCGACGCCCGCCCGCAGCTGATCGACCGGGTGCGGGACCTGTTCGGCGACGAACGGGCGAGCTACTCCGACGCGATCGACCGCCATTACGAGTACGGGGCGCCGGCGAACTGGCGCGAGACGTTCATCTCCGAGTACGCCACGATGCACCCGTGGGAGGACTTCGCGGAGTGCTTCGCGCACTACCTGCACATCACCGACACGCTGGACACCGCGGCCTGGTCCGGACTGATCCTGCAGGCGCGCGCGCACGGCCGGACCCCCGGCACCGATCTCGCCCCGCCGAAGGCCACCGACGAACCCGACTTCGACGAGATCCTCGACGACTGGCGATGGATCTCCATGCTGCTCAACCGGGTCAACCGGTCGATGGGCAAGGACGATCTCTATCCGTTCCGCATCAACGAGGCGGTCGCCGAGAAGCTCGGCTTCATCCACGAGACCGTGCGGTTCACCTACACCCGGCTGGAGGGCACCGGGCGCGACTGAGTCGGCTCAGAGCCGGATCGTGTCGTTGTCGCCGAGATCGGGTGGGGCATCGGTCACGAGACCCTTCACGAGCCGAAGCGCCGCGGTCACCTTGCCGGGCGACTCCCAGTACTCGGCCGTGGTCGCGTCGATCCGCAGCGCGACGTTGTCGGCATCCTCGGGTCCGCCCGACATGAACACGCCGGCCGAGGTGACACCCAGCCGGCATCGCTGGAGTAGGCCACGTTCACGCGCGGGTCCGCGGCCAGGGCGCGGGCCTTCTCACTGCTGCGCTCGGTGAGGAACCACGCGGTGCCGGGGTGCTCGAAGTCCTGCGTGCCCATCGGGGTGGACACCAGGGCGCCCTCCTGCGAGACGTAGGTCAGCACGGCGATCCGGGTGTCGCGCATGATGGCCGTGACGGTCTGGATCTGGTCGTCATGGGTGGTCATCCCTCGACCCTCGCACCCGGACTTCGTCGCCGCCTCCCGAGCGGGACCGGGCGCTCAGGTCAGGACAGCTTCTCGATGATGAGTTCGCGGACGCGGCCGGCGTCGGCCTGACCGCGCATCTCCTTCATCACGAAGCCGATGAGCGCACCCGCGGCGGCGACCTTGCCGTCGCGGATCTTCTGGGCGGCATCCGGGTCGTTCGCGATCGCGCGGTCGACGGCATCGCCGAGGGCACCGTCATCGGAGACGACCTCGAGACCCCGCGCGGCGACGACGGCCTCGGGCTCGCCCTCACCGGCCAGCACGCCCTCGAACACCTGACGGGCGAGCTTGTCGTTGATCCGGCCCGCGTCGATCAGGCTCTGGACCTGGGCGACCTGGGCGGGGGTGATGGCCAGCGCCGAGACGTCGGTGCCCTGTTCGTTGGCGGTGCGTGCGAGCTCGCCGAGCCACCACTTCTTCGCGGCGGCGGGCGGCGTGCCGGCGGCCACCGTCTCGACCACCAGATCGAGCGCCCCGGCACCGACGGTGTCGCGCATGTCGAGGTCGC
>CAYXFT010000322.1:0-2683 GCA_964464335.1 uncultured Aeromicrobium sp.
TGACCGGCGGCAGGTAGGAGCGGACGTCGTTGAGCCAGCCACGCATCGCCGGGTCCCACCCATCTGTGACCTGACTCACATTTGGGTCTTGACAGAGCCACGGTTCTTTCTGCACTGTGTGTGAAGAAAACTATTTGCACCACCTGTGCAGATATATTGGATCGGCCCGTCATCGGGGGGATGCATGCCGACGCGGATGCGTGACGAGCTCGTCCCGACGGAGCGGTCCACGACCGTCGAAGGAGACGAGCAATGAGAAGTCTGTCCAACGGAACTCCGTCCATGAGGAGAACGGCGAAGTGGGTGGCCGTCGCGTTCGCGGCCACGGCACTGAGCGTCGGAGCGACGAGCCAGCCGGTCGCCGCCGCCGACAACCCCTACGAGCGGGGACCGGCGCCGACGAACAGCAGCATCGAGGCGTCCCGCGGGTCCTTCGCGGTCAGCACGAAGACGATCTCGTCGCTGTCCGCGCGTGGGTTCGGCGGCGGCACGATCTACTACCCGACCTCGACGTCCAGTGGCACGTTCGGCGTCGTCGCGGTCTCGCCCGGATTCACCGCACTGCAGTCGTCGATCGCGTGGCTCGGCCCGCGCATCGCGTCGCAGGGGTTCGTCGTGATCACGATCGACACGAACACCACGCTGGACCAGCCGGCGTCGCGCGGCAGTCAGCTGCTGGCGGCCCTCGACCAGACGATCGCCGACACGACCGTCCGGTCGCGGATCGATTCCAGCCGCCAAGCCGTGATGGGTCACTCGATGGGTGGCGGCGGCACGCTCGATGCCGCCAAGTCGCGGCGATCGTTGGAGGCCACGGTCGGCCTGACGCCCTGGAACGCCGACAAGTCGTGGCCTGAGGTCGAGGCCGCCTCGCTCGTGATCGGAGCCCAGAACGACACGGTCGCGCCGGTCGGCTCGCACGCGATCCCGTTCTACAACTCGCTGTCGAACGCCGAGCGCCGCGCGTACCTCGAACTGCGCGGTGCCAGCCACTTCGCACCGAACACCAGCAACACGACGATCGCCAAGTACTCGATCGCCTGGCTCAAGCGCTACGTCGACAACGACACCCGCTACGAGCAGTTCATCTCGCCCGGCCCGTCGAGCTCGATCCTCGGGGCCGTCTCCGACTACCGGATCGCGGGCTGACCGACGCGTTGGGAGTGACGTTCGAGGGCCGACATGGAGTGAACGGCCCCTCGAACGTCACTCCCAGCGCTATGCCAGCAGGTCTCGGGCGAGGGCGCCGACCTGCTGGTGCTCGATGAGGAAGCCGTCGTGGCCGTAGGGCGAGGTCACGACGTCGAGGCCGGCACACCCGGCGATGCCGTCGGCCAACTCCTGCTGCTGGTGCGGCGGATAGAGCCGGTCGGAGTCGATCGCTGCGACCACGGTCCTGGCCGTGACCTGTGACAGGGCGGCCGCGACGCCGCCCCGGCCGCGCCCGACGTCGTGACTGTTCATCGCATCGCCCAACGTGACGTACGACCAGGCGTCGAATCGTTTGACCAACTTGTCACCGTGGTGCTGCAGGTAGGACTCGACGGCGAACCGGCCGTCGGTCTGGACCTCGCGCCCGAAGCGTTGCGCCAGTTCCGGCTCGCTGCGGTAGGTGACGTGGGCGATGCGGCGGGCGATGTCCAGCCCGGCCACGGGGCCGACGGCGCGGATCGCGTCGGCCTGCGTCGTCGTCCAGGCGATCTGTTCCGCCGATGCGGAGGCCGAGCATGCGAGCAGGAACAGCCGATCCACCCGCTCCGGGTGGCTCACGGCCCACTCGATCGCGCGCATCCCGCCCGCCGAGCCGCCGATCACCCCGTGCCAGCGCTCGATCCCGAGGTGGTCGGACAGGAGCACCTCGGCGGCGACCTGGTCGCGCACGGTGAGGCGCGGGAACCTGCTGCCCCACGGGCGGCCGTCGCCCGCGTCCGTCGCGGGGCCGGTCGTGCCCCGACAGCCGCCGAGGATGTTCGCGGCGACGACGAAATGGCGGTCGGTGTCGATGCCCAGGCTCGGCCCGACCACCTCGCGCCACCATCCGTCCGGCCCCGCGACGACGTGGTCGCCGGTCAGGGCGTGCAGGACGAGCACGGCGTTGTCGCCGCGGAACTCGCCCCAGGTCGCGTACGCGACCTCGACCGCCGGGAGGACCTCACCCGATTCGAGGGTGAGGTCTCCCAGCGGCTGGACGAGGGTCACTTGGCAGCCCGGAACCCCGCGTCGAGATCGGCGAGGATGTCGTCGATGCCCTCGAGGCCGACCGCGAGCCGGACCAGACCCGCGGTGACGCCGGCGCCCGCCTGCTCCTCGGGCGTCAACTGGCTGTGCGTCGTCGAGGCCGGGTGGATCGCCAGCGACCGCACGTCGCCGATGTTCGCGACGTGGCTGTGCAGTTCGAGGGCATCGATGAACCGGCGGCCGGCGTCGACACCTCCCGGCAGCTCGAACGTCACGATCGCGCCGGAGCCCTGCGGGAGATACTTCTGGGCCAGTGCGTTGTAGGGGCTCGACGCCAGGCTCGCCCAGTGCACCGAGGCGACGTCCTCGCGGGCCTGCAGCCACTCGGCGACGCTCTTCGCGTTCGCGACGTGGCGCTCGATCCGCAGGCTGAGCGTCTCCAGACCCAGCGCCAGCAGCCACGCGTTGAACGGTGCGGCGGCCGGACCGATGTTGCGCAGGTACT
>CAYXFT010000323.1:0-2626 GCA_964464335.1 uncultured Aeromicrobium sp.
AGATCGCGGTTCGTGACGATGCCCAGCAGCGTGTTGTCCTCGTCGACGACCGGCAGGCCCGAGACGCGGTACTCGCCGCAGCGCTCGTCGAGCTCTTCGAGGGTCGCCTTCGGACCGATCGTGACGGGGTTGGCGATCATGCCCGTCTGGGTGCGCTTGACGAGGTCGACCTGGTACGCCTGGTCCTCGATCGAGAGGTTGCGGTGCAGGATGCCGATGCCGCCCTCGCGCGCCATCGCGATGGCCATGCGCGACTCGGTGACGGTGTCCATCGCGGCCGACAGCAGCGGGATCCGCAGCGAGATCTCGCGCGTCAATCGGGTCGTGGTGTCGACCTCGCTGGGGATGACGTCGGTCTCGCCGGGAAGCAGCAGGACGTCGTCATACGTGAGACCGAGATCAGCGAATTTGTCGGGGATGCCCACCATGAGCCGAGTCTACCGGCGGGAATGGCGACTTCCGAACCCGCCGGGTGTGATCTCGGTGGGCGGCTCGCTGCGCTCGCCAGCTACTCGATCAGCGGTCCGGCGATCGAGTGGCCCGCGAGGAACGAGCGGGGGTATTGAGATCAGTGGACCACGGTGGCCGCGCTGACCTTGAGCATGTCGTCGACGGACTCGAACTTGACACGCGGACGACCCTGCTTGCGGCCGCGCTTCTCCTCGGCCTTCTCGATCGCCAGCATCCGTCGGCGTCCGACGACGTGGTCGACGCGACCGCGCACGAACGGCCCGAAGGTGGCCCGGCGCTTGGGCGAGTGCGGCACCAGGTCGGCGTTCGCGTCGGCAATGATCGCGGCGACGGTCTCGTGCGCGCACGTCCGGTTGGCGCCGATGCCGCCGTTCGCGCCGCGCTTGATCCAGCCCACGACGTACGTGCCGGACATCGGCCGGCCGGTGGCCGGGTCGATGACCCGGCCCTGCTCGTTCGGGACCGTCGACGTCACCTCGTCGAACGGCAGACCCGGGATCGGCGCACCACGGTGTCCGGTCGAGCGGATCAGGGTGCCGCACGGCACCGTGACGGCCGATTCGGGAGCGCCGGTCGACGCGATCTGCACGGCCTCGACGTGGTCGGAGCCCTCGACGGACACGACGTGACGGTCGAACGCGAAGACGAGCCGGCGGTTGCCCGTCGGCGCCGCCGTCAGGTCGAGATCGACCAGCGGCAGGGCCGCCAACACCTCGGCGTTGCTCTCGGGGAGTGCGGCGGCGAGGGCGGCCTCGGTGACCTCGTCCCGCGCGACGACGACGTCGATGCCCAGCGGCATCATCAGCAGTTCGGGCCGGGTGAAGGCAGCCGCAGACGGACCACGCCGTCCGAGCAGGACGACCTCACGCACGTCGAGTCCACGGAACGCGGCCAGGGCGTGGTCGGCCATGTCGGTGCGGGCCAGGACCTCGGGATCCTCCAGCAGCAGCCGCGCCAGATCGAGCGCCACGTTGCCATTGCCGACGATCACGACCCGGTCCCCCTCGACCCGGATGCGGTCGGCGGGCACGTCGACCGCGCCGTTGTACCACCCGACGACGTCGGGGGCCGCGTACACGCCGTCGAGGTCCTCGCCCGGGACGCCCAGCGCGCGGTCCAGGCGGGCACCGACGCCGTAGATCACGACGTCGTGGTGCTGCAGGACCTGTTCGTGGGTGATGTCACGGCCGACCTCGACGTTCATCAGCACCTTGGTGCGCGGGTGCTTGAACGCCCAGTCGAACAGGGTCTGGAACTGCTTGGTCTCGGTGTGGTCCGGAGCCACCCCGCCGCGGACGAGCCCCCCGGGCACGGGCAGCTTGTCGATCATCGTGATCTTGGCGTGGGTCGACAGCAGCAACTGGCGCGCCGCGTACGACGCCGCCGGACCGGTGCCGACGATCGCGACCGTCAGCGGTCGGACGAGGTCGTCGCCGGTCTCGTCCCACGTGTGGGTCTTGGGGTTCACCCGCTCGGGACGCCGCTCGTAGTATTCGGCGTTGAGCTGGGCGAAGACCTGTTCCGAGCCGCGCAGCAGGTCGATCGACTTCGGCGACGAGACCGGGCAGGCATCGGTGCAGGCACCGCAGTCGATGCAGGACCTCGGGTCGACGTACAGGATGTCGGCGGTGCCGAAATCAGGCTCGTCGGGCGTCGGGTGGATGCAGTCGACAGGGCAGACGGAGACGCAGGACGCGTCCTTGCAGCAGGACTGGGTGATCGCGTAGGCCACGGTGGTGTTCCCGAGAGGTTCTCTGAGGGTCGCTCAGAGCATGTGGACGGAGCGGTAGATCTTCATCGCCGTGGGCGTGAGAAGACCGACCTCGGACAGGAAGTCCATGAGATGGACGCAGCTCATGCGCATGAGGTTCTGGTGGTGGATGTTGTTCTTGGCCGCCTCCTTCGCCTCCTTCGGGTCCAGGCCCACGTTGGCGTAGACGTCGTCGTTGACGAGCGAGGCGACGATGATCGCCGCGACGATCGAGACCACCAGTGCGGCGATGTGGCGGCGCGGCTTGCTGACGCCGTCGAGGTACTCCTTGATCTCCATGCGCGCGAACTTCATGTGGCGCGCCTCCTCGACCACGTGGATCTTGGAGGTCGTGCGCACCTCCTCGAGCACGTTCTCGCCGCGCATCCAGTCGCGCTGCATGAC
>CAYXFT010000324.1:0-2588 GCA_964464335.1 uncultured Aeromicrobium sp.
TCCCGTCCCCCGTCGCTGGCACGATCCTGGAGATCCGCGCCGAGGAGGACGACACCGTCGAGGTGGGCGCCGTGCTGGCGATCATCGGCGATGCCGACGAGAGCTCCTCCGACGAGAGCTCCTCCGACGATGGCGAGTCGGCCGGTGAGTCGGCAGAGTCCGAGCCGGAGTCGTCCGAGGACGAGGCCGAGGAGGCTCCCGCCGACGACGAGCCGCGGACCGCCGGCGAGATCGCCTCCGAGCCCGACGAGGAGGCCCCCGCGCCGCAGGCCGACGCCAAGCCGTCCTCCGGGTCGGCCAGTGGTCAGGCCGTGACCTTGCCCGCCCTGGGCGAGAGCGTCACCGAGGGCACGGTCACCCAGTGGCTGAAGTCCGTGGGCGACACCGTCGAGGTCGACGAGCCCCTGCTGGAGATCTCCACCGACAAGGTCGACACCGAGATCCCCTCGCCCGTCGCCGGGACGCTGCTGGAGATCAAGGTCGCTGAGGACGAGACGGTCGAGGTCGGCGCCGAACTCGCCATCATCGGCGAGGAGGGCGCTACCGAGTCCGAGCCGGAACCCGAGCCCGAAGCAGAGCCCGAAGCAGAGCCCGAGGCCGAGCCGGAACCCGAGCCCGCCAAGGAGGAGCCGAAGTCCGAGGCTCCTGCCGCCAGCGAGCCCGCTGCAACCTCCTCGGCTGCGTCCGACACGCCCGGCGAGAGCGGCTACGTCACCCCGATCGTGCGCAAGCTCGCCAAGCAGCACGGCGTCGACCTGGCCGATGTCACCGGTTCGGGGGTCGGCGGTCGCATCCGCAAGCAGGACATCCTCGATGCCGCCGAGAAGGCCAAGGCCGCGCAGGCTCCTGCCGCGGCGGAGGCTCCCGCAGCCGCGGCCTCGACTCCGGCCGCGGCCTCGCCACTGCGGGGTCGTACCGAGAAGTTGTCGCGTCTGCGCAAGATCATCGCGACGCGCATGGTCGAGTCGCTGCAGGTCGGTGCCCAGCTGACGCAGGTCCACGAGGTCGACGTCACCGAGGTCGTCCGGCTGCGCGCCCGTCACAAGAACGCGTTCACCGAGCGCGAGGGCGTCAAGCTGACCTACCTGCCGTTCTTCGCGAAGGCGGCGATTGAGGCGCTCAAGTTGTACCCGCAGGTGAACTCGGCTCTCGATCTGGAGGCCGGCACCGTCACCTACCCCGATGGTGAGCACCTGGGCATCGCGGTCGACACCGAGCGCGGACTGCTCGTGCCGACGATCAAGGACGCCGGCGATCTGAACATCGCCGGGTTGGCCCGCAAGATCGCCGATGTGGCCGAGCGCACCCGCACCAACAAGATCGCGCCCGACGAGCTCTCCGGGGCCACGTTCACGATCACCAACCTCGGCAGCAACGGCGCCCTGTTCGACACGCCGATCGTGAACCAGCCCCAGGTTGCGATCCTGGGTGTCGGTGCGATCGTCAAGCGGCCAGTCGTGATCACCGACGAGCACGGTTCGGACTCGATCGCGATCCGGTCGATGGCCTACCTGGCCCTCACCTACGATCACCGGATCATCGACGGTGCCGACGCCGGTCGCTTCTTGTCCGCCATCAAGGAGCGCCTCGAGAGCGGCGCCTTCGAAGGCGAGTTGGGCTGAGCCGTGGTGAACTGGCTCACATGCGAGTCGTGATCGGGGGCGCGTCGGGATTTCTCGGCGCGCCCCTGGTCCACCACCTGCGCGCACGCGGTCACCACGTCACGACGTTGGTCCGTCGTTCCGCCGGGGTGGACGAGTCTTGGTGGAAGCCGTCTGAGGGCCTGATCGACCAGACGGTGATCGATGCGGCCGACGCCGTCGTGAACCTGTCGGGCTCGCCGATCCAGCAGTGGCCGCGGACGCCGGCGCGCAAGCGCCAGATCCTCGCGTCGCGGCTGGGCGCCACCAAGACGCTCGCCGACGCGATCGCCGCGGCCCCCACTCCGCCGGCGTTCCTGTCCGGTTCCGGCATGTCCTGGTACGGCGTGGATCGCGGCGACCTCGAACTGACCGAGGACGCCGGACCCGGAACCGGCTTTCTCGCCGAGGTCTCCCAGCAGTGGGAGGCTGCTGCTCGTCCCGCCGTCGAGGCTGGAGCCCGGGTCGCCTACCTGCGCACGAGCCTGGTCATGGACAGCTCGGGCGGCGCGCTCAAACTGATGGCCCTGCCCTTCCGCTTCGGCCTCGGTGCCCGGCTGGGCGACGGCCATCAGTACATGTCCACGATCTCGCGACGAGACTGGGTCGCGGCCGTCACGCACATCCTCGAGGGGAGCCTGAGCGGTCCGGTGAACCTCGCGATCCCCGATTCGGTCACCAATCGTGGCTTCACTCGTGCGCTGGCGGCCACGGTGCGCCGTCCGGCCTTCCTCGCGGCGCCCTCGTTCGTCCTGCGCCTCGGTCTCGGCTCGATGGCGGACGACCTGCTCGGGTCGTTGCGCATCAAGCCGGCCGCCCTGATGGGCGACGGCTTCACCTTCGACGACCCCGGGGTCGACCGGGTCCTGCGCACCGCTCTGCGCTGACCTCGTGTCGCCGTTCATGCGGTGAGTGGTTGGTAGCGCTGGTTGCGTTGCCAGGTGCCGC
>CAYXFT010000325.1:0-248 GCA_964464335.1 uncultured Aeromicrobium sp.
GTCAGCACCTCGGACTCGTCGATGTAGTCCACCCCGAGGCTCTGCAGCACCTGCGCCTCGGCGAAATGACCGATGCGGGCCTTGGCCATCACGGGAATCGAGACGGCCTCGATGATGCCGTCGATCAGGTCGGGATCGCTCATGCGCGCGACACCCCCCTGGGCGCGGATGTCGGCGGGCACCCGCTCGAGGGCCATCACGGCCACGGCGCCGGCGTCCTCGGCGATCTTGGCCTGCTCCGCGGTGAC
>CAYXFT010000325.1:258-2575 GCA_964464335.1 uncultured Aeromicrobium sp.
ACCGCGCTTGACGCGTGCCGTGCCGGTGCCGGAGGTCTCGGGGGTGGTGTTGTCGGTGCTCACCACTCCAGTCTACGAGGCGCCGAAGGACCCGCCGAACCGGCCGAGGCGGTCGGCCTTCTGCGTGATGTCGTCGCCGTACTCGCCGGCCTTCGCGCCCTCGATGATCTTCGCCAGGGCGGCCTTGCGCTCGTCGTGATCGAGGTCCCTCAGCGCGACCAGGTCGTCCTTGAGCGCCTGCGGCAGATCGGCCCACGCGCCCTTGGCGTGGTCCCGCCACCGCTGACCGGCCTGGCCCGCACGGTCCACCAGCTTCTTGACCTCGGCGCCATAGTCCCCGGCCGCGGCCTTGTCCTTCATCGCCTCGATGAGTGTGGCGCGCTGCGTCTCGTCGTCGGTCGTGAGCACCTGTGCGAGGTCTTCTCGCAGGGCCGGCGGCAGATCGCCGATCCGCTTGCTGAGCGCGTCGGCGTCGAATCCGAGCAGCATCGCCGGGCCCGCGCGGTGGCCGTGCTTCGCCGGAGCACTCGGTGTGGGCTCGCTGGGCTCGTCCTCGCCGAACGCGGACGCCGCCACGAGGACGGACCCGCCGGCGAGGATGGCGGTCGCCCCGACGAGGGCGATGGGTCGGGACAAGTGGGGCTTGCGCATGACGTGCTCCTGGTCCGGGGGTACCTACCGTCAGGGTAAATGAGTCACCACCGGCTCGACTCGACTTCCGGTGATCGAGTAGCCGGCGAGGAACGAGCCGGTGTATCGAGATCCGGATCGCTGTCGGTGACCCCGCCCGGGTGGGGCAGGACCTACTCGGCCGCCGAGGCGTTGGCCTGCTTGTTGACCATGAGCATCCGCTGGCCGACGGTGACCACGCCGGCGACGGCCAGCAGCCACAGCGCGATGTACTGCAGCACCGGCAGGTTGAACAGGTCGCCGAGACCGGTCGCGACGAGGATCGCGACGAGTCGGTCCGACCGCTCGGCGATGCCGCCCTTGGCCTCCATGCCGAGCGACTCGGCCCGGGCGCGCACGTAGGACGTCATCATGCCCACCACGAGGCAGATCAGGGCCAGGCACAGGTAGAGGCGCGAGTCGCCGCCCCACGCGAACCACAGCGCGATGCCACCGAAGATCGCCGCGTCACCGACGCGGTCCAGGCTCGAGTCCAGGAAGGCGCCCCACTTCGACGAGCGACCCAACTGGCGGGCCATCGTGCCGTCGATGATGTCGCTGAACACGAAGAGGGTGATGAACAGCGTGCCCCACAGGAACTCCCCCTGCGGAAACAGCCACAGCGCACCGACGCACACACCGATCGTGCCGACCCACGTGACCATGTCCGGACCGACGCCGATCCTGATCAGGCCGGAGGCCACCGGGGAGAGCAACTTGTTCCAAAAGGCCCTGAACCGTTCCAGCATCAGCAGATCCTCCTCATCACACCGACTCCCACACCGAGCGCAGCAGATCCGCCGACTCGGCCACCGTCTGCGGCAACGTCTTCGTCCGACCGACGATCGTCATGAAATTGGCGTCGCCACCCCATCGCGGCACGACGTGCTGATGCAGGTGCGCCGCAATCGACCCACCGGCCACGTTGCCGAGATTCAGACCCACGTTGAAGCCGTGCGGACTGCTGACCTCGCCGATCGCGCGGATCGCCTGCTGGGTCAGCGCCGTCAGCTCGGTCGTCTCCTCGACCGACAGGGCCGTGAGATCGGACTCGTGCCGGTTCGGCAGCACCATCAGGTGCCCGGGGTTGTACGGGTACAGGTTCATCGAGACGAAACAGTGCTCGCCGCGCACCACGATCAAGTCGGCCTGCTGCTCCCCCGCGACCATCGCGCAGAAGGGGCAGCCGTCTCCGGACCCCGCCTCGCGCACGTACGCCATCCGGTACGGCGCCCAGAGACGCTCCAGCCCGTCCGGATCAGGCATCAGACCTGAACCCGGTCGCGGACCGCGGCGACGATCTTGGCGACCGCGTCGTCCAACGGGACGCCGTTCTCCTGCTCGCCGCTGCGGTAGCGGAAGGAGACCGCCCCGGCCTCGACGTCCTTGTCGCCCACGAGCACCATGAAGGGCACCTTCTGCGTCTGAGCGGTGCGGATCTTCTTCTGCATGCGCTCGTCGGAGTCGTCGACGTCGAACCGGATGCCCTCGGCCTTCAGGCGGGTGCGCAGCGCGTACAGATAGTCCACGTGCCGTTCGGCCACGGGGATCCCGACCGCCTGCACGGGCGCGAGCCACGGGGGGAAGGCGCCGGCGTAGTGCTCGGTCAGCACGCCGATGAAGCGTTCGATCGAGCCGAACTTCGCCG
>CAYXFT010000326.1:0-2570 GCA_964464335.1 uncultured Aeromicrobium sp.
CATGGACCGCGACATCGGCTACGGGCTGCTGCGCATCGACAAGGACCAGCCGTGGTACCCGAACCACCGGTTCAACCTGCCGCTGGCGTTCCTGTTGATGCTGTTCTTCGAGTGGGGCGTGATGTACCACGGCATCGAGCTCGACGAGTACCTCGGCGGCAAGATGTCCAAGCAGGAGTTCATCGCCCGCAAGAAGCGTGCGTACGCCAAGGTCCGTCGCCAGGTGTTCAAGGACTACGTCGTCTACCCGCTCGTCGCCTGCGCCGCGATCCCCTTCGTCGGCTGGTGGGCTCCGGTCGCCGTGCTCGGCGCGAACTTCATCGCGAACCTGATCCGCAACATCTGGACCTTCCTGGTCATCTTCTGCGGCCACTTCCCGGCTGAGGTCGAGACCTTCGCGGAGGAGGACGCCCAGAACGAGTCCCGCGGCCAGTGGTACCTGCGCCAGCTGCTCGGCTCGGCGAACATCTCCGGCTCGCCGCTCATGCACCTGATGACGGGCAACCTGAGCCACCAGATCGAGCATCACCTGTTCCCCGACATCCCGGCGCGCCGCTACCGCGAGGTCAGCGTCGACGTGAAGCGGCTCGTCGAGAAGTACGGCCTGCGCTACAACGCCGGCCCGCTGCCCAAGCAGTTGTGGAGCGTCGCGACCCAGCTCGGCGCCTACGCCAAGAAGCCGAGCGATCCCTACAAGGTGGGCAACTCACCGGAGTCGAAGGCGTTGCGCCGGGCCAAGCGCGAGGCCAGGAAGGCCGCCCAGGCAGCCTGATGCACGCCGGTACCGCGACAATGTCACGGTGACCACCACGACGGCGACCCACCGCTCACGATGGCCCGGCTGACGGGCCCGAGGCGGTCGGTCGCCGTCGTCGGTTCGGGCATCTCCGGACTCACGGCGGCGTACCTGTTGCGGCGCCGGTACGACGTCACCCTCTACGAGGCCGACGACCGGTTCGGCGGTCACGCGCACACGCACGACCTCGACGGCGACCTCGTCGACAGCGGATTCGCGTTCCACCACGATCGCGCCAATCCGATCCTGCGCCGACTGCTCGACCAGCTGGACCTCAGCACCTCGGCCACCGCGATGTCGGTCAGCGTGCGTTGCGACGGCTGCGGCCTCGAGTACGCCGACGGACTGGGCCAGCGCGGACTGCACGCCCAGCGCCGACGCGCGTTCGACCCGCGGTTCTCGCGCCTCGTGGCGGAGATCCCCCGGTTCCGGGCGACCGGGCTCGAGGTCGCGAAGTCACTCGATCCAGCCGCTCAGGAGCTCACGTACGGCCAGTTCCTGGCCGAGCGCGACTTCGACGAGCATTTCGTGCGCCACCACGCGGTGCCGCTCGCCGCCGGCGCGTGGACCTCGGGCTCGACCCCGGCCACGACCCTGCCGGCGAAGCACGTGCTCGGCCTCCTACGGCACCAAGGACTGCTGGGCCGCGGGCCAGGACGCGCGTGGCTGACGGTCGACGGCGGCACCCGCAGCTACGTCGACGCCGTGACGGCACTGATCCGCGAGTCATTGGCCCACACGCCCGTCACCGCGATCGCCAGGACCTCCGAGGGCGTCGAGATCACGACGGCGCGCCGCACGGACCGGTTCGACCACGTCGTCGTCGCGACGCACGCGGACGAGGCGCTGCGCCTGTTGACCGATCCCACGGCGGACGAGTCCGCCGTGCTCGGCGCCTTCGAGTACGCCCGGACCGAGGTGACCGTCCACTGCGATCTCGGCGTGCTGCCGCGGTCGCCCCGCGCCCGCGCCGTCCTGAACCACCGATTGGCCGACTGCGACGGCGGCGGTCGTCCCACCGTCGTGTCCACCCAGGTCGGTCACGTGCCGCAGTCCGGCGCGACGACGCACGTCGTGACGCGTGACGCCGGCGCGCTGCGCGAGGCGATCGCGGAGCCGACCGTGGTCGCCCGGATCGACTACGCGCACCCGACGTTCTCCGCCGCCGCGACGTCGGCCCGCAAGCGGCTGACGCTGCTCACCACCGACCGAACGGTGTTCGCCGGCGCGTACCACGGCACCGGATCGCACGAGGACGGCTGCCGCTCCGGCGTCGCGGCCGCGGCACATCTCGGCGCCGAGTGGTGACGGGCAGAAATCTTTCGCCTGGAATGACAGTCAATATCGACGCCCCGTGTTACTGATGTTACTAGGGTGACTGATGAGACCAATGGTTTGTAACTACCGGTTGCACCTTTGGTTAACCCCTCGGTAACGTCTGTGGCGTCTATCACAGTTGCTGCTCCGAGGACCCATTCGGGGGAAACGGCGTAGTGGCATCACTCCCATCGAAGGACATCTCGTGAAGAAAATGACGATGACCCGCAAGGTTCTCGCCACCGGCGCCACCGTGGCGATCGGTGCCGGGACCTTGGGCATGTTGGCGACGACGAGTGCCAGCGCTGCCGAACTGACCAAAACGCTGACGTACACGTGTCAGGTGTACGCGGGCAACCTGAACCTGCGCACCCATCAGGTCGGTGTCACCGCCAAGACCACCGTCCCCGACAGCGTCGCGCCCGGCGAAGTGATCCCCGAGACCCCGATCTCGATC
>CAYXFT010000327.1:0-2474 GCA_964464335.1 uncultured Aeromicrobium sp.
GCGACGAGTCCAGCGACCGCGCCGGTCGCCGCATCGTCATCGAGGTCCGCCGCGACGCCGTCGCCCGCGTCGTGCTGAACAACCTCTACAAGCACACCGACCTGCAGACGAACTTCAGCGCCAACATGCTGGCGATCGTCGACGACGTGCCGCGCACCCTGACCCTCGACGGATTCGTCTCGCACTGGATCCACCACCAGGTCGACGTCATCCGGCGTCGTACCGAGTACCTCCTGCGCAAGGCCGAGGAACGCGCGCACATCTTGCGCGGGCTCGCCAAGGCCCTCGACCAGCTCGACGAGGTCATCGCGCTGATCCGCCGCAGCCCCACGGTCGACGAGGCCAACGCGGGACTGCAGGCGCTGCTGGAGATCGACGACCTGCAGGCCCGCGCGATCCTCGACATGCAGTTGCGTCGACTGGCCGCCCTCGAGCGTCAGAAGATCATCGACGAGCTGGCCGAGATTGAGGTCCAGATCGCCGGCTACAAGGCGATCCTGGCCAGCGAGACCCGGCAGCGCGAGATCGTCAGTGAAGAGCTGGCCGCGATCGTCGCCACCACTGGATCCTGTTCTTCACCAATGCCGGCCGCGTCTACCGCGCGAAGGCCTACCACCTGCCCGAGGCGGGGCGCGATGCGCGCGGTGGTCACGTCGCCGGACTGCTGGCGTTCCAGCCCGACGAGCAAATCGCCCAGGTGCTCGCGATCCGCGATTACGAGCAGGCGCCGTACCTGGTGCTCGCGACCCGGCAGGGTCTGGTCAAGAAGACCCGCCTGCCCGACTACAACAGCCCGCGTCAGGCCGGCGTCATCGCGATCAACTTCCGCAACGAGGACGACGAACTGATCGGGGCCGAGCTGGTCTCGGACGAGGATGACATCCTGCTGATCAGCCGCAAGGCGCAGTCGATCCGGTTCAACGCCACCGACACCCGGCCGATGGGCCGGGCCACCGGCGGCGTCACGGGCATGAAGTTCCGCGGCGACGATTCGCTGCTCTCGATGAACGTCATCCGTGCGGGTGCCGACGAGGAGGGCAGCGAGGACGCCTCGCGCCAGCTGTACGTCTTCACGGTCACCGACGGCGGCTTCGCGAAGAAGACGAAGATCGACGAGTACAGCATCCAGGGCCGCGGTGGACTGGGCATCAAGGCGATGCAGATCACCGAGTCGCGTGGTGAACTGGTCGGGGGTCTGGTCCTGCGCGACGACGACGACGTCATCTGCGTGACGGAGTCCGGTCAGATCACCCGCAGCCTCGTGTCCGGGGTTCCTGTGAAGGGCCGTGGCACCATGGGGGTGAGTTTCGTGAAGTTCAAGGGGAACGATCGCGTGGTCACCATCGCCCGCAACACCGACGTGTCGGGCAATGACGAGGTGGTCGTGGAGGTCCCCGACGAGCAGCAGCCGACCGTGAGCGGGGATGACAGTGACTGACGAGCAGCAGGGCAGTGGCAAGAAGGACGCCATCACGGCGGCGAAGGGCGCCAAGTCCAACGGCACCGCTCCGACCGTGACGGCCCGGCGACCGATCAGCAAGGACGAGTACGCGCGCACGACGAAGGCCGCGCCGGACTCGACCGCGGTGATCCCGGCGGTGCGTGACGATCAGCCGCCGCCGCGCACCTCGGTCGACGACGACACCCAACTGCACACGGCGGTGGGCGCCGACGGTCTGCCCAAGACGGCGGCCACGACGGCTCCGACGAAGGCCGCCCCGACCAAGGCTGCGCCGAAGGTGGCCAAGCCGGCCGCTGTTGCTCCTGCCGTGGCCCCGGCACCGCCGGCCGCGCCCACGCCGGCCACGCCGGCGCAGAAGAAGCCCGAGCAGACCAAGACCGAGCAGACCAAGACCGCTCCCGCGGCGGCAGCGGCCACCACTCGGTCGGCCAAGCTCAAGGTCAAGCACGTCGAGCCGTGGAGCGTCACCAAGATGGCGTTCGTCGTCTCGGTCGCGCTCATGATCGTCAGCGTCGTCGCGGTGTCGGTGTTCTGGACCGTCCTGCAGATCACGGGTGTGTGGGGTGCGCTGAACGACAGCGTGTCCAACGTCCTGGCCGACGACTCGGCGGGCTTCGACGTCACCGACTACCTCGGCTTCGGCCGGGTCGTGGGCCTGACGCTGTTGGTTTCCAGCCTGAACGTCATCTTCATGACCGCCCTGGCCACGATCGCCGCGCACCTCTACAACCTCGCGGCCGGCCTGCTCGGCGGGATCGAGTTGACCTTCGGCGAGCGCCAGTAGCCGCACCCGTCGGTGATCGAGTGGCTCGGCGAACCGTCTTGGACGGCCCGCCTCACGGTGATCGAGTAGCTCGGCGAGCGTAGCGAGCCGGCGTATCGAGATCACCCGATTGGGAGTCTTCACCTCCGGTGCGGTAGAGTTTTCTACTGCTGCCCGGGCCTATAGCTCAGCTTGGTTAGAGCGCTTCCCTGATAAGGAAGAGGTCGATGGTTCAAGTCCATCTAGGCC
>CAYXFT010000328.1:0-2461 GCA_964464335.1 uncultured Aeromicrobium sp.
GCGTCGGGATCGTCATGGGCGACCTGGGTGGCGAGGCGGACCAGACCACCGAGCAGCGCCTGGAGAAGCGTGCGCGCGGCGATCTGGTCGTCGGGGGCCTCGACAGCCAGGACCCGCAGCGCCTGATCGCCCCAGTGGGGGCGGGTGCGGGTGTCGACGAAGTCGTCGACGCTGATGCGCTGGACGTCCCGCAACCCGGCGCTGGCAACGGCGCACAGCGTCGACGACTTCGTCGACACCCGCACCCGCCCCCACTGGGGAGATCAGGCGCTGCGGGTCCTGGCTGTCGAGGCCCCTGACGATGAGATCGCCGCTCGCACCTTGCTCCAGGCGCTGCTCGGTGGCCTCGTCCGCCTCGCCACCCAGGTCGCCCATGACGATCCCGACGCTGTCGGCGAGGTCGTCGCGATGGCGTGGAACCGGATCCGCACCTCCCCCAGCCAGCGGTGCGGGCCGGTGGCTGGCAACGTCCTGCTCGACGTCCGCAAGGAGCTGCTCCGCACGCGCGTCGATGGGCTTGCGATCCCGAACGACGAAGCGGTCTCCCGTGGCAGCGTCGACCCGGCCCAGACGCCCGAGGAGGTGGTGGTCGAGAAGGCCGTGATCGAGGAGCTCTTCGCCGCCCGGGACCGAGGACTGGTGTCGGGCGCCGCGCTGGCGACGATCTTCCGCACGCGGGTCGGCGGCGAGTCCCTCGTCGATGTGGCGGCCGACATGGACATGTCGGCCGACGCGATGTGGCGTCGTCGGACCCGGGCGGAGCGCCGGCTGCGGCTGCTCCCGCTGGCCAGCTGATCGGTGAGAACGGCGCTTTCGATGGCGACCCGCGGCGACCAGGCGACAAGTTCGAGGCGATCCGGTACCGTCATCGATGGCTGTGCGTGCACGTTGCCCGGTCTTGTCTGCCTGACCGATACGAGGCGGACCTCCCAACCCGGCGTCTTCCACGGCCTCTGCCGCACGGCATCGGCCCCTCGCCGTCCCATCTCGATGGGCCAGCGGACGCTGGGTCCGGGTCCCCCCGGACGAGGAGGCACGACCATGCCTTGGTTCGATCACTCGAGGCACCGCGCGGCGGCTGTGTGCGCCGCAGCCGCGCTGCTGTTGGCCGGGGCAAGTTGCGGCGACGACGGCGAAGCGAGCCCTGCGTCGACCACGACTACGGACGCGTCGACATCGACCACCTCGACCACGAGCGAGACCACCACATCTGCGGGTGCGTCGACGGCGACGACCGCTCCCGGCACGTCCGCAGAGCAGGAGGTGATCGACCGCTACATCGGCTACTGGAACGCCCGCTTCGAAGCGAACTCCGGCACGCCCGATCCGAACGACCCCGCGCTTCGCGAGTACGCCACTGGCGAACAGCTCGAGACGGTGGTCGCCGAGACGCAGTCGAACCTCGACGAGGGCCTTGCCTTCCAGCGTGCTGCCGAGCCGCACAACATCCAACGGGTCACCGTCGTCGAGATCGAAGGCGACCGTGCCGTCGTGCAGGAGTGCGTCGTGGCCGACGGCGTCGTCGTTCGTCGGGACACCGGCGAGGTGGTCAACGACCAGGTCAACACCCACAACGTCCAGGCCGAGATGACCCGCGTCGACGGCGTGTGGAAGGTGTCGGCCGCCCGACTTCTCCAGCGATTCGAGGGGGTGGCCGGATGCGCGCTCGCTTCCTGATCGGCCTCGTAGCGGCGACGCTCATCGTCCTGGTCGCATCACCCGCTGGCGCCGACGAGCGCCCACCCGGTGGCGGCGGTGGCGCCTACGTCGACGGCGAGGGAGACCCGACCGCGACGGCCGGCGATGGGACCACGTCTCCGGGGGGAGGCGGTGGGTCCGGTGGTGGTGGCGGGGGAACCGGTCCCCCGTGTGAGTGGCACGTCGTGATCGAGGACGACTTCCAGACGTCGATCTACGACGTCGACTCTTTGGAGACGCAGCACTCCGAGACCGGACGGTGGTTGGAGTACTGGTGCGAAGGCGTCGGTGCTGTCGAAGTCGGCGGCTACTTCATCATCCCTGAAGGCGGCCTCGTCGATCCCCTGGCTCTCGCCCAGCAGGCTCTGGCCTCGGTTCAGATCGCTCCGCCAGCGATCAGGACGAGCCCCTCGGAAGCCGGCCGTCTGTATGTGCAGATCCCGACGTGGCTGTGGATCGACGGCGGCTGGTGGCACGGTTACACCGCGACGGCGCAGGCCGGCAGGGTTTGGTCGACCGTGACCGCCCGACCGGTGTCGGTCACCTGGGGGCTTGGCGACGGCGAAGGCGTCGTGTGCACGGGCCCGGGCACGGCATGGACTCCGGGAGCGGCCGAGGAGGCAAGCAACTGCACCCACACCTACCGGCACTCCTCCGCGTCCAGCGATGCCGGCACGTTCGACCTGTCGGCCACTGTTCGGCTCGAGGTGGCCTGGACGTCCAACGCTCCCTTCGGAGGGACGCTCCCCGCCATCGCCCGCAC
>CAYXFT010000329.1:0-2440 GCA_964464335.1 uncultured Aeromicrobium sp.
AGAAGGCCCCCGCGACCAAGGCTCCTGCGGCCAAGAAGGCCCCCGCGAAGAAGGCTCCCGCCAAGAAGGCTCCGGCCAAGACGACCGCCGCCAAGAAGTCGACGACCGCCAAGGCGACGACCACGAAGGCGCCCGCCAAGAAGGCTCCGGCGAAGAAGGCACCGGCCGCCAAGAAGACGACCGCTGCCGCCGCGAAGGCGACGACGGCCGCCAAGAAGGCCCCGGCCGCCAAGAAGGCCCCGGCCAAGAAGGCGACGACCGCCGCCAAGACGGCTCCGGCCACGAAGGCTCCGGCCGCGCCGGAGCCGACCACCGAGGCGACCTCCTGACGCACGTCATCTCCCTCAGTTCGACGGCGGGCACCACATCCCTGTGGTGCCCGCCGTAGTCTTCTGGCCATGTTCATCGTGACGCAGGCGATCTGGCTGGCCTTGCTCTGCACCAAGGTCTTCGCCCTCGTGGACTGCGTCCGACGCAAGCAATACGACTTCGAGATGTCCGACACGCTGCCCAAGAACATCTGGCTCGTGATCTTGTCCTTGGCCGTGTTCATCGACGTCGTGTGGCACAACCCGATCGGCATGCTGCCACTGCTCGGCACCCTCGGCGCCTTCGTCTACCTCGCCCAATTGCGCGGTTCCAGCTACTGAGCGTCAGCGGACCCGGGCCGCGCGCCGGGCCTTGAGGAAGCCGTCCGCGATCTCCCACACGGTCACCACGATCACGCCCACCACGATCCAGCTCATCGTCTGCTCGACGACGGCCGGGCTCCAGTCGAGATGCCGGACGAGTTCGGGATTGACCATCGCGTTGTCCTGCAGGACCGGGACGGTGATGACTGCGAACGCGAGGGCGAGCGCCGCGTTGGTGACCGCGACCGGCCAGGTCCAGCCCGCGACGTGAGCCCAGATCGCGTGGGCGGCCTCCAGGGCCAACAGCACCAGGACAGCCGGGATCCACCACGACCACAGGTCTGGGTCGAGGACCGCGATGGTCTCGCCGTCCTCGGTGAACGGGGACCCGAACTGCTGCCACACCAGCAGGGTCGCGGACACCGCCAGGAACGCCACCGCGGCCGTCGTCTCCGCGACGCCCGGCCGGGTGCCGGCTGATTCGGGCAGTCGGTCCACCGTCCATGCCTCGTCGGCCTCGGGGATGACGCCGGTCCACTCCAGGGCCGCGAACACGAGAGTCGTCCAGAACGCGATCTGCACGGCGGTGAACCAGAGTGCGCCGACGGCACTCCCGATCATCGCGCCGAGGGAATCGCCCTCGATCGCCGAGGCGACCAGCGAGACGGCCGCGACGATCGGCGGCACGATCGCGAGCAGCAGCAGGACGAGCCGCAGCCAGATGAAGAACCAGCGCGGGCCGATCAGGACGGGCTCGCGGCCGGTGTAGGTGACGGCGACCTCCAGCGGGTCACCCAGCTCCTCGAGCACCTCGCGTTCGGCATCGGGGCCTCCGTCGTGCGCGGCGAGCGTGTCCTCGATGCGCTCGCGCAGTTCGGCCTCGACCTCCTGCCGGGTGCGGCCGGGCATCCAGCGGGTGGCGGCGTGGACGTAACGGTCGGTCAGCGTGGTCATCGTGCTCCTCCGTCGGTGAACCGCGTCAGCGCGGTGTCGATCGCGTGCCAGTCGGCGACGAGCGCCGCGGCGAGCCGGTCGCCCTCGGCGCTGGTGCGGTAGAACTTCCGCGGCCGCGCCTCGTCGGTGTTCCACTCGCTGGTCAGCAGCCCCTGCTTCTCCAAGCGGCGCAGCAAGGGGTACAGCGTGTTGCCGTCCACCGTGATGCCGGCCGCATTGAGCGATTCGAGCAGGCCGTACCCGTACCCGGGTTCACGCAGGGACAGCAGCGACGCCAGCGAAACGGTGCCGCGCCGCAACTCCTGCAGGTGCTGCTGGGTCAGGTCGTCCATACCTCGCACGATAGTGTGTGGCACACGCTATTGACAAGTGGCACTGTATGCGGTCGCGGGTGGACAGTTCCAGCCGCTCAGCGAGGCCGGGCGGGGTGGAGCCAGCGGGTGAGGATCAGGCGGAGGTCGGCGGCGTCGCGCTCGGCGGAGGAGCCGGCCGTCACATGGTGGCGCAGGTGGCCGTGCCCGGCCAGCAGGCCCACGATCCAGCGCGCAGTGTCCGGCACCCGCAACTCCGAGTCGATCGTGCGTTCGGCCTGGCCGCGGGCCACCAGGTCCTCGACGGAGGCCGGGGTGGGCAGGTGGGCGCGCCCGGCGGCCACGTGGTCGACGAGCGTCATCAGTTCGTCCCACGCGGCGCCGGCTGGCGCGTCGGTCACTTGCGTCCGCGGGCGGCGCGGGCGCGGAGGCCCTGGTCGAGGACGACCTTGCGGATGCGCACCGCGGTCGGGGTGACCTCGACGCACTCGTCCTCGCGGCAGAACTCCAGGCACTGCTCGAGCGACAGCTTCTTCGGCGGGA
>CAYXFT010000330.1:0-2433 GCA_964464335.1 uncultured Aeromicrobium sp.
TTCCAGACCATACGCGGCTGAGGCACATCGCTGCCAGCTGGCGGTTCTCTTCGATTGTGCCCCGTGCGCTGGATGCGCAGGAGCCAGGTGAGGGACCAGCGGGGCCGCTCCTCGTCCTCGTCAGCCACCCTCCGGGTCCTCGCCGTACTGGGCGATGGCCTCCTCGTTCGTGAGCGCGAAAATGGCGCGGAGTCGGGCACGGTGCTGTCCGGTGACGCCGTCCTGCGGCATCCGGTTCACCAGCGCCTCCAGCGCCTTGAGTCGGGCGGCGGCGGCGATCAGCGCCCGCCGGGTCGGCTGACGCCCGTACGTGGCCTGCACGCCGTCGAACGCGGTGTCCTCGACGGTGCGCACCACCAGCGCGTCGATGTCGCGCTGGTCGTAGTCCGGCGGGATCACCGCGACGGCGGTCTGCGCGAGCACCAGGTCGCCGTCCACGTCCGCGCCGACGGTGACGTGAATCTCAGACATGAACCGCCTCGTCGCTCTCGTCCAGCGCCTGCGCCTCCGCCGCGTCCGCCTTGGTGATCGCCACGGCCAGTTCGTCCACCGAGGCAGAGAGCGTGGACGCGCCTGCCGACGGCTTCACCTGGTCCAGTTTGGCGACCAGCACGTTGCGGTGACCCTGGGTGATGGTCGGCCAGGAGCCGGTCAGCCAGCACTGCGCGATGGCGTTGTTGTACGAGCCCGCCACGCCGGAGTGCTCGACCCAGAAGCCGGACTCCTCGTTGAACAGGATGTAGACGGTCACGCCGTCCGAGGACCGCTTGTAGGCGGCACCCTTCATTCCTCGCTGGGACATGTCGTCCTCCTCATCATCGTCCGGCGGTTCAGGGGTGGGCGTCGGGCCGGAGCCGACGTACAGTTCAAAGTCGATGGTGCAGGACGCGCAGAACGAGTAGCCGTGGAAGTTCCACAGCGTCTGATGGGCGTGAGGCCCGTAGTACCAGTCGTCCCCGTATCCCGATGCGCCGCTGGTGGCGACCCGCTGGCCGCGGCTGACGCGCTGGCCGACGGACACGCCGGTCGCCGACAGGTGCAGGGCGCGCCCGCGCCGCCCGTCGTCGAAGTCGATGGCGACGTAGCGGCCCGTGCCGCCGGACGGCGAGGTCTGGATGTCCACCACCACGCCGTTGGCGGGCGCGTAGACGGCGGAGCCGTAGCCGCACCCGTAGTCGGTGCCCGGCTCGCTCGACGGCGGGTTCCGCTCGTAGCGATGGTTGTGGTAGTCCGCCGACACGTAAGACGTGGGAGTCGGAAGTGCGTAGCCCATCTCACACCTCGGGGCCGGGCTCGGGGTCCACGATGGACTGCACGGTGGCGAGGATGTCGCCATCCGTGATGACCGACTCGTCTGCGCCCGGATCGGGGTTCTCGTTGGCGACCGCGGAGGCCCACTTGTCGGCCCAGCCGGGCGACGCGGCAATCTCCCAGATGTGCTCGTACACCCAGGACGAGTACGGCTTCTCCTTCTTCTCCTCGGCGGCGCAGGCGGTGAGGCGCTGAGCGAGCGACGTGCTCTGCGTGATCGCGGCGATATTGGCGTAGGACATGGCGCTCCTCAGGATGCGTAGTGGTCGATTTTGACGTGGAGGACGTGCCCGGACACGATGGTCGCTCCGGTGCTGATGTTTGCGATGCGGTACTCACTGGCCAGGACGCGCAGAAACAGCGAGTAGTAGCCTGCGCGGTGCCCGAGAGCGGGCCAGCCGGTACCGTCCGTGATCACGTTCTGCCACCCGCTCGGGAGGGTGAACATCGCCTTGTCCGGGATGTTGCCCAGCGCGTCGGGCGTGAGGGTCGCGCCGGTGTACGTGAGAGAGATGAGGCCGACAACATGCCCGTCCCCGAACTGCCGCACTCGGTAGGAGTTCAGTGTGAAGTCCGTCGCCGCCGCGAACCCCACACCCGACGTCAGCCACCCGGTATCACTCAGCGTCATCGGCTGGGAGGTCTTGGGCATCCGGAGGAGCGTGACGTTGTTGCTCCGCACCCACATCGCCTCGGGCAAAGAGCCCGCGGGGTCGTTGACGGCGATGTACGTCGAGGGCGGGCCTCCAGGTGCGTCTGCCGTGTCGAGATAGACGCTCCCCTGATCCCGGTTCTCGTTGATGTGCGGTGACATCAGCCGTCGCCACGCACCCCAGGACGTGCCGTCGAAGTAGCGCGACCAGCCGAGCCCCGGTGCTGTCGGGTAAACCCCGCCGACTTCATAGACGAACTGGGTCGCCCGGTTGCCGCCCTCGTGGTACTGAGGGCCACCGTAGAACCACGTGCCGGGTTCGGGCGGGTTGTTGAGCGTGTCGCCGTCCGACCAGTACCAGCCGGGGGCGAACACGGCGTTCCAATTGGAGGTGTACTCGCCGGTGGTCTGGAGTCGCGGCGGCAGTTCCTCGGCCCAGGGCTTCCAGGTGCCGTTGTAGTGCGTGCGGG
>CAYXFT010000331.1:0-2424 GCA_964464335.1 uncultured Aeromicrobium sp.
GGCTCGCACTACGACGGCACGGGCGCACTGCGGAACTGGTGGACCGACGAGGACCGGGCCGCCTTCGACGCGCTCGCGGCCAAGATCATCGGCCAGTACGACGACCTGTCCCCCGACGGCACCGACGGTCAGACGGTGAACGGCGCGTTGACGATCGGCGAGAACATCGGCGATCTCGGTGGCCTCGGCATCGCCTACCTGGCGTTCAAGCTCGCGACCGAGGGAGAGGAGCCCGTCGAAATCGACGGATTCACCCCCGACCAGCGGTTCTTCCTGTCGTGGTCGCTCGCGTGGCAGGGCAAGGTGCGGCCGGCCGAGACGATCCGCCGACTCACCGTCGACCCGCACTCGCCGCCGGAGTTCCGGTGCAACCAGGTCGTCCGCAACGTCGAGGCGTTCTACGAGGCGTTCGGCGTGACCGAGGGCGACGACCTGTGGCTCGATCCCGCGGAGCGCGTCACCATCTGGGCCTGAGGTGACCTCGTCACCGACAGTTCCTGTCTGGCCGGCACAGCGCCGGACGATCGGGACGTTGGCCCTGGCCCAGGTGGTCGGCGGCATCGGCAACGGTGCTGGTCTGGCGGTCGGCGCCTTGCTGGTCAAGGAGGTCTCCGGTTCGGCCGGTTGGGCTGGCATGGCCGTCGTGGCGATGACGTTGGGGGCGGCGCTGTTCACCGTCCCGCTGTCGAATCTGGCGGTGCATCGGGGCCGGCGCCCGGCGTTGACCCTCGGGTGGCTCGGCGGTGCGCTCGGGGCGCTCACGGTCGTCGCGGGTGCCCAGTGGCAGTCGCTGCCGGTGCTGCTGCTCGGCTTCATGCTGTTCGGCTCCAGCACGGCGGCGAACCTCCAATCGCGCTTCGCCGCCGCGGATCGGGCGCAACCGGCCGACGTCGGTCGTTCGATCTCGTTGGTCGTGTGGGCGACGACCATCGGCTCGGTCGCCGGACCGAACCTCACCGGCCCCGGCGCCGCGGTCGCCGAAGCGTTGGGGATCCCCGATCTGGCCGGCCCTCAGGTCTTCTCGGTCATTGCGTTCGCCGTGGCCGGCCTGCTGACGTGGGTGTTGCTGCGCCCTGACCCGCTCCAACCGACGGCCGCCTCCGGCCGGCGTGCGCCGCGGATCCTCTCGGCCCTGCCGTACGTGCGCGGCCGGGTCGCGCTGGCGATCGCCGCCGTCGCGCTCTCCCACGCCGTGATGGTCTCGGTGATGGCCCTGACACCGGTGCACATGCAGGACCACGGCGCCGCGCTGGAAGTCATCGGCCTGACGATCAGCCTGCACATCGCGGGCATGTTCGCGCTGTCGCCGGTGTTCGGTTGGTTGACCGATCGCTGGGGACCCGAACCGACGATCCTGATGGGTCAGGCCGTGCTGATCCTGGCGTGCGGCATCGCGGGCACCGCCGGCGAGTCCGACACCCAGATCACGATCGGCCTGATCCTGCTGGGCGTGGGATGGTCGATGTCGGTCATCGCCGGCGCCGCCCTGCTGACCCGCAGCCTGGACTCGCGGGTGCGGCCGCTCGTGCAGGGGTTCAGCGACCTGACGATGAACCTCGCCGGGGCCGCGGGCGGTCTGCTCGCAGGTCTCCTGGTGGCCACCTGGAGCTTCGCCGGCCTCACCTCCGTGGCCGCATTGCTGACCGTGCCCGTCGTCGTCGGGATCCTGGCCGACGCCCGCCGCGATCATGCGATGAGTGGTTCGTAGCGCTGGTTGCGTTGCCGGGTGCCGCGGATCTGGAACTCGGGCATGCCGTCGGCGAATCGGATGGGTGGCGCTCACCCGGGCCCGCTCGGTGGTTGAGCTGGTCGGAACCACGACCGACTCGTCGGCACTCTCGGTGGTTGAGCCTGTCGAAACCAGGGCCGACAGCGATCCGGATCTCGATACGCCGGCTCGTTCCTCGCCGGCTACTCGATCACCGAGGGAGATGTAACCGACTCGGTGTCCGGGGGCGCCGCTAGGCTCGGCGCGACGACATTCGGGGCGAACGGAAGGTCACATGA
The DNA here is from genome assembly GCA_964464335.1 of uncultured Aeromicrobium sp. Lineage (GTDB taxonomy): Bacteria > Actinomycetota > Actinomycetes > Propionibacteriales > Nocardioidaceae > Aeromicrobium. The sequence continues at coordinate 2,008 of CAYXFT010000331.1, forward strand.
TGGGCGATCAGGTCAGGTTCCTGCTGGACGAGTCGGAGCTGCCGACGCACTGGTACAACATCGTCGCCGACCTGCCGACGCCGCCGCCCCCGCCGCTGCATCCCGGTACCCACGAACCGGTCGGACCCGACGACCTGGCGCCCCTGTTCCCGCCGGAGCTGATCATGCAGGAGGTCAGCGCCGAACGCTTCATCGAGATTCCCGAGCCCGTGCGCGAGGTCTACCGCCAGTACCGTCCGTCGCCCCTCGTGCGCGCGCGCCGCTGGGAGAAGGCGCTCGGCACCTCGGCGCGGATCTACTACAAGTACGAAGGCGTCTCGCCGGCCGGCTCGCACAAGACCAACACGTCGGTGCCACAGGTCTACTACAACGCGATCAACGGCGTCACACGCCTGACCACCGAGACCGGCGCCGGCC
>CAYXFT010000332.1:0-2413 GCA_964464335.1 uncultured Aeromicrobium sp.
TCTCCTGGCCCAGGAAGTAGGGCTTGAAGGGCACCATGCCGGCGTTGACGAACAACAGGTTCGGGTCGTCGAACAGCAGCGGGGCCGAGGGCACGACCGTGTGGCCGGCGTTCTCGAAGTGGGAGAGGAATCGGCGCCGGATCTCAGCGGTTTCCATCAGGAATCGTCCTTGGTGGTGAGTTCGGGAAGAAGTGTTCTGGTGCGGATCTGGTGTTCCTTGGCGTGCATGCCCTCGCGCACCTCGGCGTTGAACGCGCGCACCCCGGAACCGAGGGCGGCGGCTTGGTCGACGAGGCCGGGCATCGACACCCGATAGGCGGCTCGGCGGGCCTTGACGCTGGCGTAGACGCCGGCGGCCGTGCCGGCGACGAACCACACGATGCGGGTACTCACGAGCCCACCCAACCCTGTTCCGTGGCCGGCGGCGTGTTCGTGGCGCGCGCTGCGGCCCGGGCCGCCCGCTGGCGGGCGCGACGACGCGAGTGGTACTCGCGGCGCATCAGCGCGGTGATCCGATCGCGGCTCTCGGCGCGCAGCGCATGCGCGACGCCCGAGGCGAGGATCCCGATCCGCACCGAGGGTCGCGTCATGGTGGCCGCCACGACCTGCGACTGCGTCGGCTGCACGATCACCCGGCCCTCGACGACCCGCACGACCTCCAGGGGCGGCTCGGGCTCTCGCTGAGTTTCACGTTGCGGCACCGAAACCGCTGTTTGAGCGGTCGAAACGTGCAACTCAGCGGGTCGGGGAGGTTCCGCGTGGCTTCGCAGCTCGCGGACCGCGCGCAAGGCGATGACCGCAGCCGTCACCGCGACCAGGGCCAGGACGGCCGTGGCGAGGAGGATCAGGACCTGCGGGGACATGTGAACGAGGTTACCTGTCGCGCAGGATGGCGCGGATGCGACTCAGCCGTTCCGCGATCGCGCCCTCGGCGCCGTGTCCGCCGGGCAGGTAGTAGTCCGACCCGTCGACGTCGTCGGGCGCGTACTGCTGGGACACGACGCCGCGCGGGTCGTCGTGGGCGTACACGTAGTCGTGACCGTGGCCCAGCTTCTTCGCGCCGGAGTAATGGGCGTCGCGCAGCGCCGGCGGCACGGCACCGACCTTGCCGGCCCGGACGTCGGCCATCGCGGCGTCGATCGCCCGGACGACGGAGTTCGACTTCGGCGCCGTGGCCAGGTGGATGACGGCCTGCGCGAGCGGGATCCTGGCCTCGGGGAACCCGATCATGGCGACCGCCTGCGCGGTGGCGTTGGCGAGCGGGAGCGCGGTCGGATCGGCCATCCCGATGTCCTCGCTGGCGTGGATCATGAGACGCCGGGCGATGAAGCGCGGGTCCTCCCCCGCCTCGACCATCCGGGCGAGGTAGTGCAGCGCCGCGTCGACGTCCGAGCCGCGGATCGACTTGATGAACGCACTCGTCACGTCGTAGTGCTGATCGCCCTGCCGGTCGTACCGCACGGCCGCCTTGTCGACCGCCAGCGCGGCGTCGTCGACGCTGATCTCGGCGTGGCCCTGGTCGATCGAGGCCCCGGCCGCGGCCTCGAGGTAGGTGAGTGCGCGGCGACCGTCTCCGCCGGCGAGCCGGACGAGGTGGTCCCTCGCCTCGTCGGACAGACCGACGGTGCCGCCCAGCCCGCGTTCGTCGACCACGGCGCGGTCGACCAGGGTCGCGATGTCGTCGTCGGTGAGCGACTCCAGCGTCAGCAGGAGCGACCGGCTCAGCAGCGGCGAGATGACGCTGAAGTGCGGATTCTCGGTCGTCGCGGCGACGAGGCTGACCCAGCGGTTCTCGACACCGGGCAGCAGCGCGTCCTGCTGAGCCTTGCTGAACCGGTGCACCTCGTCGACGAACAGGACCGTCTCGCGGCCGGTGTTGGCGAGCGCCTGGCGAGCGCCGGCGATGACCTCGCGGACCTCCTTGACCCCGGCGCTGACCGCCGAGACCTCCATGAACCGCCGGTCCGTCTGCTGGCTGATCAGGCTGGCGAGGGTCGTCTTGCCCGTACCGGGCGGTCCCCACAGCAGGACGGTCAGCGGCGCGTCGCCCTCGATCATCCGCCGCAACGGCGAGCCCGGAGCCAGCAGGTGCTGCTGGCCGACCAGTTCGTCGAGCGTGCGCGGGCGCATCCGGACCGCCAGCGGTGCGCTGGAGTGCGCGTTGCCGGCGAGCGTCCCGCCGGAGTGGGGTCGGTTCGACGGCTGGTCCGGCAGGTCGAACAGGCCATCCGTCATGCGTGCGAGCCTAGCGATCAGTCCTCGTCGGAGTCGGCCTCGGGCTCGGACATGCTGGCGATGGACATCCAGATCATGACGTCCGGAGGCGGCGGGAGGTGGAGGGTGAGGCGGAGGTCCTGGAAGATGGCAAGACGGTTGAGGACAAGAATGCGGGCGAGCTTGTTTGAGTACGGCG
>CAYXFT010000333.1:0-2401 GCA_964464335.1 uncultured Aeromicrobium sp.
CGCGGCGCTGCCGCCGGGCGCGGTGATCGCGGTCGGCACCGAGATCAACATGGTCAACCGGCTCGCCGCCCAGCACCCGGACAAGACGATCTTCTGCCTCGATCCGGTGGTGTGCCCCTGCTCGACGATGTACCGGATCCACCCGGGTTACCTGGCGTGGGTGCTGGACGGTCTCGTCGAGGGCGAGGTCCGCAACGAGATCGTCGTCGGCGACGACGTCGCCGCGCACGCCAAGGTCGCCCTCGAGCGGATGCTCGCGGCCCTGCCGAGGAACTGAGCCATGACCCACATCGTCGTCGTCGGCGGAGGAGTCGCCGGACTGACCACGGCGCTCGACGTCGTGGCCCGCCCCGGCGTGACCGTCACGCTCGTGACCAAGACCCGACTCGTCGAGTCCAACACGTTCTACGCCCAGGGCGGCGTGGCCGTCGTCACCGATCCGGAGGACACGGTCGCGTCGCACGTGGCCGACACGCTCGCGGCCGGGGCCGGACTCTCCGACGACGAGGCCGCCGAGGTGCTGTGCGCCGAAGGGCCGGAGGCGGTCGCCGAATTGATCGCCCGAGGCGTGCTCTTCGACGTCAGCGGCGGCCAGTTGGCCCGCGGACTCGAGGCGGCCCACTCGCACGAGCGGATCCTGCACGCCGGCGGCGACGCCACCGGAGCCGCGATCGCGACGGCCCTGATCGCCCGGCTCCGCGCGAGCGCCGTCAGGGTGCTGGAGGACACGACGGTCGTCGACGTCGTCCAGCGCGACGGCCGCGTCCGCGGCGTCCGGCTGCTCGGCGGTGCCCGCGCGTCGCAGGTCGTCGAGGCCGACGCGGTCGTGCTGGCCACCGGCGGAGCGGGCCAGTTGTTCCCGCACACGACGAACCCCGCGGTCGCGACCGCCGACGGTCTGGCGATCGCCCTGCGCGCCGGTGCCGTGGCGGCCGATCTGGAGTTCTACCAGTTCCACCCGACGTCGCTGGCCGTTCCCGGCAACCCGCTGGTGTCCGAGGCCGTGCGCGGGGAGGGCGCGGTGCTGGTCGACGACGCCGGCCTCCGGTTCATGGTCGACGTGCACCCCGACGCCGAGCTGGCCCCGCGCGACGTCGTCGCCCGCGGCATCGCCGACCAGATGGCCCGTCAGGGCGGGTCGCCCGTACGGCTCGACGCCACGGCGCTGGGTGCGGAGTTCTTGGCCCGCCGGTTCCCGACGATCGACGCGGTGGTGCGCGCCCACGGTTTCGACTGGTCTCGCGACCCGATCCCCGTCACGCCCGCCGCGCACTACTTCATGGGCGGTGTCCGCACCGACCTGTGGGGTCGCACGTCGGTGCCGGGTCTGTTCGCCGTCGGCGAGGTCGCCTGCACGGGACTGCACGGGGCGAACCGGCTGGCCTCGAACTCGCTGCTTGAGGGTGCGGTGTTCGGCCGGCGCGTCGGCGACGCGATCCTCGATCCCGACCTGCCCGTCGGTACGTTCGACGCCGAGTGGGCCGCCCCCGAGGTCATCGACGTCGCTGCGGGGACGGAAGCCTTCGGCCGGACCGACCTGCAGCAGGTCATGTGGGACGCGGCGGGTCTGTCGCGCACCGCGACCGACCTGCAGGAGGCGCTCGACGTGCTCAACCGCTGGACCGCGCCCGCAGTCACCGACGCCAAGTCCGCCGAGGACGCCAACCTGCTGGTCGTCGCCCGGGGCGTCGTCACGGCGGCGCTGGCCCGCCGCGAGTCCCGAGGCGGCCATTTCCGGCGCGACTTCCCGGCCACGGACCCCTCGTGGGCCGTCCACTCCGCGGCCGTCCGCGAGGTGCCCCATGCTTGAGCGCCGCCAGATCCAGCGGGTCGTCGAGGCGGCCCTCGACGAGGACGCCCCGCACGGTGACCTGACCTCCGAGGTCTTCGTCCCCGTCGACGCCGTCGCGACGGCCGATCTCGTCGCCCGGGAGGCCGGGGTGTTCGCCGGCGCCGAGGTCGTGCAGGTCGCGATGACCGCGATCGACCCGGACGCCGAGGTGACCCTGTGGGTCGGCGACGGCGACGCGTTCGCGCCGGGCGAGCGGCTCGCGACGATCCGCGGCAATGCCCGCGCGGTGCTGCGCAGCGAACGGATCGCGCTCAATCTCGTCCAGCGGATGTGCGGGATCGCGACCCTGACGGCTGCCCACGTGGCCGCGGCCGGCCCGGGCGTGCGGATCGTCGACACGCGCAAGACCACGCCGGGTCTACGGGCCCTCGAACGCCACGCGGTGCGCTGCGGCGGCGGCCACAACCACCGGTTCAGCCTGTCGGAGGCGGTCATGGCGAAGGACAACCATCTGGCGCTCGTGCCCGACATCACCGCGGCGATCGTCGCGGCCCGGGCGCAGTTGCCGCACACGACCCACCTTGAGGTCGAGGTCGACCGGATCGACCA
>CAYXFT010000334.1:0-2292 GCA_964464335.1 uncultured Aeromicrobium sp.
CTCCCACTTCTTGCGGCCGCCGTCGAGCAGGCGGACGTCGGCGTGGCCGTAGTAGGTGAGGTACCAGTAGGCGTAGGCCGCGAACCAGTTGTTGTTGCCGCCGTAGAAGACGACCGTGTCGTCGTTCGAGACGCCCTTCTCGCTCAGCAGCGCCTCGAGGCGGTCCTGACCGATGAAGTCGTGGCGGACGCCGTCCTGCAGGTCCTTCTTCCAGTCGACCTTGACGGCACCGGGGATGTGACCCTTGTCGTACGCCTCGACGTCCTCGTCGACCTCGATGAGGACGACCTTCGGATCGTTCAGGTGCTCTTCGACCCAGTCGGCGGTGACGAGGGAGTTCTCGCGGCTCATGTGGATTCCTTTGCGGTGGTGAAGTGAGTTGGTGAGTTCAGGGAGCCGTCAGGCCACTTGCTTGGCGAGGCGGCGGGTGGTCAGGTAGAGCTCGCAGCCCAGGCAGAAGCCTGTGGTGGCGTTGAGCAGGGCGGCGGCGAAGGCGAAGCCGACGGCGACGAGGCCGACCGTGGTGAGACCGGCCAGCAGCGCGACCAGACCCACGACGGCGAACACGAAGCCGACGACCTGGGCGAAGCGCGGCGGGCGCGCGTCCTCGGTCTCGGTGGGCGCGCCGATGCGGGGCCGGACGACGGTACGGAACAGCCACGACCACGGCGAACTGGACAGCGAGACGAACGCCCCGAGGGCGAACACGACGGTCTGCAGGGCCAGGACGATCTCACGCACCGGCGACGGCGTCACGAGGACGATCGCCAGCACGAGGGCGGTCACCGCGGCGGCGAAACGCAGACCGCGCGGGTCGACAGAGGTGTCGAGAGACATGGAGGTGCTCCTGGACAGGAGAGGTGGGCTGACAGGTGGAGAGCAGAACGCGAGACGGTCAGCGCATACGACACAGCGCCGAACGCGTGCGGCAGTTGTCCACCGCTCGGCGTCGGGTCAGGTGTGTCGTGAACATGCGGACAGCCTAGGGGCAGGAGGCCCGCAAAGCCCGTCGGAATCTCATACTGTGGGACATATGTCCGTATTGCGAGACATGATGGCGATTCAACCTGAAATGGCGGCATCCAATGCCACGAGCACTTGGTCCTTGGTGGGCGCCCCGGAGGCCCTGCTGACGACCCGGCCCGACGCATCGAGCACCACGACCGTGGGCGTGCGCAGGACGTCGAGCCGCCGCACCAGCTCCAACTCGGACTCCGCGTCGATCTCGACCGTCGTCACCCCCGGCACGAGCTCGACGACCTGACCGAGCACCGTCCGCGTCGCCCGGCACGGCGCACAGAACGAACTGGAGAACTGCACGAGCGTCGCCCGATCACCCAGTGCGACACCGAGCTCGGCCGGTCCCAGCCGCTCGCCGGCATCCTCGACGGGGCGGCGCGAGAAGCGCCCGTCCTTCCAGCGCAGGAAGAGGGCGAGACCGAGTGCGGCGGCGACTGCCACGGCCAGCACCAAGGGACCGGTCACGGGATTCCTGCTCTCGTCGGATGCGTGTGTCACCAGTGTGACGTCGTTCTCACGTGGGTGACACCTGTGGTCATCGCACTTTCACATGAAGTATCGTTGACGATGCAATGAGGCTTCGATGAACGTTCGGTTCGTCGGGGCCTCGACGTGCATAGGAGGCCAACTCACGTGTCCCACCTGCTGCTGCTGACCAAGAGCACCCAGTCGTCCGTCGAGGTTCTGCCCGCCCTCGCCCTGCTGCCCCACAACGTCAAGATCCTCCCGGCGGAGGCGAGTGCCCTCATCGACGCTCCCCCGTGCGACGCGGTGCTGGTCGACGGTCGCCACGACCTCGCCCAGGTGCGCAGTCTCACCCGCGTGATCCGGACGACGGGCATCGAGTGCCCGCTCATCCTGATCCTCACCGAGGGTGGCCTCACGGTCGCCGCGGCCGACTGGGGCATGGACGACGTGATCCTGACGACCGCCGGCCCCGCCGAGTTGGAGGCGCGCCTGCGGCTGGGCATCGGACGAGTTGCCGCCGGGGGCGAGAGCCAGAACGACGAGAGCCACGTCATCAGCGCCAGCGGTCTGGTCGTCGACGACGTCACCTACACGGCCAAGCTCGAGGGCCGCTCCCTCGACTTGACGTTCAAGGAATTCGAACTGCTCAAGTTCCTCGCCCAGCATCCCGGCCGGGTCTTCACCCGCCAGCAGTTGCTGCAGGAGGTCTGGGGCTACGACTACTTCGGCGGCACCCGCACGGTCGACGTCCACGTCCGCCGCCTCCGCGCCAAGCTCGGCACGGACAACGAGACGCTCATCGGC
>CAYXFT010000335.1:0-2272 GCA_964464335.1 uncultured Aeromicrobium sp.
GCGGCGATGGCCGCGAGGGCCTCGTCACGCATGCGTTCGACCTCGTCGGCGCGCAAGGGCGTCACCTCGACCGGGTCGTAGTCGGAATTGGGCGCAGACACGCCCTCCAGTCTATCGGCGTGCTCAGGGTGCCATGGTGTCCGGTTCGTTCACGGGGAACCACACGCAGATGGAGGCGCCTCGCTCCTCGGCGTCCTCGATCGTGATCGTGCCGCCGTGCTGGTCGACGACGCCGCGCACGATGAACATGCCCAGACCACTGCCGGCACCGGGACCGGACTTCCAGAACCGGCTGAAGATCCGCACCCGCGACTCCTCGGGGATGCCCGGGCCGTTGTCGACCACGATGACCTTGACCCCCGGTACGTCGCCGTGGGCGACCGGACGAACCACGATCTCGCGCAGTCCGTCACCGTGGCGCATGGCGTTCTCGACGAGGTTCGTGAGCACCTGGGTGACCCGGTCGGAGTCGCCCCAGACCACGGGGACGTCGCCCTCGACGCGCGGTGCCGGCGGTTTCTCGGCGGTGGAGAAGACCGAACCCAGGACCCGGGCGGCGATCTCCTCCAGTTGGACCGGCTCGGTGCGCAGCGACAGCCGTCCCGCGTCGATGCGGGCGGCGTCCAGCAGTTCGGTGATGAGCCGACTGAGGCGGTCGGCATCGGCGTCGATCGTCTGCAGCATGAACAGGCGCTGCTCCTCGGTGAACGCGTCCCAGCGGCCGAGCAGGGTCGCGGTGAAGCCCTTGATCCCGGTCAACGGCGACCGCAGCTCGTGCGCGACGGTCGCGACCATGTCGGACTTCTCGCGGTCGCGCTGCAGACGAACCCGCGCGTTGCGGATGCTGACGACGACCTTGACGACCTTGCCACCGGGTCGTTCGCGCACCAGCGCCGCGGTGATGAGGTACTCGCTACCGCGCGGGGAGTACCAGGAGGACTCGCTGACCCGGGTGCGGATGTTCAGGCCGTCGTACGGCTGGGCGACGTCGAACCAGGAGTTGCCGTTCAGGTCGTCGAACGGGATGGCATCGGTGAGGTCCATGCCGAGCATCTCGTCACCGTCGGCGCGCGACCAGTAGCGAACCCAACGGTTCGCCGCGACCACCTTGCCGTCGGCGTCGGCGACGATCACTCCGTCCGGGAAGTCCTCGAAGGGCACGGGTGGCAGCCTAGCCCTGCTCCCGGGCGGAGGCGTAGAGGCACACGGCAGCGGCCGTGGCCAGATTCAGGCTCTCGGCGCGACCGCGGATCGGGACGGCGACGACCCGATCGGCCAGCCCCGCGAGATCGTCGGGAAGCCCGTGCGCCTCGTTGCCCATGAGCCACGCGGTCGGCGCAGCCAGGTCGAGATCGGCGTCGAACAGTCCGGTGTCGCCCGCGCCGTCGGCGGCGAGAACCTGTAGCCCTCGCTCCTGCAGCGCGGCGAGTGCCTCGACCGGGTCGTCCTCGACCACGATCGGCAGGTGGAACAGCGATCCGGCCGTGGCGCGCACGACCTTCGGGTTGAGCGGATCGACGCTCTCGCCCGCGACGACGACGGCATCGGCGCCGGCGGCATCGGCGCAGCGGATCACGGCACCGAGGTTGCCCGGATCACGGATGTCGGCGCAGACCACGACGAGTCGTGCCTCGGCCGGGACGTCGACCAAGGTGCCCAGGACGCTGGCGCAGCGGGCGACGAGGCCCTGCGGTGTCACCGAGTCGGCGACCGCCTCGACGACGTCGTCGGTGACGACGTGCCAGACGTCGGTCCGTTCGGCCAGTTCGGTGTGGCGCTCGGTGGCCTCGACGGTCGCGAAGACCTCGAGTACCGCCTCCTCGGCGACGGCCTCGCGGACGGCCTGAGGACCTTCGGCGAGGAACTCGCCGGTCTTGAGCCGAAACGCACGCGTGGCGAGCCGCCGGGCGTGCTTCACACGTCCGGAACGGACGGTGAGCTCGCCGGGGCTCGCCACGGGTGCGTCGATCGTGTCGCTCAGGCGACCGTGTCGGCCTTGGGCGCGTTGACGTCCTCGGGGAGGTTCGCCTTGGCGACCTCGACGAGGGCGCTGAACGCGGCCGGGTCGTTGACGGCCAGATCGGCCAGGATCTTGCGATCGACCTCGATCTCGGCGGCCTTCAGACCCTGGATGAAGCGGTTGTACGTGATGCCCTCGGCGCGCGCCGCGGCGTTGATCCGCTGGATCCACAGGCGACGGAAGTCGCCCTTGCGGGTCTTGCGGTCGTTGTACGAGTAGACCAGCGAGTGGGTGACCTGCTCCTTGGCCTTG
>CAYXFT010000336.1:0-2263 GCA_964464335.1 uncultured Aeromicrobium sp.
CCCTCAGCAGGTGCTCGAGCGCACCCTCGAGTTCGCTGAGTACTTCGGCGACTACCAGCGCCAGCTGTTCCTCGTCGACCACGCGGGATTGCCGCTGAAGACGGTCCTCGAGCAGTTGGACCTGCTCGGCGAGATCCTGCCGACGATGCGCGCCGAGTTCGATGCGCGCCGCGGGGCGAACGTCCCGGACGCACCCACCCACGCCGCCCGCGTCGCGGCGGCCCAGCAGGCTCAGCAGGTGCAGGAGGCCACGGTATGAGTGCCAAGATCGTCGTCCTGTCCGCCGGTCTCGGCGAGCCCTCGACCACGCGCATGCTGGCCGACCGGCTCGCCGCCGCCACCGGGGCCGCCCTCGGCGGCGCCGCGACCGTCGAGGTCGTGAACCTGCGCGAGCTCGCGCACGAGATCACCGACGCCGCGCTCACCGGCTTCGCCGCCCCGCGCCTGCAGCACGTCTACGACCAGGTCGGTCAGGCCGATGGGCTGATCGTCGCGGTGCCGACGTTCAAGGCCTCGTACCCGGGATTGTTCAAGTCGTTCATCGACGCGATGGACAACGACGCCCTGGTGGGCAAGGTCGTCCTGGTCGCCGCCACCGGTGGCACGGCCCGGCACTCGCTGGTGATCGACTTCGCCCTGCGTCCGCTGTTCGCGTACCTGCAGGCCGTCGTCGTCCCCACCGGTGTCTTCGCCTCGCCCCACGACTGGGGCAGCGGCGGCGACGGCGCACTGCAGAGTCGCATCGAGCGCGCCGCCGCCGAGCTGGCCAGCCTGCTGGGCGGTTCCGGCTCGGGTCGCACGGCGGACGACTCCATCGACCTGTTCAGCGAGACGATGCTGTCGATCAGCCAGCCCGGCTGACCACCATCCGTACCGGCATCCGCTGCCAGCGGTTTCGTCAGCCCACCGGGCCGGTGGTGAGGGTGACGGAGGCAGTGTGTTGCTGGCCCTGGGCGTCGGCCCAGATCACGGAGATCGCATCGCCCGGGTCGTGGGCGGCGATGAGGGACGAGACCTCGTCGGCGGTCGAGACGCCGGTGCCGTCCACCGCGATGATCGTGCTGCCCTCGGTGATGCCGGCAGCGGCCGCCGGGGAGCCGTCGACCGTGCCGACGACCGTCGGCTGCGTGGACTGCGACGACATCTGGATGCCGAGGAAGGCGCTACCGCCGACCGACACGCCGCCGGACTCCTGGCCCGACTCGATCTGGCCGACGATGGCGATCGCGTCCTCGATCGGAACGGCGTAGCCGGTGATGTCGGCGGATCCGGACGATGCTGCCGTCGTCATGCCGATGACCTCGCCGTCGTCGTCGTAGAGCGCGCCGCCGGAATCGCCGGAGATGACGTCGGCGTCGACCTGGATGAGTCCGGTGAGTTCCTCGGACCCGGATTCGGCCTGGGCGGTGATCTGCTGCTCGAGCGCCGTCACGGTGCCCGGCGAGGCGCTCGCCGCTCCGCCGTCGCCGTTGGCGTTGCCGACGGCGGTGATCTCGTCGCCGACCTGGACGTCACCGGACTCGTCGAGGTCGACCGTGTCGAGGCCCGAGGCGCCCTGCAGTTGCAGGACGGCGACGTCGGCGGAGGAGTCGTAGCCGACGAGATCGGCCTCGTAGGTCTGGCCCGTGCTGATGACCTCGACCTCGATGGTCGTGGCGCCCTCGACGACGTGGTGGTTGGTCAGGATCGTGCCGCTCGACGTGAGCACCATGCCCGTGCCAGCCGCTTGGCCCTGGTCGTACCCGACAACGGTGTTGATGTAGACGAGGCCACGCTCCTGCTCCGCCGTGGCGTCGACGACCGACGTCGCCGTCGTGTCCTGGCCCTCGGTGCGCGGCGGGATCAGTTGCGGCATCTGATCGCTCTGCCCACCGTCCTGGGCGGAGGGATCCTGCCACTGGGTCTGGGCCGTGGAGTCGTCCGCGAGCGTCGCGCCTCCGGTCGCCGTCGCGGCGTACGTCAGGCCCGCGGCACCGAGCGCGAAGGCCGCGCCGATCCCGGCCACGGCCGTCAGGGTCGAGCGATGGCGCGCCTTCGAGACGTACGTCGTCCGGGTGGTGGCGGTGTCGTGCAGGTCGAACATCTCGGGGTTGGTGTCGTGGCTCATGCGCCGTCCTCTCGTCTGCTTCAGACAAGCGGGTCGGACTGTGACGTTCCTGTGCGGATGACCAGAAGTCCTTAAGACTCCCCCGATTGGGTCGCGACGGGGTCCCTGACGTAAACTCTCCGGCGGTGGCGTGTCCGAGCGGCCTAAGGAGCACGC
>CAYXFT010000337.1:0-2257 GCA_964464335.1 uncultured Aeromicrobium sp.
ACTCGGATGCATGGGTGTATCTTTCGCGCAGTATCGATTTCTGGGGACATCGATCAACTTTCGAACCCGGTGGAACGGGTTGCGGCAGCCTGCCGCGATTGCGCCATCGAGACCTCTGTCAAGGAGTTCGCTATGCGCATGTCCACCAGGGTGCGCCGCACCCTCGCCAGCATTGTCGCGGCCGCCTTCGTGGTCACCGGCACGCTCTCCACCGCCTCGGCGGCCAATGCCGCCCTCTCGCCCGCATCGGTCACCAAGATGGCCTCGCTGGGCGACTCGATCACCCTCGCGGTGATGTCGTGCGTCAACCTGAAGGGCTGTCCGTCCCACAGCTGGTCCACCGGGACGAGCATCCTCGTGGGATCGCACCTGCTCAAGCTCAGGGCGGCGAGAGGCGGCGCCGCGCCGACCGGCTACAACTACGCGGTGCCCGGTGCGCAGTCGAGCGGACTGAACGCACAGGCGCAGAAGGCCGCCCAAGCCGAGGTGCAGTACGTGACGATCGAGATCGGCGCGAACGATGCGTGCACCAGCTCGGTGGCGACGATGACCCCGACGGCGACCTTCAAGGCCAACATCCAGGCGGCGCTGACCACACTGTCGCAGTCGTCGAGCGCACCGCAGATCTTCGTGGCCAGCATCCCGAGCCTGCAGCGTCTGTACGACATCAACAAGGACAAGATCGCGGCCCGGCTCTCCTGGGGACTGCTGAAGACCTGCCAGTCGATGCTCGCCAACCCGGCGAGCACGAAGGCCGTCGATGTCGAGCGCCGCGCTGCGGTGCAGCAGCGGGTGAACGAGTACAACGCGGCGCTCGCCGAGGTGTGCCAGGCCACCGCGAACTGCCGCTACGACGGCGGCGCGGTCGCGGGGTATGCATTCAGCTCCACCGACATCTCGCATGTGGACTTCTTCCACCCGTCCCTGATCGGGCAGGTGACGCTCGCCCGCATCACGTGGCCGCGGACGCAATGGGCCTCGTGACCTGCTGAAGGGTGTTCGGCGCAGCGTCCCCGGGCCGCCCCGGGGACGCTGCGCCGTTAGGCTGGGTGCGTGAACAAGAGCACTGTGTGGACCGTCCTCGGCGTCATCGCGGCCATCGTCATCGCGTGGATCCTGGTCGACGTGCTGTTCTCGCTGCTGTGGTTCATCGGCAAGCTCGTGATCGTCGGCGTCGTCGCCGTCATCGTCTTCCTCGTGCTGCGCAGCATCTTCGCGGGCCGCGACGACGGGGCCTGACCGGCTACACGCCGTACTCGGCCAGGAACCGCTCGCGCAGCTGGGCACTGCAGGCGGCCACGGCGGTCCGCCAATCGGTGATCGCGCCGTCCTGAGCCCGATCCGACACCGCCTTGAGCACGCGGATCGGCACGCCGAATTGAGCGGCGACCCACGCGTAGGCGTAGGTCTCCATGTCGACGAGCCCGGCGCCGAGCGGGCGGATGACGCCGACGGCCTCGGCGTCATCGACGAAGTGATCGCCGGTCGCGATCGTCTCGCCGTCGCGTCCGAACTCCACGCGCGTGGGCAGCGAGACGTGCTGGCCGACGATCCCGTCGATGTCGGTCACGTCGTGCTGCAGAGCGGCGGTGACGTCGTACACCACCGCATCGAGCCGCGGGTCGATGGCGCCGGCGGTGCCGACGACGACCACCTCGTCGTAGTCGCCGGCGTCGAGTGCCCTGGTGAGCGCATACGTGGCCTGCAGCTTGCCCGGACCGGTCACGAGCCGGTCGAAACCCGGGATGTCGATGGGGAACGCGACGAGCTCGGCCTCGAGGGCCGCGACGAGAAGTCTCACCGGCCCATTGTCCCAGCCTCGAGCGTTCGGACTAACCTGAGCAGGATGTCGAAAACGGACCGCAGTACGGCCAGGCCCGCCCCGACGCATCCCGCGACGGCCGCCATCCCCCTCACGCCGGCCGCACGCTGGCGCGCGTTCTGGGTGTGCGTCTCGGTCGCCGCCATCACGATCCTCGATCTCACGAAAGTGAACGTCGCGCTGCCCTCGATCGCCGAGGCCTTCGACGCCGGGTCCACCGAGTTGCAGCTCGTGGTGTCGGGCTTCGTCCTGACCTTCGGGCTCGTGCTCGTCCCGATGGGGCGACTCGGCGACCAGCGGTCGCGACGGATGCTGTTCGTCGTCGGTCTGTCGCTCTACACCCTCACCAGCATCCTGTGCGCGATGGCTCCGAGCGGCATCGTGCTGCTGGTCGGGCGCCTGCTGCAGGGCGTCGCGGCCGGCATCCAGATGCCG
>CAYXFT010000338.1:0-2233 GCA_964464335.1 uncultured Aeromicrobium sp.
GCACCTCGTCGTCCGCGGCAGCACTGCTCCGCTCGTCGCCTGACTCACCGACGCCCACCGAGTGCGGAGCGTACGCTCTCCGCGCCGAGCAACATCGAAACTTGCGGCGAAGTTTCGCAACGTTTACGTAACGGTGCGGTCCCAATGACTGCTCGGCGGATTAGTTTGCGAAGACGACATATTCCGCGCAAAGGAGCGCCCACCGTGAGCCGCCGCACCCCCCGAGCACTCTCCGCCATCATCGCCGCGAGCGCCCTCCTGCTCGCTCCCCTCGTCGCCCCCGCCGCCTTCGCGGCGCCCGGCGATCCTGTCGTCGTATCCGCTGTCGACTTCGAAGACGGCACGACCGGCACCTGGACGCAGAGCGGCGGCCCGACCCTCGCGGTAGGCGCCGATCCCGCCGGCGGCGCCGGCAAGGTGCTGAGCGTCTCGAACCGGGTCAACGGCCACGACACCGTGCAGAGTCCCACGAGCCTGTTCCAGGAGGGCGTGAAATACACGTTCTCCGCGCGGGTGTTCGTTCCCGGCGCGGCGTCCGAAGCCCGCTTCGTCGTCAAGGACGACTTCACGTGGGTCGGCAACAAGGCCGTGCCCGCGGACACGTGGACCGAGGTCAGGGCCGAGTACACCGCGGACGCCAACGACACGCAGGTCTACTTCGAGGTGAGCGCCGACACCCCCGTGTTCTACCTCGACGACATCCTCATCACCAAGCCGGAGGCGGCGGAGACCCCCACCGCCCCGACCGTTCCCGCGGGCCACGCTCTCGTCTCATGGAGTGACTTCGAGGGTGCGAACTGGGATCCGTGGACGGTGCGCGGTTCGGGCACTCTCGCATTCGACGCCGACGCGCACTCCGGCGCCAAGGCGCTCAGGATCACCGACCGCACCGCTGGCTGGAACGGCCCCGCGCTGCCCGGCTCGCTGCTCACCTCCGGCACCTACCACGTCTCCGGATGGGTCAAGCTCGTCGCCGGCCAGGCCGACGCACAGTTCAACTTCGGCGTCAACCAGCCCGGCGCCGACAACGAGTACCCCTGGGTCGGATCACGCGTGGCCGTCACCGACGCCGAATGGGTCAAACTCGAAGGCGACTTCACCGTCGAACCCGCCCACCTGCCCACCGCGCTCTACCTCGAATCCACCAGCGCCACCGCAGAGTTCCTCATCGACGACGTCCTCATCACTCAGGAGACCACGACGCCGACCGGCCCCGTGCCCGGCACGGTCATCATCGACACCGACTTCGACGACGAGACGCTCCAGGGGTGGGTGCCCCGTCAGCCGGATGCGACGACTCCGACGCTCGAGGTCGTTGCCGGCGGCGCCGAGGAGACCCCGTTCGCCGCGCAGGTCTCCGGCCGCGACAGCGACGGCGACGGTCTGCAGTTCGACGTCCTCTCGTTCCCGACGATCGGCGGTGCGACGCTCGAGTACGAGGCGTGGGTGCGATTCGCCGTCGGCGAGACCCCGGGTGAGCTGACGCTCTCGGCCCACACCGTGAACGGCACGTCGGAGGCCTTCTCCAACCTGCACGCCATCACCGCGGCGCGCAACGACGGCTGGGTCAAGGTCGGCGCGCAGTTCACGATGCCCGTCTTCGACTCCGCGGCCGAGCTCTACTTCGAGACGAAATACCAGAGCGGCAATGTCTCGGTCTTCCAGGTCGACGGTGTGAAGGTGTGGGTGCCCGAGCCCCCGGTCGTCGACACGAGCCTGACGCCGCTGAAAGACACCGTCGACTTCGCCGTCGGTGCCGCGATCGACGAGCGCGAGACGACCGGCAATGCGGCCGTGCTGCTCACGCACCACTTCAACCAGATCACGCCCGAGAATCACATGAAGGTCGAGGCATGGTACGACGGGCAGACGTTCCGCCGTCACAGCCAGGCGACCGCACTCATGGACTTCGCGCAGCAGAACGACCTGCGCGTGTACGGCCACGTGCTGCTGTGGCACAGCCAGACGCCCGCATGGTTCTTCCAGCGTCCGGACGGCTCGTCGCTGACGAACTCCGAAGATGACAAGCAGTTCCTTCGCGATCGGCTTCGCGAGCACATCTTCAACGTCGCCGCGTCGCTGAGCGAAGAACCATATGGTCCGTTCGGCTCGTCGACCAACCCGCTCATCGGCATCGACGTCGTCAACGAGGTCGTTTCGGACGCCGCCGAACCCGGTGACGGGCTGCGCCGCAGCGAGTGGTACGCGGTGCTCGGCGAGGAGTACATCCCGC
>CAYXFT010000339.1:0-2207 GCA_964464335.1 uncultured Aeromicrobium sp.
GTCAGCGGGTGGGTGTCACTGATGTGCCAGCCGAGCTTGTCGTAGGCCGGTTCGGCGACGAAGCCGGGCGTCCCGGCGGGGACGATGATCGCGGAGATCTCGGGCCGGCGGTCGTCGCGTGTCCCGGTGCGGGCGGTGACCGTGACCAGCGAGGTGATCGCGCTGCCGGAGTTCGTGATGAACTGCTTCGCCCCGTCGATGACCCAGGAGTCACCGTCGAGCACGGCCTTCGTGGCGGTCGCCCCCGCGTCCGATCCGGCGCCCGGCTCGGTCAGCCCGAAGCCGGCCAGGGCGCGGCCCGCGACCAGATCGGGCAGCCACCGCTCCTTCTGCTCGGCGGTGCCGAACGTCTGGATCGGGTTGATGCCCAGCCCGACGCCGGCCTCGAGCGTGATGCCCATCGACTGGTCGACCCGGCCGAGTTCCTCGATCGCCAGGCACAGGCTCGTGAAGTCGCCGCCCGCCCCGCCGAACTCCTCCGGCGCCGTGAGGCCGAACAGCCCGAGGTCGCCCATCGCCTGCACGACCTCGATCGGGAAGTGGTGGTCCTTGTCCCACTGGGCGACGTGCGGCGCGATGCGCTCGCGCGCGAACGCACGCACGGTGTGCCTGAAGTCCTCGTGGTCACGCGACAGCTCGAAGTCCATGCGCACAGGTTAACAGCTATTAACCACGCGGGTCGTCTGCCGGCCGCGGATCCCACTCGACGGCCAGCCCTTCGAAGAGGTCCGAGACGTCCATGTGGAGCGCTCGGGCGATCGACACGTACTTCGTGACCCCGGAGTCGACCTCGCCACGCTCCATGCGCGCGACCTGCGTGACGGCCAGGCCCGCCCGATCGGCGAGTTGTTCCTGGGTGAGTCGACGGCGCGCCCGCTCTGCCCGAACGTTCGCGCCGATCCTCTCGAGGACGTCGCGATCGGGCATTCCCCAAGCCTGCTGGGCCGGAAGTAACCCAACCAGTGCGAAAACGACCAGAGGCTACACATATATGTGTATTCTCCTCAAGATTCAATCGTCCCCTCGCAAGGAGAGAAGCACCGATGACAGAGACGCCCCCGGGGTACCAGCCCGGCATGGACCCCAAGGCCGCAGCCAAGGCGGCCAAGGCCTATGCCAAGGCCACACGGCCCTGGTACAAGAAGAAGCGCTTCATCATTCCGCTGGCGCTCGTGGCTCTCATCGTCATCAGCAGCGCTCTCAGCGGGGGAGGCGACCCCTCCCCGTCGAATGACGACACTGCTTCCACCTCGAACGACACGGCCGCGGACGACACGGCGACCGACGCGAAGCAGACCGAGAAGGCCACGACGAAGCCCAAGAAGAAGGTCGCGACCGTCAAGGTCGATGCGGCGACCCTCATCAAGGAGTTCTCCGACAATGAACTGGCCGCGGACACGAAGTACAAGGGCAAGAACATCCAGGTCAGCGGCACGGTCGAGAAGATCGACACCGAGCTCTGGGACGACGACAAGTACATCCTGCAGATCAGTGGCGGCGGTGACTTCGAGTTCTTCACCGTGAACTGCTCTGGCATGTCGAACGAGGAACTCGCGACCCTCACGGTCGGCGACGACGTCACGGCGGTCGGCAAGTTCGACGACGGCGGGGACCTCGGCGTCGATCTCAAGAAGTGCTCGCTGAAGTAGTCGACAGCGCTTCGCGACCAAGGTGGCCCCGTCCATCAGACGGGGCCACCTGAGGCGTGTCGGATCGCGAGCCCTAGACTCGCGAAAGCAATCGGACGCGAGGAGTCGTTGTTGTGAGCAAGCCCCTGCAGAAGGTCCTGATCGCCAATCGTGGCGAAATCGCCGTGCGCGTCATCCGCGCCGCGAAGGACGCCGGCATCGCCAGCGTGGCCGTCTACGCCGAGCCGGACCGCGACGCGCTGTTCGTGCGGCTGGCCGACGAGGCGTACTCCCTGGAGGGCTCGACCCCGGGCGACTCCTACCTCGACATCGGCAAGATCCTCGCCGTCGCGGCCCGCAGTGGCGCCGACAGCGTGCACCCCGGCTACGGCTTCCTGGCCGAGAACGCGCAGTTCGCGCAGGCCGTGCTCGACGCCGGCCTGATCTGGATCGGCCCGTCGCCCGCAGCGATCGACGCCCTCGGCGACAAGGCCAAGGCCAAGCAGATCGCCGAGCGGGCCAACGCCCCGCTGGCGCCCGGCACCAAGGAGCCCGTCAAGGACGCCGACGAGATCATCG
>CAYXFT010000340.1:0-2177 GCA_964464335.1 uncultured Aeromicrobium sp.
GTGCGGCGGTCTGGACGACGTCGATGCGAAGTGGGCCGAGATCCAGAAGAGCACCTCATGACATTGCAGATCGAGCTCGTCGCCGCGGACCGCGTCGTGTGGTCGGGAGAGGCCAAGGAGGTCATCGCCCGCACCGTCGAGGGTGACCTCGGCGTCCTGTCCGGCCACGCGCCGCTGTTGTCGCTGCTCTTGCCCGGTGTCGTCGAGATCTTCCCCGAGGAGGGCGGAGAGACGATCAAGGCCGCGGTCGGCGACGGGTTCATCTCGGTGGCCGCCGACCACGTGTCGATCCTGTCCGAGGACACGTTCCTGCCCGAGGAGGTCGACGAGGCCGCGGCCTCGGCCGAGCTGGAGAAGGCCCGAACCGCGGACGACGAACTCGCCATCCGGCGCGCCGAGGCCAAGCTGCGCCTCATCGGCAAGGCGTCCTGACGGTGATCGCGAGGCAGTGATCGATGCCGCTGTGGTTGTGGCTCGTCGACTCCCTCGCGTTCGTCGTCGTCCTCGGTGTCCTGTTCATCGCCGCACTGATCCTGCGGCGGCGGTGGATCGCGCGCAAGGGCGTCAGTTTCGAATTGAGCATCAACCACGGCGTCGAGCATTCAGCCACCGGCTGGACGCTCGGCGTCGGCGTCTACGGCGACACGGTGGTCGACTGGTACCGCACGTTCTCGCTGTCCCCGCGGCCTCGCCACAGCTTCGAGCGGGGCGCCGTCCTGATCGAGGGCCGGCGCGAGCCGGAGGGCGCTGAGTCCTACGCCCTGCATGACGGTCATGTCATCGTCGCCTCGGAGAACTCCGAAGGGGTGCGACAGTTCGCCCTGAGCCCCAACTCGCTGACCGGGTTGCTCTCGTGGCTGGAGTCCTCGCCGCCCGGCCGGGGTATCAACAACGTGGTCTGAGTCACACCTCTACCACGATCGTGTCGTCCCAATGATGAGAACTGCATGAATTCACCGCTGCAACTCGGCGTTTTCTTGCGGTGATTCGAACCGTCGTTCACACTGATGTCATGAAGAAGATCATTGCTTCGGCTCTTCTCGCTCTCGGGCTCACCGTGGGCGTGATCGCCGCTCCCGCCAACGCTGACGACACCGACGCGCGCACGTCGTTCTCGCAGCGAGCCCTCGACTGGATGTGAGCCCCGCCGTCTAGGGTGGCCGCATGGTCAACCTGACGCGGATCTACACCCGAACCGGCGACGATGGTTCCACGAACCTCGTCGACATGTCGCGCACGTCGAAGAACGACGCGCGTCTGGTGGTCTATGCCGACACCGACGAGGCGAACAGCCAGATCGGGGTGGTGCTGGCGACCGGTGGACTCGATGCTGACGTCGTCGCGGTCCTGACGCATGTGCAGAACGACCTGTTCGACTTGGGCTCGGACGTCGGCAACCCCGTGGTACCCGATCCGGAGTTCGCACCGTTGCGCGTCGAGCCCGACTACGTCGAGCGGCTCGAACAGTGGTGCGACCGGTTCAACGACCCGTTGCCCAAGCTGCGGTCGTTCATCCTGCCCGGTGGCAGTCCCGCCGCGGCGCAGCTGCACGTCGCCCGCACGGTCGTGCGTCGCGCCGAGCGCGCGGCGTGGGCGGCCATCGACGAGCACGGTGATTCGGTCAACGTGCTGGTGGCCAAGTACCTCAACCGGCTGAGCGACCTGCTGTTCATCCTGGCGCGCCACGCGAACCGCGAACACGGCGACGTCCTGTGGGTGCCGGGTGGCGAGCGCGGCGGCGCCTGACCGTTACCAACTGGTAGGCCAGCCTCGCCTTCGGCATGGGCGGCGGTAGCCTAGGCCCCATGTCGCACGAGAAGCAGGTGCAGCCTGATCGACCGTGGGTGATGCGTACCTACGCCGGTCACAGTTCTGCCGCCGAGTCCAACGCGCTCTATCGTCGCAATCTCGCGAAGGGCCAGACCGGCCTCTCGGTCGCCTTCGACCTGCCGACCCAGACCGGCTACGACCCCGACCACGTCCTGTCGCGCGGTGAGGTCGGCAAGGTGGGCGTGCCGATCCCGCACCTGGGCGCCATGCGGCGGCTCTTCCAGGACATCCCGCTGTCCGAGATGAACACCTCGATGACGATCAACGCCACCGCGATGTGGCTGCTGGGCATGTACCAGGTCGCCGCCGAGGAGCAGGGTGTCGATCCGGCCGCGCTCGCCGGCACG
>CAYXFT010000341.1:0-2161 GCA_964464335.1 uncultured Aeromicrobium sp.
ACCACGGCCGAGGAACGCGCCAACCCGTCGCTGTACAACACGTACCAGCACGCGGGCCTGCCGCCCGGACCGATCGGCTCGCCGGGCGAGGCATCGATCGAGGCGGCGCTCAACCCGGCCGAGGGAGATTGGCTGTACTTCTTCGCCACGAAGGACGGCTCGGTCATCTACAACTCCGACTTCGCGAAGCACACCGCCGACTGCCAGGCCGAGTACGGCGCGGGCTCCTGCGGTGGTTGATCGGTGCGCGGTCCTCGGATCGCCGATCTCGCACTCGCTGTCACCGGCGATGCATCGTGCCGCGTACGCGGCACTCGGGCTGGACTGGTCGTACGCGGCGTTCGAGGTCGAGGAGGGCGAGCTGACCGAGTTCGTCTCCGAGCACGCCGGCTGGAACGGCTTCTCGGTCACGGCTCCGCTCAAGCGTGAGGCGGCGGCGCTCGCCGCCGGATGCGACCCGATCGTCACGGCGCTCGGCGTGGCGAACACGCTCGTCCGCCGCGACGGGGCCTGGTTCGCCGCCAACACCGACGTCCCCGGTGCGATCAGTGCGCTGCGCGGCGTCGGCGTCACGCAGCTCTCCAGCGTCCGGATCGTCGGCGCGGGTGCCACCGCGGTGTCGGTGGCGCTGTCCGCGAAGCGGCTCGGTGCCCACCGGATCGAGCTGCGCGTGCGGGACACGGCGCGTGGCGCCGCGACGGCGCGGGTGATCGAGGCCCTCGGCCTGACGACCACGGTGGTGCCGCTGCGGGTCGACGTCACCGAGTCGGTCGACCTGCTCGTCTCGACGGTCCCCGGCGACGGGTTCGCCGGCCGCGAGCACGAGTTCGTGGGGTCGGCCGAGACCGTCTTCGACGCCGTCTACGACCCGTGGCCGACCGATCTCATGGTGTCGGCCCAGCGGGACGGCACGGCCCTGGTCACGGGGTTGGACCTGCTGGCCCACCAGGCCGTCCTGCAGGTCGAGTTGATGACCGGAGAGGCGGTCGATCCACAGCACCTCCTCGGAGCCGCCACGGCCGCGCTCGCGGGTCGCTAGTCTGCCCCTCGTGCTTCCCCCGTTGATCGCCGCCGTCCTGGCCGGCCTGCTGGCGGCGCTCTCGCCGCGCCTCCTCGCGCGGCTGCCCGAGCCCGAGCTGGAACCCGAACCGGACATGCCCGCGAAGATCCCGTACCCCGAACTCGCCGGCGAACCGGGGTTGTGGTGGAAACTCGCGATCCCCGCCGCGGTGCTGGGTGCGATCGCCGGCGCCACGATCACCGAGCCGAAGCTGCTGCCGGTGTGGATCCCCATCGCGGCTGCGACGCCGGTGCTGGCGTGGGTCGACTGGAAGGTGCACCTGCTGCCCTACCGGATCGTCGCTCCGCTGTACGTGCTGACGTGGCTCCTGCTGGCGGCGTGCGCGCTCTGGATGGGGGACTGGACCGTGCTGCTGCACGCCCTCTACGGCAACCTTGCGGTGTTCGGGTTCTACTTCGTCCTCGGGCTGGTCGGTCCGATGGGGTACGGCGACGTCCGGCTCTCGGCGGTGATGGGTGCGGCGCTCGGTCCGCTGGGTTTCGTCGCCACCTTCTACGGCGTGTTCTTCGGCATGGTGATCGGGGCCGTCACGGGTCTGGTGCTCGTGCGGGGCCGCCTCGGCCAGAAGACGCCGATCGCCTTCGGGCCCTACCTGCTGGTCGGTGCGTTCGCCGCCCTGTGGGTCTGACGGACCCGTCTGAGAGGATGGCACCATGCTTCGTTGGTTGACCGCAGGGGAGTCCCACGGCCCCGCCCTCGCCGCGACGATCGACGGGATCCCCGCCGGTGTCGAGGTGTCCAGCAAGGAGATCCAGGCCGCGCTCGCGCGGCGCCGGCTCGGCTACGGCCGCGGCGCCCGCATGGCGTTCGAGGCCGACGAGTTGGAGATCGTCGGTGGCATCCGCCACGGTCTCACCCTCGGCAGCCCGATCGCACTGCGGATCGGCAACACCGAGTGGCCCAAGTGGGAGCAGGTCATGGCGGCCGACCCGGTCGATGCCGAGGTCCTGGCCGGGCTCAAGCGCAACGCGCCGCTGACCCGCCCGCGGCCCGGACATGCCGACCTGGCCGGCATGCAGAAGTACGACTTCGACGAGGCCAGGCCGATCCTCGAACGCGCGAGCGCCCGCGAGACGGCCG
>CAYXFT010000342.1:0-2131 GCA_964464335.1 uncultured Aeromicrobium sp.
AGGTCAACGAGGAGTGGATCACCGACAAGGACCGCTTCGCGTTCACGTGGTCGCGCCAGGACGACCGGCTCACGACGCCGCTCGTGCGCAACGCCGAGACCGGCGAACTGGAGCCCACCTCGTGGCCCGGCGCGCTCGCCGTGGCGGCGCGCGGACTGGCCGCGGCGGCCGGCAAGGCCGTCCTGACCGGCGGCCGACTGACTGTCGAGGACGCCTACGCGTACGCCAAGTTCGCGCGCGTCGCGCTCGGCACGAACAACATCGACTTCCGCGCTCGCGCGATCTCCAAGGAGGAGACCGACGTCCTCACGGCCAAGGTCGCGAGTACGCCGGTCGGCGTCTCGTACGCCGGGCTGGAGAAGGCCTCGACCGTCGTCCTGGTGGGCCTGGAGCCCGAGGACGAGGCCGGGGTCCTGTTCCTGCGCCTGCGCAAGGCCGCCAAGAAGCACGGCGTCAGGATCGTCGCGATCGCCAGCCACGCCACGCGCGGACTGGCCAAGATGGACGGCACGCTCGTGCCGACCGTCCCGGGTCAGGAGGCCGCCGCGATCGAGGCGCTCGACCTGGACGCGGCCGCCGTGATCCTGGCCGGTGAGCGGCTCGCCGCGAGCCGCGGAGCGCTCTCGGCCGTGGTCGCCAAGGCCGAGTCCGCCGGAGCCCGGTTCGCCTGGGTGCCGCGCCGTGCGGGTGACCGCAGCGCCCTCGATGCGGGCTGCCTGCCCACGCTGCTGCCCGGCGGTCGTCCCGTCGCCTCGGCCGAGGCACGCGCCGACGTCGCCGCCGACTGGGGTGTCGCATCTGTGCCCGACGCGGCCGGTCTGGACACCGACGGCATCCTCGCCGCCGCCACCGGGGGAGAGCTGGGAGCGCTCGTCGTCGCCGGCGTCGACCCGGCCGACCTCGCCGATCCCGCCGCAGCCCTTGCGGCACTGACCGCGGTCGGTTTCGTCGTCAGCCTCGAGGTGCGCCACACCGCCGTCACGGCCCTGGCCGACGTCGTCCTGCCGGTCGCCCCGCCGGTCGAGAAGGCCGGCACGTTCGTCAACTGGGAAGGCCGCCAGCGGTCCTTCCCCAAGGTCCTGCGCGAGTCCCAGGCGCTGCCCGACGTGCGCGTGCTCGCGGGCATCGCCGAGGAACTCGGTCGACCGATCGGCGTGCGCACGCCCGAGCAGGCCGGCGCGGAATGGCGCGAACTCGGTCCGTGGGACGGCAAGCGCGCCGCCCACCGCCCCCGCAAGCAGGCCGCGGGCAAGCCCGCCGCCCGCAAGGTCGTCCTCGACACCTGGAAGCTGCTCGTCGACGACGGTCGGTTGCAGGACGGCGCCGACACCTACCGCCAGACGGCGCGGGTCCCGGTGCTGCGTGCCAACGCCGCCACCCTCGGCGCGTTCGGTGTCGATCCGGGCGGCCCGGCCACGATCAGCGGACCGGCCGGTTCGGCCTCCTTCCTGGCCGAGGTCGCCGACCTGCCCGACGGCGTCGTGTGGGCGCCCACGAACTCAGGCGTCCATCTCGGAGCCGCCCTCGGTGCCGGCCACGGCAGCCGGGTCACCCTCGCGGGAGGTCAGGCCTGATGCTCGAACTCTTCGGCAACGACCCGTGGTGGGTCGTCGTGCTCAAGGCGTTGCTGGTCTTCGTGTTCCTCGTGTTGATCACGCTGTTCAACATCTGGTTCGAGCGCAAGATCGTGGCGCGCATGCAGCACCGCGTCGGCCCGCAGCGCTGGGGCCCGTTCGGCCTGTTGCAGGCGCTCGCCGACGGCGTCAAGCTCGGCCTCAAGGAGGAGATCTTCCCCAAGGCCGCCGACAAGGTCGTCTACTACATCGCCCCGCTGCTCGCGGTGATCCCGGCGTTCATGGCCTGGGCCGTGATCCCGTTCGGGCCGGTCGTCAACTTCTTCGGCCACGAGACGCCCCTGCAGCTGACCGACCTCCCCGTCGCCGTGCTCTACGTGCTGGCGGTCGCCTCGATCGGCGTCTACGGCATCGTGCTCGCCGGCTGGTCCTCCGGGTCGATCTACGCCCTGCTCGGCGGACTTCGCTCCAGCGCCCAGGTGATCAGCTACGAGGTCGCGATGGGCCTGTCGACATCGATCCGGCGTAGATGAACACCGCGACGAGCGACAGGCCCA
>CAYXFT010000343.1:0-1868 GCA_964464335.1 uncultured Aeromicrobium sp.
CGCGCATTCGGGCGTGCCCGGCCCAGGTGCGCGGCCGGGTCGAACACATCGGCTCGCGCGGCGCGCTCGATGTCGAGGCGCTCGGCGAGGTGACCGCCGCGGCGCTCACGCAGGGCGACGGCGCTCCCCTGCAGACCGAGGCCGGTCTGTTCGACCTCACGATCGACGACCTGGTGCCGGTCGACGTCGTCGTCCGCGATGCCGAGACCGGCGAGGTCCGGATCGACGAGGTGGGCCACCCCGTGCGGCGCTCGCCGTTCCGGGTCAGGTCGGGGGAGCCGTCGAAGCAGGCCCTCGTGCTCCTCGACGAGCTGGAGAAGGCCAAGACCAAGGATCTGTGGCGCCAGTTGGTCTCGCTCAGCATCCGCCACGTCGGCCCGGTGGCCGCGCGCGACCTCGCCCAGTACTTCGGCTCCCTCGACGCGATCAGGGCGGCCACTGCCGAGGAACTGGCCGCCGTCGAGGGCATCGGCGGCATCATCGCCGACTCGCTGCTCGACTGGTTCTGCGTCGACTGGCACGTCGAGATCGTCGAGCAGTGGACGGCCGCCGGGGTGCGGTTCGCGGTCCCCGACCATCCGGGGCCGGGCGCACTCACGACCGCCGGCGGGATGCTGGACGGTCTCACCGTCGTGGTCACCGGCTCGCTCGACGGTTTCACGCGTGACTCGGTGAAGGAGGCGATCATCGCCGCGGGTGGCAAGGCGGCCGGTTCGGTCAGCAAGAAGACCGACTACGTCGTCGTCGGCGAGAACGCCGGGTCCAAGGCCGACAAGGCGGAGGAACTCGGCGTCCCGATGCTCGACGAGGCCGGCTTCGTGGCGCTGCTCGCGGGCGGACCGAGCGCATTGTCCTGACCGGCTCGGTCAGCGCAACAGGTCCACGGTCGCGTCCGCGATCGACTGCTGGACCTGCCGCGCCTCGTAGGCGTGCTTGTGGACCGTGTAGTCCAACGAGGTCCCGTCGTGCGCACACACGACGTCGCCGATGATGCAGGCCTCCACCGTGAGACTCGCGAGATCGCCGAGATCGGGTCCGGGCCCGAGGCTGCCGCCACTCGTCGGCTCCGGTCCGACCAGATCCACCCGGTGCACGGGCGAGGCGGGATCGCGCACGGGGCTGCCCACCAGGACGAGCGCAGCGACCTCGTCCGCGAGGGCCGGTCGGGCAGCCAACTCCGCGCGGGCGATCTGCGAGCCCTGGCTGAAGCCGATCACGATGATCTGCGCATCGGGGCAGTCCGCCGCCGCGGTGCGCACCGCGGACCGGAGCAGTTGGCGCCCCTCGGCCACGTCCTGGATGTACTCCGCCATCCCGGCGGGTCGGCTGCGGTGCCGCACGGCCTGGACATCCACGTCGCCGCCGAGCTCCTCGGCGACGTCCTCGGCGATCCCGCGCACCTCGGCACCGAGGCCGCCGTTCGCCTCCAAGGACTGTCCCTGACCGCGGATTCCCACGATGGTGGTGTCGGGACAGCCGGCCGGCTCCTGCTGGGCCTCGGTGGAACCGCAGCCGGCGAGCAGGACCACGATCGCGATCACTGCCGGAGGTTTCATGCGGCCCATCGTGGCAGTCGCCGGCTCCGCCCCGTCCAGCGGTGCACGGCGACGCCGGGCGCCGGGTCAGTCGAAGTCGGGGTTGGCGAGGTCGAAGAGGTCCGCCGCGGCGCCGACGATGAGTGGATCGGGAACCCCGACGACGGCCGTGTCCTTGCCGGGGTAGTCGAAGCGGTGCAGGACGTGGCGGATCGCCTCCAGCCGCGCCCGCTTCTTGTCGTTGCTCTTGACGACGGTCCACGGCGACCGCTTGGTGTCGGTCTTCGTGAACATGGCCTCCTTCGCCTCGGTGTACTCGTCCCACCGGTCGAG
>CAYXFT010000343.1:1878-2088 GCA_964464335.1 uncultured Aeromicrobium sp.
CGGATCGTGAAGCGGGTCAGCTGCTCGGCGCGGCCGACCGAGAACCAGAACTTCACCAGGTGCACACCGTCGCCGGTCAGCATCTTCTCGAACGTGGGCGCCTGCTTGTAGAACTCGCCGTACTGCTCCGGCGTCGCGAATCCCATGACCCGCTCGACCCCGGCCCGGTTGTACCAGGAGCGGTCGAAGAAGACGATCTCGCCGCGGGTG
>CAYXFT010000344.1:0-2074 GCA_964464335.1 uncultured Aeromicrobium sp.
CCAGGTGCCGGACCCGTCGGGTTCGGTGTTCCATTCGGTGTCAGCCGGCGGTGTGGGCAGCGCCCAGTAGCCCGACGCGAGGTCGGTGACGAACACCCGCACCGGATCCACCGGGGCGGCGTTACCGGTCTCGAAGGAGACGAGGTGGTTGTTCCCGGTGACCGTGACGTCGACGTCGGTGAGGGCGATGGTCCCGCCGTTGGCGATCTGCCCGTCCCCGGTGATGGTCGCGCCGACCGTGGGGTCGGCAACCGTGCCGAGGATCTGCCCGGTCGCCGTGACCGTGACCACGGTCCCGTCCGGGATGGCGAGCTGTCCGGACGGCAGGTGCAGGACCCCCGCGATGCTCAGCGACCCGAACACGTCGGATCCGGCGCCCGCGCCGATCGCGGTGGTGCCGCCGGTGACGGTGGCGACGGCATCCGTCCCGATCGTGACAGTCCCGCCGGCGTCGTTGTTCCCGCCGCCGATGCCGGCGCTGTCCGCACCGCCGGTCGCGGAGATGGCGCCGCCGTTGAGGACGAGTCCGGCACCCGTGATCTGGATGCCCGCATGGGCATCGTCGGCGGATGCCGCGACAAGCTGCCCGCCGCCCGCAGTGTCGTCGATGGTGAGCGTGGAGCCGGGAGTGACGAGGATTCCCTCGGTGATCAGCTGATGACCGTCGAGGTCGATGGTCAGGTCGCACCCAACGGTCAGCCGACCCCCGTTCAGGTCCTCCGTCAGGGTGATGGTGTCACCGTCGGCGCAGTTCGGCGCGTCGATCTCGAGCGCGTAGAACCCTCCGACTGCGTAGAGAGTGATCGGGGTCGGTGACCCGGCGCTGGGCGGGCCCAGGGGGGTGACGGTGGTGAACCACACCCCGGTGCCGTTCGCCGCGGTTGCCCACCGGGTGCCCGCCGGCGGGGTCGGCAGGGAACGGTAGCTGCTGGTGAAGTCGGGTCCGAACACGCGGACCGGGGCGGGGTCGGTGCCGCCTTGCGTGTTGAACGAGACATGGAAGCTCCGATCCGTCACCGCGACCTGCACGTCAGTCAGCGCGATGACCCCGCCGTTGGCGATCTGCCCGTCACCGGTCACCGACGCCCCGGTCGTCTCGTTGCCGTCGACGCCGAGCACCTTCCCCGTCGCGGTGATCACGACCTCCGGCCCGTCAGGAGTCGAGTCCGGGATGACGAACGACCCGGACGGGAGATGCAGGGTGCCCGCAAGCTGCAGGGAGCCGAAGTCTGTGGAGCCGGTCCCGGCGCCGATGGCGGTGGTGCCCCCGGTCGCGGTGACCACCGCATCCTCGCCGATCACCAGGACAGCGCCGGTGGTCTGGATGCCGGCGTGGTCCGGGTCTGCCGCTGCCGCGATCAGTTCGCCGCCCCCGCCGGTGTCCACGATCGTGGCGGTGGTACCCGACGAGACGAGCACTCCGTCGGTGTCGAGGGTGAACCCGGCAAGGTCGAGGGTCAGGTCGCAGCCGATCGTGAGCCGCCCGCCGGACAGGTTCTCGGTGAGGGCGAGCGTGCCGCCGTCGGTGCAGTTCGCGGTGGCGTGGGCGAGTTCGAGGAACGCGTTGGTCGCGTATACGGTGACCGGTCTGGGTGGCACGGTGCTGTCGGAGGTCAGCGGGGTGGTCGCAGTGAATACGGTGCCGGTGCCGTCGGGAGCGGTCGCCCACTCCGCCCCGGCGGGGGGAGCGGGAAGAGTGCGGTAGGCCGTCGCGAAGTCGGGTCCGAACACGCGCACCGCGGCGGGGTCGGTGCCGCCTTGCGTGTCGAACGAGACAAGGTAGTTGCGATCGGTGACGGTGACGTCGACGAGGGATGCCGCCAGCGCGATGATCCCGCCGTTGGCGATCTGCCCCGCCCCGGTGACCGCCGCGCCGGTCGTGGGATCGGCAACCGTGCCGAGCAGCTTCCCGGTCGCGGTGATCACAACCTCCGGCTCTTCGGTGTTCGAGTTCGGGATCACGAAAGGTCCGGTCGGGACGTGGAGGGTGCCTGCGAGGTGGAGCGACCCGAAGCCCGTGGAACTGACTCCGCCGCCGACTGCGGTCGCGCCCCCGGTAGCGGTGACCGTCGCG
>CAYXFT010000345.1:0-2042 GCA_964464335.1 uncultured Aeromicrobium sp.
ATGACGACCGCGTACAACACGAAGAACGAGGACGGCAGCGAGAGCACCGACTCGTTCGCTCAGGGTGCCGGTCACGTCGACCCGACCCGGTTCTTCGAGCCGGGCCTCGTCTACGACAACGGCGCACTGGACTGGCTCGCCTACCTCGTGGGCAAGGGCCTGTACGACTACCCGGTCGACCCGATCGACGGCAGCGACCTCAACCTCGCATCGATCGCGATCGGCTCGCTGTCGGGCCCGCAGACCGTCACCCGCACCGTGCGTGCGACGACGGCCGGCACCTACGTCGCGTCGGCGTCGGTGCCCGGTGTGGACGTCACCGTCGAGCCGGCTCAGCTCACGCTGGCCGAGGGCGAGAAGGGCGAGTTCACGGTCACGTTCACGAAGACGGATGCCGCGCCCGAGACCTGGGCGACGGGCTTCCTCACCTGGACGGGCCCCGAGACGGTGCGTTCGCCGATCGCGCTGTTCCCGGTCACGGCGGATGCGCCGGCGGATGCCTCGGGTCAGGGCATCGCCGGCAGCACCTCGGTGGAGATCGTCCCGGGCATCTCGGGCGAGCTGCCGCTGAACCTCAGCGGACTCGCTCCGGCGACGCTGCAGACCGAGGAGCTCTTCGGCAACGGCGTCGAGGTTCCGGGCCACTCCGGCGACGAGACGTCGGGTGACGCGGACGGGTACTCGTACTACGTCGTGGATGTGGCGGAGGGCGCATCTCTCGCGCGGTTCGACCTCGACTCGTCGGACGACGAGGGCACCGACCTCGACCTGTTCGTCTACCGCGTCGTGAGCCCCACCGACCTGCGCTACTACGAGCGCTGGCAGTCGGCGAGCGCGTCGGCCGACGAGTCGGTCGTGCTGACCGCCCCCACGGCGGGCACGTACCTCGTAGAGGCGCACGTGTACTCGTTCACCGATCCGTTCACGTGGGACCTCACGACCGCGGTCGTCGGGGCCGGCGGCGAAGGCTCGCTCACCGCGACGCCGAACCCGCTTCCGGTCACCGAGTCCACGCCGGTGAGCTACACCCTCTCGTGGGAGGGCCTGGCCGCCGACACCCGCTACTACGGCGTGGTGCAGTACGGCTCGTCCGACGTGCGGACGGTCCTGACGGTCGACTCGGGATCGGCGGCGCCGGTCGCGAAGTCCGTTCCGGTCATCACGGGAGCGGCCAAGGTCGGCAAGACCCTCAAGGTCAACCCCGGCAAGTGGGAGCCCAAGGATGTCGCGCTGACATACCAGTGGCTGCGTGACGGCGCTGCCATCCAGGGCGCGACCGGCACGTCCTACAAGGTCGTCGCCGCCGACGTCGGCACCGCGCTGTCGGTGCGCGAGACGGCGACGCAGAAGGACAACGTCAACGTCGGCGTCTCGGTGAGCAAAGCGGTCGTGGTGAAGGCGACGTCGAAGACGTCGGTGAGCGTCGACCGCTACATCGGCACGTCGTCGCAGGACTACGCGGTGACTGTCGCGGTGAAGCCCTCGGGCGGGCCCGCAGCGACCGGCACGGTGACGGTGTGGGTGAACACCCAGAAGTACACCGGCACCCTCGTCGACGGCTCCGTCACGATTCCCCTGAGCAAGCAGAAGAAGGGGGTCTACGTCGTCACGGCGGCGTACCCCGGCAGCGAGACCGTGGAGGCCTCCGTCGGCCTCTCGGGATTCCTCGTGCTCAAGTGACGCGTTGACGCGGGGAAGGCGCTCGGGCTGCGGCCCGGGCGCCTTCTTCGTGCGCGGATGTTCGAGTCGTTTGCGTCGTGTGCGCCGACGTCTGCTTCCTACACGCGTCGCCGGCGACGGGTGAGGCGCACGGCGGGCAGCGGCGGCGCCGGGATGCGCTCGTCGCCGTGGTCGATCACCTGGCCGAATCTGCTGGTCCCCGAGCTCGTCGAAGGGGCCGCCTCCCACGCCTCGCGGGCCTCGACGATCTCTTCGTGCGAGCGCCCGACGAAGTTCCACCACATGACGATGTCGTCCTCGAACGGCGCGCCGCCGAGCAGGAACAGCGTCGCGCCCGCCGCGCTCGCGATCTCGACGTCGTC
>CAYXFT010000346.1:0-2042 GCA_964464335.1 uncultured Aeromicrobium sp.
GTGCTGGGCCACCCATTCGAACCACCGGTGTTGCACTAACGGCTAGAGACCGCCCGGGGAAACTGTCACTGACCGAGGCTTGTAACCCTCAGCAAGTGACAGGAAACCCACTCAACCGGGGAATCTGCACCTCCGCGGCTACTTCGACTTCGTGATCGGCACGTGGGCGTGGTGGTAGCGGCCGAGGGCGGCCACTTCCTGCTCCAGCGCCGGCACCGTCTTGCGGGTCAGCATCCGGATGTACGGCCAGGCGGCGGGTGAGTTCACGAACGCCTTGCCCCAGTTGGCGAGGATGACGCCCTTCGGCACGTAGACGCGCGACGCGCGCTTGGCGAGGCCCTTGAGGATGCGGTCGGCGCAAACCTCGACGTCGGTCGTGGTGTTGGCCGGGTACGGCAGCTTGCCGCGGATCGCCTTGAACGTCGGCAGGTCGTCCTCGGCGTTGCGCACGATGTCGGTGTCGATCCACGACGGATGGCAGACGCCGACCTTGATGCCCAGGTGGGCGACCTCCTGCTTGGCCGAGATCGCGAGTGACTCACAACCTGCCTTGCTGGCCGCATAGGAACTGAGGCCGGCGATGTTGGTGAACGCGGCGAGCGACGAGACCGCGAGCAGGTAGCCCTTGGTCTTCTGCAGGTGCGGGATCGAGTACTTCATCGTGCGGAACACGCCGTTGAGGTTGATGTCGACGACGCGCTCGAACGCCTCTTCGTCGATCTGGCGCACCGTGCCGTACGAGGCGATGCCCGCATTCGCGATCACGTGGTCGAGTCGTCCGAAGTAGGCGGCCGCACTGTCGACGGCCACGCGCACGGCGTCGCCGTCGCGGACGTCGACCTCCCACCATGCGGCGGCGGCGCCCAGTTCGTCGCTGAGGGCGGCCAGCATCTCGGGCTCCAGGCCCACGAGCGCGACCCGGCCGCCGTGCGCGACATACCCCCGGGCGACGTGGGCTCCGATGCCGCGGGCGGCGCCGGTGATGAGTGCGACCTTGCCGCTGAACTGCTGGGGCTTGAGAGATGCCATGGCGACAAGATACCGACGGTATGTGACATGTGCCACCGTTAATGTCACATTCGCCGTGACAAATCCCGTCGGCGTGACCCGACCCGTCTCACGTGACACGGGTCACGTCGTCATGTCTCGCGCAGGCGCTATCGTCTGCCAGATGACCACCCCGGACACCGAACTCGGTTCCATGCGGATCGGCGTCGTGAAGGAGTCAGCGCCCGGCGAGACCCGGGTCGCGGCAACCCCGACGACCACGAAGCAATTGACCGACCTCGGCTACCTCGTCACCGTCGAACGCGGCGCCGGCGAAGCCTCCAGTTTCAACGATTCCGCCTACGAGGCAGCCGGCGCGACGATCGCCGACAAGCCCGACACGTGGGCGTGCGACGTCATCTTCAAGGTGAACGCGCCGTCCGACATCGAGATCGCGCTGATGCTCGACGGCGCCACGCTGGTCAGCCTGATCAGCCCGGCACTGAACCCCGAACTGGTCGACAAGTTGGCCACCCGGCCCATCACCGTCATGGCGATGGACGCGGTGCCGCGGATCTCGCGCGCGCAGTCATTGGACGTGCTGTCGTCGATGGCGAACATCGCGGGCTACCGCGCGGTGGTCGAGTCGGCGCACGAGTTCGGACGGTTCTTCACCGGTCAGGTGACCGCGGCCGGCAAGGTCCCGCCGGCGAAGGTCCTCGTCGCAGGTGCGGGTGTCGCAGGTCTGGCCGCGATCGGTGCAGCCTCGTCGCTCGGCGCCGTGGTGCGGGCGACGGATCCGCGTCCGGAGGTCGCCGATCAGGTCAGGTCGATCGGTGGCGAGTACCTCGAGGTCGTCGTGCCCGAGGAGCAGAAGGAAGTCTCCTCCGACGGCTACGCGAAGGCCACGTCCGAGGCCTACGACCGGCGGGCCGCCGAGATCTACAGCGAGCAGGCCGCCGACGTCGACATCGTGATCACGACCGCCCTGATCCCCGGACGCCCGGCACCGCGGCTGCTGACGGCGGCCGACGTCGCCTCGATGAAGGCCGGCA
>CAYXFT010000347.1:0-2021 GCA_964464335.1 uncultured Aeromicrobium sp.
CTTCAACATCCCGCTCGAGGGCGACAAGGTCATGATCGGCGACAAGATCACGCTGAACATCGTGGCCGAGGCCGTGCTCCAGGCCTGAGCCTCACCCCCTTGGACTGAAGGGGCCCGCGACTTCCCCCCGAGTCGCGGGCCCCTTCTTCGTGCCCGGGGCTTGCAGGTTTCGTGTGACCCGTGAGCCGCGGAGGGCTCAGCGTGCCGAGACCATGCGCACGGCGAGGTCGGCGTGCAGGGCCGCGAGGTCGTCGGGGGTGACGCTGCCGCCGGGGTGGTACCAGCGGACCAGGTCGATGCTGAGCGAGAGCACGGCCAGCGCGGTGCCCTTGACGTCCTCGACGTCCATGACGCCGGACTCGACACCGGCGGTGAGCGCGTCGCGCATGATCTGCTCGATGCCGCGGCGGGACTCGGCGATCTCGGCGCGGTGCTCGGGGGTGAGCGCGTCGAACTCGTACTGCACGATGCGCCCGACCCGGCTGTTGACAGCGTGCCAACGGCTGAACTCGCCCACGATCGCCCGCACCCGGCCGATCGGGTCGTCGGCGGACTCGTCGGCCGCGCGCACGATCTCCAGCGACGACCGGTGGCCGCGCCGCGAGATGCCGAACAGCAGGTCTTCCTTCGTCGCGTGGTGCACGTAGACCGCGGCCGGGCTCATGCCCGCCCGGGCGGCGATGTCGCGTGTCGTGGTGCCCGCGAACCCGGAGGCGGCGAAGGCCTCGACGGCAGCGTCGAGCAGTCGTTCGCGGGTGGCTGACGAACGGTCGCGGCCTTCGCGGGCCACGGGCGCCGAGTCGCTGGTCATGGTGGACAGCATGACTCAGGAATGTCACACTAAGCAAGCGCTTAGTCACCGGCGGGTCGCCGTGGTGACACCGTCCCGCCGCTCACCACGCCAGGAAGGCCAGCATGGATCGCACCGTCTACACCGAGGACCACGAGGACTTCCGGGCCTCCTGCGCGGCATTCCTGGGCAAGCACGTGTCGCCGCGTGCCGAGGAGTTCATCTCCGCGAAGGCACTCCCGCGCGAATTCTGGACCGCCGCCGGCGCCGAAGGTTTCCTCGGACTGGAGATCCCCGAGGAGTTCGGCGGCGCCGATGCCGGCGACTTCCGCTTCAACGCCGTCTGGGCCGAAGAGCTCAGCAAGGTCAACGCGGCCCTGGCCTCGTGCGTCGGGATCCACACCGACATCACCGCGCCCTACCTGGTCGAGCTGGGCACACAGGAGCAGAAGGAACGCTGGCTGCCGTCCGTCGTCTCCGGTGAGACCCTGCTGGCGATCGGGATGACCGAGCCCGGCGGCGGCTCCGACCTCGCAGCACTCAAGACCACTGCGGTCCGTGACGGTGACGAGTGGGTCATCAACGGCTCGAAGACCTTCATCACGAACGGCTACAGCGCCGACATGGTCGTCACCGCCGTGCGGACCGACCCGACCAAGGGCGCCCGTGGCATCACGCTGTTCGCCATCGAGGCGTCCGACGCGGGCTTCAGTCGCGGTCGCAAGCTCGACAAGGTCGGTCAGGAGGAGGCGGACACCGCCGAACTGTTCTTCGAGAACCTGCGCCTCGGCGACGACCGAGTGATCGGCGACCTCGGCGGTGGCTTCATCTCGATGATGAAGAAGCTGCCGCAGGAGCGCCTCAGTTGCGCGATCTCCAACGTCGCGCACGCCAAGCAGATCCTGCTCGAGACGATCCAGTACTGCCACGACCGCAAGGCGTTCGGGCAGTCGATCGGCTCGCTGCAGCACAACAAGTTCCTGCTCGCCGAACTGGTCACGAAGATCGAGGTGACCGAGGCGTACGTCGACCAGGCCGTGCTCGCGCACTCGCAGCAGCGGCTCTCGCCGATCGACGCGGCGAAGGCGAAGTGGTGGTCCTCGGAGATCCAGAACGACGTCCTCGACCACTGCGTCCAGTTGCACGGCGGCTACGGCTTCATGAACGAATACCGCGTCGCGCGCGCCTGGCGCGACGCCCGGGTGACCAAGATCTGGGCCGGCTCGAACGA
>CAYXFT010000348.1:0-2002 GCA_964464335.1 uncultured Aeromicrobium sp.
GCCGCACGATCTCGCACGCGTCAACCACGACCCCCGAACCCATGTACCCAACCTAGTGAGCCCCACCGACAGTTCTTCAAACACCGATTCGAGCGATGCTTCGCGACGGTAGGACCCGCGAAGCATCGCGGGCCCTGAGGCTCTTCACGGGGGTTGAGCCCGATCGCCATCTGCCCGCCGATCCGGTCCGCTGCGGCTACGCCCTGGCCTTGTGAAAAGCACGGCGTCGGTCACACCAGGAGCGCATCGCGGCGACTGCGGCAGAGGTCTGGGCAGTCATAGCCGACCCGAGCATGCAGGAGAAACTCGATTCGCGATGCCGGGTCGAGTCCACGGCCGGCGACTTGCGCGACGCTGACTGAGGCATTCTGGGCCGAGAGCAACCTCCGAGAACTCCGCGTCCCTATCGCACCGGCAACCGGTGCAGCGTGACGTCGCCCAGCCGCCCGTCCTCCACGACCGCGGTCATGTAGGGGATGTGGCTGTGGCCGAACACGAGCACGTCGTCGTCGGGGTACTCGGCACTGCAGCGCTCCTCGCGACCTTTCGTCGGTCCGGTCTCGTGGACGACGGCGATGCGGAGTCCTTCGATCTCGAGACGGGCGACCTCGGACAGGCGCTCGCGCAGCTCACCGTGGTCGTTGTTGCCGTACACGGCGACCAGCCGCCCGGCACGCGCCTCCAACTCGTCGAGCAGGTCCACGTCCACCCAATCGCCGGCGTGGATGACGACGTCCGCGGCGGTGACCGCGTCCCACACCTGCGCCGGAAGCTCGCGTGCCCGCTTGGGCACGTGGGTGTCGGCGATCAGGAGCAGTCGGGTGGCCATGGACTCAGTCAACCGCCTCACGGTCACCCGAGCGCGGCTGATAACCTCGGTCCGAACCATCCTTTAACCACCGTCCCGTGAGGCGGAGAAGGAGGTGAGGCATGACCGTGCCTGCTTCTGCTGTGTCGCGCACCGTTCTGGATGCCACCGACATCTCACGCGCGTTGACGCGCATCACCCACGAGATCCTCGAGAAGAATCGCGACGCCTCGTCGCTCGTGATCCTCGGGATTCCCACCCGCGGCGTCGAACTCGCCCAGCGGATCGCTGCGAAGTTGACCGAGGTCGAGGGCACCCAAATCACGCCCGGCGCCCTCGACGTCACGATGTACCGCGACGACCTGCGGCTCAAGGCGCCCCGCGCGCTCGAGCACACCGACGTCCCCGACGACATCGACGGCCGTGTGGTCGTCCTGGTCGACGACGTCCTGATGAGCGGGCGCACGATCCGGGCCGCACTGGACGCGCTCGGCGAACTCGGCCGGCCCAAGGCGGTGCAGTTGGCCGTCCTGGTCGACCGGGGACACCGCGAGCTGCCGATCCGCGCCGACTTCGTCGGCAAGAACCTGCCGACCTCGCTGGCCGAGAAGGTCCGGGTCCGGCTGTCGGCCACCGACGGCTCGGACGACTCCGTGAGCATCGAAGGGGGCGCCCAGTGAAGCACCTGCTCAGCGCCGGCGACCTCAGCCGCGACGAGGCCATCCGGATCCTCGACACCGCCGAGGAACTGCTCGGCGTCGCCAAGCGCCCGATCAAGAAGTTGCCCACCCTGCGTGGCCGCACGATCGTCAACCTGTTCTTCGAGGACTCGACGCGTACCCGGATCAGCTTCGAGGCCGCCGCCAAGCGGCTGTCGGCCGACGTCATCAACTTCAGTGCGAAGGGCTCCAGCGTCAGCAAGGGCGAGAGCCTGAAGGACACCGCGCTCACCCTGCAGGCGATGGGCGCCGACGCCGTCGTGATCCGCCACCACGCCTCCGGCGCCCCGTACCGCCTCGCGCACTCCGAGTGGACCAAGGGTGGTGTGGTCAACGCCGGGGACGGCACCCACGAGCACCCCACGCAGGCGCTGCTCGACGCGTTCACGATGCGCCAGCACCTCGGCGACCTCGAGGGCAAGAACGTCACGATCGTCGGCGACGTCCTGCACAGCCGGGTCGCCCGCTCGAACGC
>CAYXFT010000349.1:0-1989 GCA_964464335.1 uncultured Aeromicrobium sp.
GGGCATTTCCTACTTCACACGCCGATCAGACACCGACTACGTCGGTGGATCGAGGTTAAGTGGGTTTCCTGTCACTGAACACGGGTCGTAACCCTCAGGAAGTGCCAGAGAACCCACTTAACCGGGGAATCTGCCCGCTCAGGCCGGAGCGCCGACGAGCAGCAGACCGCCGACGGCGGAGAGCGCGAGGACGCCCCAGCGGATGGAGCGGGCCGGGAGGCGGGACGCGACGGCGACGCCGGCGGCCGAGCCCGCGAGCAGGCAGCCCGCTTGCGACCACGACGGCATCGCCACGCCGACTAGGAGGGCGGTCACGCCGTTCTGCA
The DNA here is from genome assembly GCA_964464335.1 of uncultured Aeromicrobium sp. Taxonomy (GTDB): domain Bacteria; phylum Actinomycetota; class Actinomycetes; order Propionibacteriales; family Nocardioidaceae; genus Aeromicrobium. The sequence goes on from CAYXFT010000349.1 coordinate 327, forward strand.
GCAGGAAGTACACGTGCAGGGTCCCGCGCATGCGGGCCGGCTCCCAACCGGTGCTGGCCGCGTACATGCCGACCGGGGGTCCGCCGACGCCGCCGACCACGTTGAGCACCGCGCTCGCGACACCCGTCGAGACCCCGCCCCACGTCGTGCGCAGCCAGCCGGCACGCAGCCCTGACAGCAGCAGGACGACGCCCGCGAGGACGCCGATCCCGCCCGCCACCGCGAGCAGGTGCGGGTCGAAGCCGCGCAGCGCCCACACGACGAACGGCGTCGCGACCACGGCCGGCACCAACACGATCGCGGCGTCGGCCGGGCGCGCGTGGCGCCCGTCCCGCGCCAGCGGCACGACCGACGCCCCCATCGCGACCACGACCACGACGGACACGGCCACACCGAGTCGCGCTCCGGCGAGCAACGAGAGCGAACCCGCCACGAAGATGGCCTGCGAGACCCGCTCGTGGCCCAGCATCCGTGTGGCGCCGACCGACGTGGTGAACCTGCAACGCTTCCGCCGCCACCTGCACCGCCTGATCGACGGCGCGATCGGGTTCGTCTGAGCGCAGCAGCAACCCGCCCGACCACCCTTACGGGTGTCGGGGTGGTGTGAAGAACGAGGGGAAGCCGCCGTCAACTGGCGGCTGGATCCTCGTAATTCTCGGCGAGATCTGCGTACTGGTCCGGTACGTGGCCCGTTTCCGGACCGTGGAGTTCTCGCTCCAGGTCTCCGAAATCGGTGTCCAAAGTCCGGTACTTCAAGTCGCGAGCAACCTTGGTCTGCTTCGCTTTAGCACGGCCGCGGCCCATGAGGCTCGACCCCCTCGCACTCAGTAGTCAGTATGTCGTGCCCACAAGACTACCGAAACACTCACAGAAATCATGAAGCGGCCCCGGCACGGCGGGTGACCGGGCCGGAATCCCAGCGGATACTCCGCGTCAGGCGAGGGTGACGGAACCACCTGATCCGAAGGTGCCGGCGGCGCCGACCTCACCGAGGTGCCAGGCCTCGACCCCGTTCTCGGACAACAGGGCGACGGCGGCGTCGGCCGCATCGGCGGCCACGATCGCGACCATCCCGACCCCCATGTTCAGGGCCTGGTCGAGGTCGGCAGGGGCGACGTCGCCCACGTCGCCGACGAGCGAGAAGACCGGCGCGGGCGTCCACGACGACCGATCGAGTCGCACCGAGACCGAATCCGGGACGACGCGCTCGAGGTTGGCCGCCAGCCCACCGCCGGTGACGTGGGACATCGCGTGCACCTCGACCGCGTCGGCCAGGGCCAGACACGGCTTGGTGTAGAGCCGGGTCGGGGTGAGCAGTTCCTCGCCGAGGGTGCGGCCGAACTCGGGCACCTCGCGATCGAGTTCCCAGCCGGCGATGTCGAAGAACACCTTGCGCACGAGGGAGTAGCCGTTGGAGTGCAGGCCCGAGGAGGCCATCGCGACCACGACGTCCCCGTCGCGCACGAGATCGGCGCCGAGCAGCCGGTCGGCCTCGACGACACCGGTGGTCGAGCCGGCGATGTCGTACTCGTCGTGCCCGAGGAGGCCGGGATGCTCGGCGGTCTCGCCGCCCAGCAGTGCCGTACCCGTCTCGGCGCACGCCGCGGCGATGCCCTTGACGATGTCGGCGATGCGTTCGGGCACGACCTTGCCGGTGGCGATG
>CAYXFT010000350.1:0-1980 GCA_964464335.1 uncultured Aeromicrobium sp.
AGAGGAACACGATCTCGATGTCGAAGACGATGAACATCATCGCCGTGAAGAAGTATTTGATGGAGACACGGCCGCCGCCCTCGGGCAGCGGGCTGGGCTCGATGCCCGACTCGTAGCGGTCCATCTTCGCCCGGTTGTAGCGGCCGGGGCCGGTGAACGGGGCGATGCCGACGCTGAAGATCGCGAACGCGAACGCGATGCCACCCAGAACCAAGATGGGGATGTACTCGTTCACATCGCCTCCAGCCAACGTCGGCGAGCCTTGTGAAGATCTTCACAGGCTCAATGTCGTCCTCACTGTATGACCCTGCCGGACCACCATGTGACTAAGGCAACACTAAGTGTCGACGTACTGACCGGTAACCGCGGAGGCCTCCGATCGGTCCCCCGGAGACGGTCGACAGGGGTCTCAGGCCGGTCGTTCGGCGTGGTGCAACGCGACGATCCCGCCGCTGAGGTTGCGCCACGTGACCGGGCCCCAGCCGGCCTCGGCCATGCGCACCGCCAGTCCGCGCTGGTCGGGCCACGACCGGATCGACTCGGCGAGGTAGACGTAGGACTCCGGATTGGAGGACGTGCGTCGCGCGATCGACGGCAGGGCCCGCATGAGGTAGTTGGAGTACAAGGTCTCGAACGGCCCCCAGGTCGGTGTGCTGAACTCGCACACCACGATCCGGCCGCCGGGGCGCGTCACGCGCAACAGTTCACGCAGGCCCTCGAGCGGGTCGTGGATGTTGCGCAGGCCGAACGAGATCGTCACGGCGTCGAACACCCCGTCGGCGAACGGCAGCCGCATCCCGTCGCCGGCCGTGAAGTCCAGGCCCGGGTACTGCTGCTTGCCGACTTCCAACATGCCGATCGAGAAGTCGCACGGCACGACGAACGCACCGGCCTCGGCGAACGGGGCACTCGACGTGCCCGTGCCGGCCGCGAGATCGAGGATCCGCTCGCCGCGCTGCGGGTCGATCAACTCGACGACCTTCCTGCGCCAGCGGCGGTCCTGACCCATGGACAGCACGTCGTTCGTCAGGTCGTACTTCGCGGCGACGTCGTCGAACATGCGCGCCACGTCGCGGGGATCCTTGTCCAGCCCGGCTCTCACGTCGCCCACCCTCTCACGGCGGCCCTCGCCTGCGGACCGTGGTGGCGGTGCCGACGGCGGTTGAACCGCCGCGAGTAGGGTGGCGAGAGTGAGCACGCTGGCGCCGGACGGGCGAACCGAACCGCTCGTCGTGCGCACCCGCGAGATCGCCGACCCCGGTGAGTTGCTCAGCCTCCTGCCGCCGACCGCCGACGCGCTCGCGTGGGTCCACGGCGGCGACGGACTGATCGGCTGGGGCCGCGCAGCGACCTTCTCGCCGGACGGCCCGGACCGCTTCGAGGCCGCCGACGTGTGGTGGGACGACGTGGTCGAGTCGGCCGTCGTCCGCGACGAGCTCGACTTCCCCGGCAGCGGCCTGGTGGCCTTCGGCACCTTCACCTTCTCGGGCCAGCCCGGCTCCACGTTGGTCGTCCCCGAGGTCGTCGTGGGTCGCCGTGACGGGCGCAGCTGGGTCACCACGATCGGCCGCGCGATCTCGACGACGCCCGCCCTCGCGCACGGCACCCTCACCGAGCCCGTCGGCACCCGCTTCCATCGCAACGAGCACGCGCGCCAGACCTGGGCCCAGACCGTGAGTCGCGCCGTCGAGCGCATCCAGGCCGGCGACCTGGACAAGGTCGTCCTGGCCCGGTCGGTGGACGCCTCGTTCGACGAGCCGCTCGACGTGCGCTCCCCGCTGGCCCGCCTCGCCGAGCGCTACGGCAGCTGCTGGACGTTCCACGTCGACGGGTTCTTCGGCTCGACGCCCGAGATGCTGGTCCGGCTCGACGGCGGTCTGGTCACGTCGCGCGTGCTCGCCGGCACGATCCGGCGCACGGGCGACGACACGCACGACCTCGCCCTCGCCGCCTCGCTCGCGCGGTCCAGCAAGGACCTCG
>CAYXFT010000351.1:0-1964 GCA_964464335.1 uncultured Aeromicrobium sp.
GCTTGACCCCGCCGCGCGCCAGGAACTTGATGCCGTTGTCGGGCATCGGGTTGTGGCTGGCCGAGATCATCACGCCCATGTCGGCCTCGAGGAACGAGGTCAGGTAAGCCGCGCCGGGCGTCGGAACGACTCCGAGCCGATGCACGTCCACCCCCGCAGACGCCAAACCCGCGACCACCGCGGCCTCGAGGAATTCTCCCGAGGCGCGGGTGTCGCGGGCTACGACGGCCGTGGGCCGCTGGTCGGCGAAGGCGCCGGCCTCACCGAGCACGTGGGCGGCGGCCACCGAGATGTCGACGGCAAGTTCGGCGGTCAGGTCGCGATTGGCCAGACCCCGAACGCCGTCGGTACCGAAGATCCGGCCCATGAAGCGCGGCGTCTGATCAGCGCTTGCTGTATTGGGGAGCCTTGCGGGCCTTCTTCAGACCAGCCTTCTTGCGCTCCTTGATCCGCGCGTCGCGGGTCAGCAGGCCGGCCTTCTTCAAGGTCGCACGGTTCGCCTCGAGGTCGATCGCGTTGAGCGAGCGAGCCACGCCAAGACGCAGCGCGCCGGCCTGGCCCGTCATGCCGCCGCCGGTGACCCGCGCGATGACGTCGAAGGAGTCGGCCAGACCGGTGACGGTCAGCGCCTCCTTGGCGATCTGCTGGTGCAGCTTGTTCGGGAGGTACTCCTCGAGCGGCTTGCCGTTGACGGTCCAGACGCCGGTGCCCGGAACGATGCGCACACGAGCGACGGCCTCCTTGCGGCGGCCGGTGGCCGAGCCGGGGGCGATGATCGACTGGATCTCGCCGGCCGCGGCAGCGCCGGCGGACTCGGACGTGTAGGCAACGCCGTCGGCGTTGGCGGTGTACTCGGCCTCTGGGGTGGTGGTCTCAGCCACGGTGAACCTGCTCTTCTGCTTACTGGGAGATCTGCGTGATCTCGAACGGCTGGGGCTTCTGGGCGGCGTGCGGGTGCTCGGGACCGGCGTAGACCTTCAGCTTCGTGATGAGCTGACGACCCAGACGGTTCTTGGGGAGCATGCCACGGACCGACTTCTCGATCGCCTTGCGGGCGTCCTTGTCGAGCAGGTCGCCGTAGGCGATCTGCTTCAGGCCGCCCGGGTAACCGCTGTGGCGGTAGACGTTCTTGTCGGTCCGCTTGTTGCCGGACAGGGCGACCTTCTCGGCGTTGACGATGATGACGAAGTCGCCACCGTCGACGTGGGGTGCGTAGGTCGGCTTGTGCTTGCCACGCAGGAGGGTGGCCGCGGTGACGGCGAGCCGACCGAGGACAACGTCCTCGGCATCGATGACGTGCCACTGACGGGTGATGTCAGCAGGCTTGGGGCTGTACGTGCGCACGGCGTGACCTTCTCGCTGCAAATCGAACTCTGTGGAAATCGGGCTTTCGGCGCCGCGTCCGCACGATGCCCGCTTCGAGGCAGGCGTCGGGACGCAACGACTCTCTAGATTACCCGGCTGCCCCCATGCGGGTCAAAACGGGTCTCATCACGACGGACCTGCCCTCGCGCGCCGCGAGGGCGCGCACTAGGTTGGACACGGCCGTACACCCCCGCGGTCCTGACTATTCTCTGACGTCACAGGAGACACCACAGTGACCGACAAGCAGACGCTTTCCATTCGCGACAACCGCACCGGCGAGGAGTACGAGGTCGAGATCGCCGACGGCGCGATCCGGGCTTCCGACCTGGGCCGGATCGGCAAGACCGAGGACGACCCGGGCCTGGCCGTGTACGACCCCGGCTTCACGAACACCGCCTCGACGCGCAGTTCCGTCACCTACATCGACGGTGACAAGGGAATCCTCGAGTACCGCGGCTACCCGATCGAGCAGTTGGCGGAGTCCTCCACCTACCTCGAGGTCGCCTACCTGCTCATCCATGGCGAACTGCCCACGCAGGACCAGCACGAGAAGTGGGTGCACGACGTCACGTTCCACACGTTCGTGCACGAGAACCTCA
>CAYXFT010000352.1:0-1947 GCA_964464335.1 uncultured Aeromicrobium sp.
CGGTGCGCTCGGTGTCCCCCAGCGCCCGCCGCAGCAGCGTGTAGGGCTTGAGGGCCTTCTCCTCCGGCTCGAGGAAGTACGGCGAGCCGAGTCGCAATACGTCGATCTGGTCCGCGGGCACGAACTCGACGACATCGATCTCGTGGCTGCGCTCGGCCGGCAGCGAGGCGAGATCCTCGTCGGTGAGCACCACGGTCTGCTCGCCGTCGTCGTACGCCTTGTCGATGTTCTTGTAGGGGACGACCTCCTTGCAGATCTCGCACGTGCGCTGGTAGCGGATCCGTCCGCCGTCCTCGTCGTGGACCTGGTGCAAGGAGACGTCGTGGCTCGTGGTGGCGGAATAGACCTTCACCGGAACGTTGACCAGTCCGAAACTGATCGCGCCCTTCCAGATGGCTCGCATGGGGCCAGTATCCGCCGTCACCTGCGCCAGCGCGAGCGCTTCGTGCTCTCCGGCTCGGGCGGGGTGATCGTCTCGAACCCCGGTGCGTAGGGCGTGAGGTCGGGCAGGCGCTCGTCGATCTGGTCCATCGCCCGGGGCAGGTCGTCGAAGGCGACCCCCGCCAACTGGTTGGGCGAGAACCGCCACCAGGCGAGGTCGAGCAGACGCTCACGCACCGCGGGCTCGACCCGATCGCGGATCGGTCTGGCCGGGATTCCGCCGACGATCGAGTAGGGGGCGACGTCCTCGGTGACGACCGCTCCCGCCGCGACGACGGCGCCGTCACCGATCGCGACGTCACGCAGGATCACGACCTTCGCGCCGATCCAGACGTCGTTGCCGACCACGGAGGGTTCGCCGCGGAACGACGCGCGGCCGCCGGCCGCCGGGTCGATCACCTCGGAGCGATCCGCGGACGGGTGCCATCCCCACGTCGCCGACTTGTACTGGAACGAGTTGACGCCCAGCCATGTCAGCGGATGACCCGTCGCGCCGATCAGCACGTCGGGCGCGAACTCGCAGTACCGGCCGATCGTGGCCGACTGCGACTCCACCCCGTCGGCGAGGCTCGTGAACGCCCCGACGTGGGTCCGGCCGCCGCGGATGGTCAGCTCGCCGAGCATCCGCAGGGGAGGCTCGGCCAACAGTTGGGAGGACCCGACGATCCGCAGGCCTTCGGTGCCGCGCGCGTGTTCGACCACGGACGCCAGCCTACGGGCGCGGGACCCCTCGTAACTCCGGCGCAACACCGACGCGGAACAATGGGAGCCATGGCGTTCCTGTTGCGCGTGGAACTCCCGGACGTTCCCGGGTCACTCGGCGCCCTCGCGACCGCTCTGGGTGCCGCCGGCGCCGACATCGAGGCCATCCAGATCGTCGAGCACCGGTCCGACGGGGTTGCGGTCGACGATGTGTTGCTCGAACTGCCGCCCTCGGTCATGCCCGACGCGCTGATCACCGCCTGCCAGAGCCTGGAGGGCGTCCACGTCCACTGGATCAGCCGCTACACAGCCGGCGCCAACCTCAGCATGGATCTCGAGGCCGTCGAGGCGTTCACCGAGGAACCCGACCTGGCGATCGAGCGGCTCGTCGAGGTGGTTCCCGCAACCTTCCGCACGGACTGGGCGCTGGCCGTCGGCCCGGGCGAGGAGGGACCTGAGTTCCTCTTCGGATCTCCGGCCGCCCCCAAGCTGGTCACGGAGTGCGCCGACTGGCTGGCGATCGCCGCCCCCGGCCCGTTGCCCGGCATCAGCGCCTGGGACTCGACCGAACTGGCCGGCTGCCCCGGCACGAGCCGCGGCGGCCTGGCGTTCGTCGTCGTGGTCGGCCGCCACGGCGGCCCGGAGTTCCTGCCGTCCGAGATCGCCCGCCTGGGACACATGGTCTCGCTGGCCGCGTCCGTCCAGAGCGACGGCGACTGAGGCGGGGCGCAGTTTCCCCGGTTAACCGGGGCGGTCTCCAGGTCCTAGCGCAACACCTTGATCTGGAGGTGTTGGTGATGGCGC
>CAYXFT010000353.1:0-1929 GCA_964464335.1 uncultured Aeromicrobium sp.
CGGCATGTACATCGCGCTGCGGCTGTTGCGCGATGGCGCGCACCTGACGATCACGACGCGTTTCCCGCGCGATGCGGTGCGCCGCTTCAGCGCCCAGCCCGACAGCGACGAGTGGATCGGCCGGCTCAAGATCGTCGGCATCGACCTGCGCGACCCCGCCCAGGTGATCGGACTGGCCGACGAGATCGCCGCGTCGGGCCCGCTCGACATCCTCATCAACAACGCCGCCCAGACGGTGAAGCGTCAGCCCGGTTCCTACCAGGCCATCGCCGACGCCGAGGCCCAGCCGCTGCCCGAGGGCTACGTCCCCGAGCTGATCACGTTCGGGCACACCAGCGACGCCCACCCCGCCTCGCTCGTCGGTTCGGTTAGCTCGCACCCCGCGCTGGCCGGCGACGCCGTCACCGCCGAGGAACTCACGGCGATCGCCCTCGAGGCCGGCTCGGCCGACCTCGAGCGCATCGACGCCGGGGGACTGCTGCCCGATCTCGTCGACACCAACAGCTGGGTCCAACACATCGGCCAGGTCGACGCGCTCGAGCTGCTCGAGGTCCAGCTGTGCAACAGCGTCGCGCCGTTCATCCTCATCAGCCGTCTGCGTCCCGCCATGGCCGCCTCGGCCGCGCGCCGCACCTACGTCGTCAACGTGTCGGCGATGGAGGGGCAGTTCTCACGCGGCTACAAGGGCCCGGGGCACCCGCACACCAACATGGCCAAGGCGGCGCTCAACATGCTCACCCGCACCAGCGCGCGCGAGATGTTCGAGACGGACCAGATCCTGATGACGGCCGTGGACACCGGCTGGATCACCGACGAGCGGCCCCACGTGACCAAGCAGCGCCTCGCGCAGGAGGGGTTCAAGGCCCCGCTCGACCTCGTCGACGGCGCCGCCCGTGTCTACGACCCCGTCGTGCGCGGCGAGGCCGGCGAAGACCTCCACGGCGTCTTCCTCAAGGACTTCGAACCGTTTCCCTGGTGAGCGGGGTGTCGGTTTACCCGGTTCCCCGGGTAAGCCGACAACTCCTGGAGGGAAGCCGACTCTGGTGTCGGCAAATTCGGCGGTACCTCCGTCGGCTTCCATCGACCTGTGCCGGGTTCACCGGTGAGCCGGGTAAACCGACACCCGCGCGCCGGTCCGCATGCTGGTACGACACGTCTCACAACTTGACCATCGGCGACCGCCGGCGCACACTGGGGGAGTGCATGCACTGCTTCTCGTAGTCCGCTGACGCGCCGCCTCCCGATGGGACAGCGTGCGCGTCAAACCCTCGTCGCCTCACGGCCGGGGGTTTTTTCATGCGATGAATCGACTACGGAACCGAGGGAATACGATGGGAAACCGAGCGCCGGCCGCGATCACGACGTGGCCGACTGACGACGAGACGGGTACGGAGATGACCGAGACGGCACCGGAGACGATGACCGGGGCGCAGAGCCTCGTCCGTGCACTGGAGACGGCCGGTGTCGAAGTCATCTTCGGCATCCCCGGCGGAGCGATCCTGCCGGCTTACGACCCGCTCTTCGACTCCTCGATCCGGCACATCCTGGTGCGCCACGAGCAGGGCGCCGGGCACGCGGCGCAGGGGTACGCGATGGCCACCGGCAAGGTCGGCGTCTGCATGGCCACGTCCGGCCCGGGGGCGACGAACCTCGTCACCGCGATCGCCGACGCCTACCTGGACTCCGTGCCGATCGTCGCGGTGACCGGTCAGGTCGCCAGCAGCGTCATCGGCTCGGACGCCTTCCAAGAGGCGGACATCCGCGGCATCACCATGCCGATCACCAAGCACAGCTACCTCGTCACCGACCCGGCCGAGATCCCGCGGGTCATCGCCGAGGCGTTCCACATCGCCGCCACCGGCCGACCCGGCCCGGTCCTGGTCGACGTGGCCAAGGACGCGCTGCAGGCCATGACGACGTTCGTCTGGC
>CAYXFT010000354.1:0-1921 GCA_964464335.1 uncultured Aeromicrobium sp.
CGGATCGTCTGCGAGGGCTGGATGAACGTGCGGCCGACGTAGGCGTTCTTGACCAGCCCGTGGCCGAACGGGATGCCGCTCTCCTCGGCGTACCCGATCGCCGCGGGCGTGCCGGACTCGGGCACCGGGATCACCAGGTCGGCCTCGACCGGCGCGGTGCGCGCCAGTTTGCGACCGATCTCCTCGCGCACGCTGAACACGCGGCGATCGGCGATCGTGGTGTCGGGACGGGCCAGGTAGACGTACTCGAAGATGCAGCCCTTGGGCGCGGCATCGGCGAAGTGCGTGCTGCGGACGCCGTTCTCGTCAATGGCGACGAACTCGCCCGGCTCGATCTCGCGGACGTACGAGGCGCCGACGATGTCGAGCGCGGCCGTCTCGCTGGCGATGACCCAGCCCCGCTCGAGGCGACCCAGCACCAGCGGGCGGATGCCCTGCGGGTCGCGCGCGGCGTACAGCGTGGTCTCGTCCATGAACACGAGGCTGAACGCGCCCCGCATCCGCGGCAGGACGTCCAGCGCGGCGTCCTCGACCGTGCGGTCGGGGTAGGACGCGAGCAGGGAGGCCATCACGGCGGTGTCGGAGGTGGCGGTCTCGCCCTTGCCTCCCTTGCCCGTGCCGTCGGTGCGCTCGCGCAGCACCTCCAACAGTTCGTGCGTGTTCGTGAGGTTGCCGTTGTGGCCGAGCGCCACCGAGCCCTGCGCCGTCGGGCGGAAGGTGGGCTGGGCGTTCTGCCAGACGCTGGCGCCGGTGGTGGAGTAGCGCGCGTGACCGATGGCGATCTCGCCCACGAGGGACTCGAGGGTCGCCTCGTCGAAGACCTGCGACACCAGGCCCATGTCCTTGTAGACGAGGATCTGGCGGCCGTTGCTGACGGCGATGCCGGCGGACTCCTGGCCGCGGTGCTGCAGCGCATAGAGGCCGAAGTAGGTGAGTTTGGCGACTTCCTCGCCGGGGGCCCAGACACCGAACACGCCACAGGCATCCTGCGGTCCGACGTCCTGGGGGTCGATGTCGTGGGTCAGGCGACCGTCTCCGCGAGGCACGGAGCCCAGTCTACCGGCCGTACGCAGACCCGGGGACCACCGCGCGTCATCGAGGCCCGTCACAAACAGTCAAATCTGACGGTAAGTCTTCCCTCCAGGGCGGTCGCCGTACTAGCGTGTGAGCCGGATCACACCGCCTGACCCGGAGAGCGCCCATGACTTCAGCCACCCACATCGCCGACTACTCCCGCGCCGCCGCCGAGGCCGACCCCGACGGACTCTGCTGGCAGTACGAGGGCCGCGAATGGACCTGGGCCCAGGCCTGGGAAGGGATCCGGCGCACCGGCGGAGCGCTCGCCACCGAGGGCATCGGCCACGGCGACACCGTCGCCTTCGTCGACAAGAACAACCCCGCGATCCTGCAGGTCGTGCTCGGCGCGAGCCTGATCGGCGCGGCGACGGCCATCGTGAACTGGCGACTCGCCGGCGACGAGCTCGACTACACGATCAACGACTCCGGGGCGAGAATCCTGTTCGTCGGCCACGAACTGCTGGAGCAGGTCGACGTCATCCGCGAGAAGCTCACGACGGTCGAGAAGATCATCGTGGTCGGCGGCGAGGCGGACGAGTTCGAGTCCTGGCAGGCCGCGGGCGAGCCCGTGGAGCGCGCCGAGGACGTGACGCCGGACGACGTCGCCGTGATCATGTACAGCTCGGGCACCACGGGCCGGCCCAAGGGCGTCGCGCTGACCCAGCACAACCTCGTCACCCACACCGAGCACGCGGACGCGGGCATCGCCTACGGCGACGACGCCAAGATGCTGATCGCGATGCCGATGTTCCACGTCGGCGGCACGTCGTACGCGCTGCTCGCCGATGCCGTTGACGCTGTGCTCGACCATGGCGGACTGCGTCAGCTGCACGCCCTTGGGGCG
>CAYXFT010000355.1:0-1904 GCA_964464335.1 uncultured Aeromicrobium sp.
GCTCTCGGGCTATCCGAAGCCGAGCCTCGATCTGAGCGACAGCGTGACCGGTGCCGGCGGCGATGGCCGGAGAACCGTCCGTGCTCAGCCAGGCGCCCGTCAGCCGGTAGCGCCAGCCGTCGGTCGGGACCGGATGCGGGATGGCGAGTTCGAGCGCCGTGCAGGTCACGTCCCGAGCGCACGACAGTGCGTCATCGAACTGCGAGGCGGTCCACTGGAAGTGGCCGCGGATCTCCGACGACGTCACTCCGTCGGTCTGCGATTCCAGGTAGGCCACGAGTTCGAACGCCCTGTGTTCGACGGGGCGGCTGTACTCGCGGACCTCGGGCATCGGGATGATCGCTGGGAGGCTGCGGCGGCGGGCGCTCATGACGACGCCTCGGCGCGCTCAGCAGCCAGAGCCTCGACGGCGCTGTCGTAGGAGCGACGAAGCCACTCGGACGAGAGATCCACCTTGTCGTCGGTGTCGATCCGGAGTTGCTCGGCGATCAGGCGCCACGACCACTGGGGGACGGTGAGTCGCTTCTCGGCCACGTAGTCCTGCAACGGTCTGCCGAGAACGACCTCTGCGAGCAGTTGCGACGGGGTGGGTGCTGCGGGCATGACACGCAACATAGTTGAGAGAACAGCAACCGTCAACCCCGTTGCGGACGGACATTAGTAGTTGCGGCGTTGCCAACTTTGTTGTCGGTGACGTAGCGTGGTGCATATGACCACAACGACCATCCCCGCGGGCGAGGCCACGAGCCTCTCCACCAGCACGCGCGTCACTCGCAACGTGAAGCACCTTCTGGTGCTCCACGACATGAATCAGGACGACCTGGCGGCCGCCCTCGGCTGGCACAAGTCCACGATCTCGCGGCTGCTCAAGGCCGAGCGCTCCTGGAAGCTCGACGACCTCGACGCCGTTAGCGAGGTGTTCAACATCACCGCCCACGACCTCACCGGGCCCGCGGAGGAGCTTCTAAAGATGACATGGTTCCTGCCTGACGACCTGGCGTTCGCGGCCTGATCTCGGATTCGACGGGCGGAATCACCATGGCTACTGTCACTCGCCTTGACCGCTGGGGGTGGTCAAGATCGGGGGGCGATCAAGAAATGCAGACACTACGCGACCACGTACGCGAGATGGAACGAGCCGCGCTGCTCGACTCGACCATCACCAAGCGGATGTCGGTCCTGCGACGATGCCAGACCTCGATCGGCGTCCCGCTCATCGACGCCACGACCGAGCAGTTGCGCGACTGGCTCGACGCCCACCAGCTCGTCGCCCGCACCCGCTACAACTACATCTCGCACCTGGCAGCGTTCTACCGGTGGGCGATCCTCGACGACCGCTGCACCATCGACCCGACGCTGAGGCTCACCCGCCCGAAACTGCGCCGGTCGCTCCCGCGGCCCGTCCGAGACGAGGACGTGACGTTCGCGATCGACAACGCACCCAGCAACGAACTCGCCGCGATGCTCCTCCTCGCCTCGGACTGCGGTCTGCGCGTCGCCGAGATCGCAGCCGTCGACGTCGAGGACATCTTCTACATCGAGGACGACCCGATGCTCCTCGTGCACGGCAAAGGCAGCAAGGAGCGGGTGGTGCCGCTCTCCGACGAGGCTGTGACTGCGCTGCGCCGACACGGCCTGCCCGGCCACGGCCCCGTGTTCCGGTTCAAAGGCACGCGCATCCAGCCGGTCCGGGTGTCGATGATCGTCCGCGACCACCTCCACGCCTGCGGCATCACGGCCAGCGCACACCAACTACGCCACCGGTTCGGGACCGTGTTCTACCGGGAGTCCGGCCACGACCTGCGGCTGACACAGGAGATGCTCGGCCACGCCTCACCGACGAGCACCGCGATCTACACGGCGATCGACCAGGCGCGCGCAGCGTCGGTGGTGCGAAAGATGGG
>CAYXFT010000356.1:0-1900 GCA_964464335.1 uncultured Aeromicrobium sp.
GCAGATCAGACCGCTGGAGTAGCGGACGAGGAAGGCCATGAGTTCGGGCGTCGCCTTGGATGCGGCGAAGATGATGTCGCCCTCGTTCTCGCGGTTCTCGTCGTCGACGACGACGATCGCCTTGCCCTCACGGATGTCGGCGATCGCGCGCTCGATGCTGTCGAGCCGAACTCCGGTGTACTGGTCGCTCATGGGCGAACCCCCTTCTCGAGCAGTCGCTCGACGTATTTCGCCAGCACGTCCACCTCGAGGTTGACGCGGTCGCCGGGTTGCTTGGTGCCGAGCACGGTGTCGGCCAAGGTGGTGGGGATCAGTGAGACGCTGAACCAGTCGTCGCCGGCCTCCACGACCGTCAGCGACGTGCCATCGACGGTGATCGAGCCCTTGTCGACGACGTAGCGAGCCAGATCGGAGGACAGGCTGAACCGGACCACCTCCCAGTGCTCGCTGGGGGTGCGGTCCAGCAGTGTGGCGGTGCCGTCGACGTGGCCCTGGACGATGTGACCGCCCATTCGCGCCCCGGCTTGCATCGCCCGTTCGAGGTTCACCTCGTCGCCGGCGGCCAGGTCGCCCAGGCTCGTGCGGACGAGCGACTCGCGCATCACGTCGGCACTGAAGGTCTCGTCGGGGGTCGGGTCGATCACGGTCAGGCAGCAACCGTTGACGGCGATCGAGTCGCCGTGGGCCGCGTCCGAGGTGACCTTCGGGCCTCGGATCGTCAGGCGCACGGAGTCACCGAGATCCTCCAGCGCGACGACCGTGCCCTTCTCCTCCACCAGTCCGGTGAACATCAGTGCTCTCCTCCCGTGCCCATGTCCTCGCGCGGCGCACGCCCGGGGTGCCCGATCACCCGGATGTCCGGGCCGACCAGGGTCAGATCGACCAGAGTGATCGGCCGGATGTCGGCCAGCGTCGTGGCCTCACTCTCCAGTGCGGCCCGACCCGAGCCGAGCATCGCCGGAGCCATGTACCCAATCACGCGGTCGATGAAGCCGGCGTTCCAGAACGCCCCCGCGAGCCGGGGCCCGCCCTCGAGCCACACGTGGTGGATGCCGTCGGCGTGCAGGGTCGCGAGCACCTCCGCGGGGTCGCGTGACTGGATCAGGCGCGTGGGCGCCGTGCGGTCGAAGACGCGGTAGTACTGCGGGATCTGCGTCTCGCCGACCACGACGCGCAGCGGCTGCTGATCGTAGGGCAGCGGGAGGTCGTGTTCGTCGCGCACGGTCAGCCGGGGGTCGTCGGCCAGCACCGAGTAGGTGCCGGCCATGATCGCGTCGCACTCGGCGCGGAACCGCTGGACGTCGCGGCGCGCCGTCTCGCTGGTGATCCACTTGCTCGACCCGTCCGGTGCGGCACTGAGCCCATCGAGCGTCGCCGCGTACTTCCAGGTGACGTACGGGCGTCCGTGCAGGCGGGAGTGCGCCCAGACGGCGATCAGCGCGTCGGTGTCGTCGACCAGGACTCCGCCCTCGACGTCGATGCCGGCGGCGCTGAGTGCCGCGGCGCCCCCGGCACCCTCGGCGGGGTCGGTCGAGCCATAGACGACCCGGGCGACCCCCGCTGCCAACAATGCCTCGGTGCACGGCCCGGTCCGGCCGGTGTGATGGCACGGTTCGAGGGTGACGACGGCCGTCGCACCCCGGGCGCGGTCGCCGGCCTGGGTCAGCGCGTCGACCTCGGCGTGGGGCGTACCGGCGCCGCGGTGGATGCCGAGCGCGATCTCGCTGCCGTCGGCGGCGAGCAGGACACAGCCCACCTGCGGATTCGGCAGGGTGCGCCCCGCCGTGGGCGCGGCGTCAAGCGCGCGACGCATCGCGTCGGTCTCGGACTGCGTGGCCACCAGTGCTCCCGTCGGTCGGGCTCACGACACACCGGGGCTCCGAGGCGGGTTGCCTCAGTC
>CAYXFT010000357.1:0-1899 GCA_964464335.1 uncultured Aeromicrobium sp.
GCGCCATCACCAACACCTCCAGATCAAGGTGTTGCGCTAGGACCTGGAGACCGCCTGGGTTCTCGGGCACTTCCTGAGGGTTACGAACCTCAGGAAGTGCGAGTTTTCCCACTTAACCGGGGAAACTGCGCCTACGAATCGAAGCCGAGGCCGGCCCGGTCGAGCGTCCGCAGGAACAGGTTGCGGCGTCCTTCGCGGTGGTCGGCCCGGGCGAGGGACCACCGGGTCGCCTCGATGCCGACCGTCTTGAACGGCTCGGGCGGGAAGGGCAGTGGCTTCCGCCGCACCATCTCCAGCCGGGTGCGTTCGGTGGGGGCGCCCGACAGCCGGTCGAGGATGACCTCGGCGGCGAACCGTGTCGCGCCGACCCCCAGCCCCGTGAAGCCCGACGCGTAGGCGACCCGGCCCTGCCAGGCCAGTCCGTGGAACGCGCAGAAGCGTGTAGAGGTGTCGATCGCGCCGGCCCATCGATGGCTGAACTTCACGCCGGTCAGCTGCGGGAACGTCGTCAGGAAGTGCGACGCAAGGGTGCGGAACGTCTCGGGGCGGTCCTCGTGCGCCGGGTCGACGCGTCGCGTCCGGATCGCGTCGTACCCGCCGAACAGGATCCGGCCGTCGCCGGTCGGACGGTAGTAGTGGAAGTGGTTCGCGAGGTCGCCGATGCCCTGCCGGTTCCGCCAGCCGATCGAGTCCCACTGGGCGTCGGTCAGCGGTTCGGTCATCAGCGCGTAGTCGTAGACCGGCACCATGAGTGGGGCGTAGCGCTTCAGCAGCGGCGGGAACACGTTCGTCGCCAGCGCCGTCTGCTCGGCGCGCACCCGGCCGCGGGGAGTCGTCAGCGTGACGTACCGGCCGTCGTCCAGCGAGGTCACCGGCGTGTGCTCGAAGATCTCGACGCCGAGATCCGAGGCCGCCCGGGCGAGCGCCGCGGCCAGTTTGGCGGGGTGCACGAGCGCGCAGTCGTCCCGACTCCACTGCCCGGCGAGGTAGGTGGGGCTGTCGACCTCGGCGCGCACGGCGTCCGCGTCGAGGAAGCCGTCCTCCCCGGCGAGCCAGGCGACTTCGTGCGGCTCCGTCGCGACCGCCAGTTGGCCCGTCCGCTCGAACTCGCAGTCCAGACCCAGCGCGGCGACGTCGGCCTCGAAGTCGTCGAGGTTCTGCCTGCCGAGTCGGTCCAGCGTGGGCATCTCGTCCGGCCAGCGGGCCTCGCCGTTCGCCTCGCCGTGCGTCAGCGAGGCTTCGCAGAACCCTCCGTTGCGGCCCGACGCGGCCCAACCGATCGTCCGTTGCTCCAACAGCACCACACGCCGGGACGGGTCGCGACGCTTCGCGAGGACGGCCGTCCACAGTCCGAGGTAACCGCCGCCGACGATCGCGAGGTCGGCCTGCGTGTCGCCGACGAGCTCGGGGAAGCGGTCGCCGGGGGCGTCCTCGAGCCAGAACGTCCCGAAGCAGGAGTCGGCCAGCGACGAGGAGACGGCGGCGGCATCGGGTGCCTGCCGTTCGAAGACGGTCGATCGCGATCCGGACACGTCCTCCATCCTCCCCGACTCCCGGTACGATGGAACAGTCCGGGCGCGACTGGCGTTGAGGTGGTTACCACCAGGGAGCATTCGGACGCACGACTTCGGGACCGTTCGCCTGGGCCCCGCGTCAGCCCGATGTTCCGCTGACCGGAGGACCCCCAACAATGACGATGATGACCATGTCTGCAAACTTTCGGCTGAACGACGCCGCCCACGAGCCCGTGTCGCGGATCGACGACCAGGACGTGAAGGTTCTCCTGCTGGAGAACATCCACTCCGACGGCGCCGACTTCCTGCGCCACAAGGGCTATCACGTCGAGACCCGCACGGCCGCCCTCGGCGAGGACGAGTTGATCGAGGCGATCCAGGGCGT
>CAYXFT010000358.1:0-1899 GCA_964464335.1 uncultured Aeromicrobium sp.
ACTCGAACACCGGCAGGTCGTCGTCGTAGACGCCGAACTTGGGCGTGTCGCGTTCTCCGCGCCGCCAGGGGTACTTCACGCACGACGACAGTGTGGCCCGGGTCAGATTGAGGCCGACGCTGCGCCCGGCGTCGTCGAAGGTCTTGGCCTCGAGCCGGCTGAGGATCCGCAAGGTCTGGGCGTTGCCCTCGAACCCGCCGACGGACGCGGCCACCTCGTTGAGAGCGACCTCGCCGTTGTGCCCGAAGGGCGGGTGGCCGAGGTCGTGGGACAGCGCGGCCGAGTCGACGATCTCCGGGTCGCAGCCCAGGCTCTTGCCGAGTTCACGCGCGACCTGGGCGACCTCGAGCGAGTGCGTCAGCCGGTTGCGCACGAAGTCGTCGGTGCCGGCGCCCATCACCTGGGTCTTGCCGGCGAGCCGGCGCAACGCCGAGGAGTGCAGGATGCGGGCGCGGTCGCGTTCGAACGAGGTGCGGCCCGACCGTTTGGGCGGTTCGGCGACGAAGCGCTCCACGGCCTCCGGCCCGTACGACTCCACGCGGTCACCCTAGACGGGTGCGCGGGTCTACGCTGCAAGGAAGCGGTCCCTCGGAAGGTCGATCACCATGACCGAGCACGATTCCTCTCCCCTGTTCGCCGTCGCCGCCGAGTCCTACGACCGGCTGATGGGGCGCTTCCTGCCGACCCTCGCGGTGGCCTTCGCCGACGCGGCGCACGTCGAGGCCGGTCAGCGTGGGCTCGACGTCGGCTGCGGACCCGGCGGCCTCACGACCGAGCTCGTCCGCCGGCTGGGCTCGGAGTCGGTCGCCGCGATCGACCCCTCGCCCCCGTTCGTCGAGGCCTGTCGCGAACGGCACCCGGACGTCGACGTCCGGCTCGGCGCCGCCGAGAATCTGCCGTGGGCGGACGACGACTTCGACGTCACGCTCGGCTCGCTCATCGCCGGCTTCCTCGCCGATCCGGCCGCGGCGGCCCGTGAACTGCGGCGGGTGACCAGGCCCGGCGGAACGGTCGGCCTGTGTTTCTGGGAGCAGGACCGCATGCCCGTGCTCGCGACCTTCTGGGGTGCCGTCTTCACTCTGGATCCGCAGGCGCAGGGCGAGGGCAACCTGTTCGGCCGACGGCAGGGCGAACTCGGGACGCTGCTGCGCGAGTCCGGCCTGGAGCAGGTTCAGGAGAGTTCACTCGTCGCGACCGCGCACTACGCCGACGGGGACGACTGGTGGTCGTCGTTCACGGGCGGAGCCGGCCCGGTCGGCGCGCACTACCTCCAGATGAGCGGCGCACAACGACGCGAGGTGCGTGAGCTCGCGCTCCACCGCCTCGGCGACCCGACCGGGCCGTTCACCCTCGACGCGCACGCGTGGTGCGCCGTCGGCCGCGTGCCCGCCTGAGACCTACTCGCCCGTGCGTCCGTCGATCGCCTCGCGCAACAGGTCGGCGTAGCCGTTGTGCCGGGCGTACTCCTCGATCAGGTGGACGAGGATCTCGCGCAGGACGAGTGCGCCGCGGGACGTGCTGGCCGCCGGCAGGGCGAGGTCCTCGATCGTCGCGACGAGGCGGTCGCCGTTCGCGACCTCCGAGCGCCACGTCGCCCACGCCTCGGCGGCACCGACCGGCGGGCCATCTGCTCGGCGTCGAGGCCCTCGCACTTCAGTTGCAGCGTCAGGCCGTGGTAGCGCAGGTAGTCGAGCAGGATCGGCCGCTCGTCGGTGTGCGGTCCTGCACCCATGCGGGGGTCGAGTTCGGGGTCCATCCACTGTCCGGTCACGGTCACCACCTTCCGTTGCGCGGGCGCGGTTGGCAACGCGGACAGCGATAGGACGAGCGATTCATGAACGGTTCGCGCACGATCGGGGCGCCGCACCGACCGCACGGCTCGCCCTCCTGTCCGTACGC
>CAYXFT010000359.1:0-1895 GCA_964464335.1 uncultured Aeromicrobium sp.
CGGAGCTGCGGATCGCGCAGGCCCAGCTGGTCGGCTGGCTCGAGGGACTCTTCCACGGCATCCAGGCGGCGCTCTACGCGCAGCAGGTCCAGGCGCAGAGCCAGTTGCAGAACATGCGTATCGCCCTGCCCGGCGGGTCCGGACGTGACGAATCAGACTCGAACGATCAGGTCACACCGGCCGATGCCGGGGGAATGTACCTCTAGTCTGGAGGTGTCAGCGAAGCAGAGGAGATGGCAATGAGGCCGACACTCCCACCGTGCGCGATGTCGCCGGAGACGTTCCAGGACGAGGTCCTGCTCTCACCTCCGTCGCGGCGCGACGTCACCGGCGACCAGTGGCGTGACTACCAAGGCAAGCGCGCGACGGCCCACCGGCGGTGCGCCGGATGCGACGTGTTCGACGCGTGCCTCTACCGTGCCGTCGTCGACGTCGACGTCACCGGCTTCCTGGCCTGCACGAGCGAGGCCGAGCGTCGGCGCCTGCGTCGTGACCTCGGGATCGAGGTCCAGTTGGAGTCCAGCCCGTATGGGACGGCGCGCGTGGGCGGTGGTCCTGTCGACCACGCCGAGGTGATCGGCGTCCGCAAGGCCCACCCCGACGAGACGTGCCGCCAGTTGGCCGACCGGCTCGGCTGCTCGACCTCGACCGTCAAGCGACACCTGCGGCAGGAACGCGAGGGCCGTGCCCGCACGGTCGTGGCGGCGATGGAGAAGCCCACGATGGAGCAGGTGCTCGACGCCTTCGACCGGCTCGACACCTCTCGTCGCATCTGATCCTCAGAACCGGCGGTCGACCTCGACGCGTTCGGGCGTGTGCAGGCGCACCATCGTGCGGCCCACGGTGGCCGGCACGGATCCGCGGGTCAGCAGCGAGCCGATGATCATCAGGCCGAACCCGATCGGGACCGACCACATCGCCGGCTGACTGAGCAGCGTTCCCCACCAGCCGTCGACGTCGGCCGCGAGCGTGACGAACGGCGCGGTCGCGGCGCACACCCCGCCGCCGACCAGGCCGGCGATCGCGCCGGCCGACGTGAGCCCACGCCACCAGATACCCAGCACGAGCAGCGGGCAGAAGGTCGAGGCCGCCAGCGCGAAGGCGAACACGACCGAGGTGGCCACCGGGATCGGCTCGGCCACGAACGTCAGCAGGAGTGGGACCAGGACGCACAGGGCCGCGGCGATCCGCAGCGCCGCGATGGACGAGACCCGGCCCCGCCACGGGCCGTGGTCGCTGATCCCCTGGCCGACGACGCCCGCGACGGCCATCGTGACGCCCGAGGACGTGGACAGGAAGGCGGCGAACGCCCCCGCCGTGATGAGCGCCGTGAGGAACTCCGCGAGGGTCCCTGAGAACAGCCGGCTGGGCAGTTCGAGGGCCACGGTGTCGGCCCTGCCCGAGGCGATCAGGTCGGACGCGTAGACCCGGCCGAGTACGCCGTAGAACGTCGGCAGCAGGTAGAAGCCGGAGATCAACACCAGCACGATCAAGGTCGTGCGGCGAGCGGCATGACCGTCGGGGTTGGTGTAGAAGCGGACGACGACGTGCGGCAGACCCATCGTCCCGAGGAAGGTCGCGACGATCACCGCGTAGGTCGTGTAGATGCTCTGGGCGCTGCCGTCGCCGAGGGGCGCGAGCCACGCCTCGGGTGCGTCCACCGCGGGACGTCCGTCACCGGCCCACGCCGACAGCAGGAACACCAGCGGGATCAGCAGCGCGGTCAGCTTGAGCCAGTACTGGAACGCCTGGACGAAGGTGATCGAGCGCATGCCGCCCAGCACCACGTTGATCGTGACGATCGCGGCGACCAGCACCGTGCCGACCCAGCGGGGCGAGCCCAGGACGGCCTGCAGGGTCAGGCCGGCACCCTGGAACTGCGGCAGCAGGTAGAG
>CAYXFT010000360.1:0-1889 GCA_964464335.1 uncultured Aeromicrobium sp.
AGGAAGTCCAGCTTCACATCCTTGGGCACCAGTGGCATGCCCTTGTGGTTCGGCGCGAACGACATGCCCATGTAGAACCCGAACAGCCCGAGCTGGACGCCGAGGAAGGCGAACGCGATGCCCGGCGAGAGGACGAGGAACACCAGCGTCACGTACCCCGCGAGGCGGATCGTGAGGAACGAGATCTCGGCGGCCCGACGGCGCAGGGGCTCGGGGGAGAGGACGCGACGGATGCTCGACGCGTGCAGCGAGAGCCCTTCGAGGAGGAGGATCGGGAAGAAGAACACGCCCTGGTGCGCCATGATCCAGCCGAGCGGTCCGCGCCAGCGGGAGCGCTCATCTGCCTGCGCGGGCGTGACCGAGATGACGGGCAGGTCGATGTCGGGGTCGGATCCGATCTTGTTCGGGTTGGCGTGGTGCCGGGTGTGCTTGTGCTGCCACCATCCGTAGCTCATCCCGACGAGCAGGTTTCCGATGACGAGGGTCGTCCAGTCGTTCCATCGCCCGGAACGGAAGATCTGGCGGTGGGCGGCGTCATGGCCGAGCATCGCGACCTGCGTGAAGATCACGGCCAGGGCGGCGGCGGTGAGCAGCTGCCACCACGTGTCGCCGATGACGACGAATGCGACCAGCACGACGGCGATGACGAGCGGTGCGGCGATGAGGCGCGTCCAGTAGTAGCCGTAGCGCCGTCGCAGATACCCCGACGCTCCGACGGCCTTGGCCAGCTCGGTGAAGTCGTTCTGCGCCCGAACGGCGCGAGGGGTGGTGAGTGATGTCATGGCCGGACCCGTTTCGCACATCGGCACGCGTCGCATGCCGGAAAGCCGGGGTCCGGGGCATCTGGCGCCAGGCTACACCCGGGACCCGGGGCCGCATACGGTCGCCGGCAGGTTCCCGCCGAACGCTCAGGTGGGTGGCGGAGAGTCCCGCAGGGCGGCGACCTGCGGTTGACTGGACCACATCATCGAGAGGAGACCGCCGTGGGAAGCTTCACCCCCAGCGAATTGCAGACGATAGGCCGGGCCGACGAGATCCAGATCAGCTCGCGCCGATACAACGGGACGATGCGACCCTTCGTGACGATCTGGGGCGTCCGGGACGGCGACGACATCTACGTCCGTTCCGCCTACGGAGCGACGAACGGGTGGTTCCGCCGCGCCGTCAGGAGCGGCGGTGGTGAGATCCGCGCCGGCGGGATCGTCAAGCGCGTCGTGTTCGACAGGAACGTCGACGACGCCACCCACGAGCGCATCGACGCTGCCTACCACCTCAAGTACGACCGGTACGGAGCGCAGATCGTGGGCACCGTCGTCGGCCCGGGAGTGCGGGACGTCACGTTGCGGCTGCGTCCGGAATAGGCGGTCGCGCACGATAGCCTGACCGGACTATGGACGGTTCACTCCTCGCCAACCTGATCTGGGCCTTCGCCTTCGTGGCGGATCTCACCATCAAGGTGCTGGCGCTGATCTTCATCCCCCGGCACCGCAAGCCCACCGCGGCGATGGCGTGGCTGCTCGCGATCTTCCTGATCCCGTTCATCGGCATCCTGCTGTACCTGCTCATCGGCAACTTCCGGCTGCCGAAGCAGCGCCGCGACGAGCAGGCGCGCATCGACGAGATGATCAAGGACCGCGTCGCCACGGCGACCGTCGCCGTGGCCGACGGAGCGGAATGGCCGCGCTGGTTCCAGCGGGTCGCGGAGCAGAACGAGGAGCTGACGGCGCTGCCCGCGGCGGACGGGAACGGCGCCACGCTGTACGGCGACTACCAGGCGTCGATCGACGCGATGACCGCCGAGATCGATACGGCGCAGCACTTCGTGCACGTCGAGTTCTACATCGTGTCGTGGGACGACACGACCCGGGGCTTCTTCGCCGCGATGGAGC
>CAYXFT010000361.1:0-1866 GCA_964464335.1 uncultured Aeromicrobium sp.
CGACGCTGGGCAGCGCCGCGCGGATCCGGGCGACGTGGTCGCGTCGATCGATCGGCTTGTCGCCGTAGCGGTAGCCGTCGACGGCCAGCAGCACCTTCGGTCGGGTCTGCTGCCAACGGTCGATCACGCTCTGGGTGCCGAACTCCGGCGCACAGGACGAGAAGATCGCGCCCAGGCTGGCGGCGGCGAGCAGCAGGACGAGCGTCTCGGGGACGTTCGGCGCGTAGGCGCCGACGCCGAGGTCATGCAGACCGGCCCGGGCGCGGGCGACCTGGTCGCGCAACTGCGCCGCGGTCAACGTCACCTCGTCCCGCCCCTGCGACCGGCCGATCACCACGACGTCGTCGTCGGCCCGCCCGGGCATCCGCAGCATCGCCTCGGCGTAGTTGAGCTTCAGGTCCGGGAACCAGACCGCCCCGGGCATCGACGCGTCCGGCAGGACGGGCTCGGGCGAGCCGCCGTGGGGCAGGTCGAGGTACGCGAACCACGCCCCCCAGAAACCGGCCAGGTCGTCGACGGACCACTGCCAGAGCCGGCCGTAGTCCGAGACGTCGAGCCCGCGGGTCTGGTGGACCCAGTCGGTGAATCGCTCGATCGCGGTGTCCCCGGTCAGGGGCGGTTCCCACAGGACGTCAGCGGCCATGGCCGCAGTCTAGGTCGCCTCAGACGGGGACGGGATCGGCCCGAAAGGAGCGCTCCGGGGCGAAGGCCGCGGCGACCTCGAAGGCGTACGGATGGATCGTCGACGGGGCACCGAACCGGGCCAGCGTCGCGCGCAGGATCGCATCGGGGCACTCCAGGGCGAACTCCGAGAGGGCCGTGGCGTCCCCGAACGCCCGCAGCCAGATGCCGTGCGGGAGGGCTCGCACGAAGTCGGTCATCCAGTGCTCGAGGTTCGCCGCGTGGCGCGGGATGGCCGCGTCGATCGCCTCGGCCAGCCCGGCGGAGGCGGCGCGTCCGACGAGGTCGAACGACCGGCGGTCCCCGGCCGCCACGACCGTCATGCCCTGCCAGTCCTCGAGCAGCAGGTACCACTGGCGCAGGACGCCGAGCGGCGTGACCTCGTCGGCGCCGTCGATCGAGGCGGCCGCCACCATGCGCGAGGTCGCCAGGCGGGTCGACACCGTCTCGGTGAGGAAGCGCTCCGCCGCACGCGCCGCGGGGATCCGGGACGGGCCCGTGATCGCCTCGGTGGTGATCTCGCGCAGCGGCACGATCTCACCGAGTCGGTACGTCATCGGCAGGACTGCCTCGAGCGCGTCGAACCAGGCGTCGAGGCTCTCGGCGCGGGTCGGGACGGCGCCGGCCACCCGCGCAGCAGCGGCCTCGTCGCCGGGGACCTCGGCGATGACCTCGACGTTGGCGGCGGTGCCACCCACGACGCCGACGCACTCGGACCGACGAAGGATCAAACGGTAGAAGGGTTCCACGATGCTGCTCCTGAAGTTCCGTCGTCACCCGCCCGCTGACGACCCGAGATCCCCCAACCCTCACCGGAATGGTCCGGCTGATCGCAACTATGAACCAACTCGGAGTTACGCATCTGGCTTTTCGCCTGAAAAGTCGGGAAATGTGACGCACGTGATGGATCTCCCCGCCTGCACTGTGACGAATGTGACACGTGTTTCTACTGGGAAGTAGGTGGTGGCTCGGGGAGAAAGCCGCCGAGGCCGGGGTGACCGTGTGCTGGTTCAGGACACCAGCGGCGTCGTCACCATCAACCCAGAACGCGACTACCAGCGCATGACATGACAAAGGCCCGAACCCACTTCCGTGGGTTCGGGCCTTGCCCATCTCTTGCGAGATCACATGGTCGGGGTGACAGGATTTGAACCTGCGGCCTCGTCGTCCCGAACGACGCGCGCT
>CAYXFT010000362.1:0-1866 GCA_964464335.1 uncultured Aeromicrobium sp.
CGGATCCACCGCTCGAACCTGATCGGCATGGGCGTCCTGCCGCTGCAGTTCCCCGCAGGTCAGACCGCCGAGACCCTCGCCCTGACCGGCGAGGAGACCTTCAGCGTCGCCGGCGTCACCGAACTCAACGAGGGTCGCACGCCGAAGACTGTCAAGGTCACGGCCGTCGGCACGGATGGGTCGACCACCGAGTTCTATGCCGTGGTCCGCATCGACACCCCCGGTGAGGCGAACTACTACCGCAACGGCGGCATCATGCCGTACGTGCTGCGCTCGCTGCTCTGACATCAGCGCTTCCCGTGACGGGGCCCGGACCCATGCGGTCCGGGCCCCGTCGTGCATTTCTCGACGACCCGGCCATGTTTCGTGGGTGTGTCGCTGGACGTCGGCCGCGTCAGCAGATATGTTGTTTCACACAACAAACGTGTGACGTGGCTCACTTGGGTCACGCACGAGGAGGAACGGAGGCGGTTCGTGTGAAGCGGACGCGCAATCTCATGCTCGCGGCGGTTCTCGGCGCGGGTCTGACGCTCGCAGCCTGTGGCAGCGACGATTCGGGGGACAATGGCGACAGCGGCGACGCGAAGGGCAAGATCGGCGTGATCCTGCCCGACACGAAGTCGTCGGTGCGCTGGGAGTCGGCCGACCGGCCGGCGCTCGAGGCGGCCTTCAAGGCGGCTGGAGTCGAGTCGACCATCCAGAACGCGGAGGGCGACGCCGACAAGATGGCGACGATCGCCGACAGCATGATCGCCGACGGCGTGACCGTGCTGGCGATCGTGAACCTGGACTCCGACAGCGGTGCGTCCATCCAGGAGAAGGCGGCCAAGCAGGGCGTCAAGACGATCGACTACGACCGCCTGACGCTCAACGGCTCCGCCGACGTCTACATCTCGTTCGACAACGTCAAGGTCGGCGAGCTGCAGGGTCAGGGCCTGGCCGACTGCCTCGGCGACAAGAAGGCGAACATCGCGTTCCTCAACGGCTCGCCGACGGACAACAACGCCACGCTGTTCTCGCAGGGTGCACACAGCGTCCTGGACGAGATCAGCAACTACACGAAGGTCGCCGAGCAGGCCGTCCCGGACTGGGACAACGACAAGGCCGTCACGATCTTCGAGCAGATGTACACCGCTGCAGACGGCAAGATCGACGGCGTGCTGGCCGCGAACGACGGTCTGGCCGGCTCGGTCATCTCGATCCTGCAGAAGAACGGTCGCGCGGGCGAGGTCCCGGTCACCGGTCAGGACGCGACGGTCGAGGGCCTGCAGAACATCCTTGCGGGCACGCAGTGCATGACGGTCTACAAGTCCGCCAAGGAAGAGGCCGGCGCGCTGGCCGACGCCGCGATCGCGCTGGTGAACGGTGATGAGCCGGAGACCAACGGCACGACGAAGGACGGCGAGAGCGGCCGCGAGGTCCCCTCGGTCCTGCTGACGCCGCAGTCCATCACGAAGGAGACCGTCAAGGACGTCGTCGCTGACGGCGGCCAGACGAAGGAAGATGTGTGCGCCGGCGACTTCGCCGACAAGTGCACGGAGGCCGGCGTCGCCTGATGCCCCCTGCGGTGGGTCCACGGGGCACGTCCCCGTGGACCCACCGGTTCCGTCTCCAGCACCCACCGTCAGATTGAAGGACCCGATGAGCGACTCCCCGATTCTCGAACTGCGAGGAATCAACAAGAGCTTCGGTGTCGTGCACGTGCTGCACGACGTCGACTTCAAGGTGTATCCCGGCCAGGTCACGGCCCTCGTCGGCGACAACGGCGCCGGCAAGTCCACCCTCGTCAAGGCGATCGCGGGAATCTACCCGATCGACAGCGGCGAGTACTTCTTCGAGGGCCAGCCGGTCTCCGTGCACGGCCCC
>CAYXFT010000363.1:0-1863 GCA_964464335.1 uncultured Aeromicrobium sp.
GCATCGCCAGGAACAGCCCGGCGCGGGCGCGCTCGTCGACCGACAGTTCGAGGATGTTCTGCCCGTCGAGCAGCACCTCGCCGTCGGTGATCTTGTACTTCGGGTGTCCGGCGATCGAGTAGGCGAGCGTGGACTTGCCCGAGCCGTTCGGGCCCATGATCGCGTGGACCTCACCGGAGTTGATGGTCAGGTCGACCCCGCGCAGGATCTCCTTCTCGCCGTCCTCGGTGTCGACGGAGACGTGCAGGTTCTTGATCTCAAGAGTGCTCATGCTTCAGTTCTCTCTGCTCAGATCTGTGGGGGCAGTTCGACGTAGACGTCGTCGCCCTCGATGGTGGTGGTGTAGACGGGTACGGGTTCGGTGGCGGGCAGGCCGTTCGGCTCGCCGGTCTTGAGCGAGAAGCGCGATCCGTGCAGGAAGCACTCGATCTCGCAGGCGCCCAGGTCGACGTCGCCGTCCGAGAGCGGGATCTCGGCGTGGGAGCACCAGTCCTCGATCGCGTAGACGGTCTGGCCGTCGAGCACCAGGGCGAGGTCCTTGCCCCCGGCCTCGACCGCGATCGCGGCGCCGTCGACCAGGTCGGTCAGAGCCGCGGCCTTGACCTTGGTCATGGCAGGCGTCCGACGACGGCTGCGAGCTCTTCCTCGATCGCGGCCATGAGGCGGACCTGCAGATCCTCGACACCGACCCGGCGGATGATGTCGTTGAAGAAGCCGTGCACGACGAGACGGCGGGCCTCGGACTCCTCGATGCCGCGGCTCTGCAGGTAGAACAGGTGCTCGTCGTCGAAGCGGCCGGTCGTGGACGCGTGACCGGCCCCGGCGATGTCGCCGGTCTCGATCTCGAGGTTCGGCACCGAGTCGGCGCGGGCGCCGTCGGTCAGGACGAGGTTGTCGTTCTGCTCGAAGGTGTCGATGCCCTCGGCGACCTTGCGGATCAGCACGTTGCCGACCCAGACCGTGTGCGCGCCCTGGCCCTGCAGCGCGCCCTTGTACTCGACGTTGCTGCGGGTCTTGGGGGCCGTGTGGTCGACGAACTGACGGTGCTCGAAGTGCTGGCCCGCGTCGGCGAAGTACACGCCGAGCAGGTCGACGCTGCCGCCGGTGCCCCGGTAGTCGACGTTCGTCGACGAACGCACGAGGTCGCCACCCAGGGTGAACTCGAAGAACCGCACGGCGGCGTCACGACCGACGCTGATGCCGGTCTGGACGGCGTGGACGGAGTCGTCCTGCCAGCCGGCGACGTTCACGACGTCGACCTGGGCGCCGTCGCCGATCAGGTACGTGACGTGGGCGGCGTACGTGGCCGAGCCGACGTGGTCGAACACGATCGTGGCCTTGGAGAAGGGCGCGACCTTGACCACGATGTGGCCCCACGCGACGTCCTCGACCGAGGTGCCCGTCAGCTTCAGGCGGGCCGGTGAGTCGAGCTCGCCGGCGACCTCGATGAGGGCCACCGCGGTGGCGTTCTCCACGGCCAGCGCGGCGAGACGGTCCAGCGGCGCGATCCCGCCGAGCGCCTTGGCCTCCGCGGTCGTGATCGGCGTCAGCTTCACCCCGGCGGGCAGGTCCTCCTCGAGCGCCAGGTGCGCGTCGGACGGCTCACCGTCGAGCAGGCCACGCAGTCGCTTGAGCGGGGTGAAGCGCCAGATCTCCTCCAGGCCGGTCGGCCTGGGGTGGTCGGCGACGTCGTAGGACGGCTCCGGGTGCAGGTGGGACTGGACGTGGTCCAACTCCAAGGCAGCAGCCATCTGGTCGTTGGTCGTGTCAACCATTGGCTCGTCACCCAGAACGGGAGTCAAGGCGGTCATCCGACAGCACCCTCCATTTGCAGCTCGATGAGGCGGTTCAGTTCCAGCGCGT
>CAYXFT010000364.1:0-1801 GCA_964464335.1 uncultured Aeromicrobium sp.
AACGAGATGCGCGAAGTGTTGTTCGTGGGTGCGGCGGTACGCGAGGCGGCCAAGAGAAGTCCTTCCAAGGAACTCGCATGCGGTGAACGTGCTGGTTCTGTACTCTTCAGTTGTTCGCGCGGTTCTCACCGCGCAAGGTGTCCGTGCGGCTCTCGCCGCAGCGCGCACGCTTCGGGAGCCCCGTCAAGTCCTGACGCAGCGGTCGGAACGTATCGAGGGCATGACAAAGTGGGCGCGAACCTCCATCCTAACCCCAACGACACACCGATATCAACCCCGGGTCTTGACATCGGGCGTTTGATCGGGGACCATCGTTCGTTTCCCCTGATGTTCATGCGAAAAACGGCGTCAGCCGGGCGTCAGCGCTGAACAGGTCACAGGTTCTGGACCCCGTCCACCAGCCATCGGCCGTCCTGTTCGACCATCCGTACCAGGACCCGGACGCCCGACAGGCGCTCCCCAGCCCCGGCGGACGTGCCGTGGACGAGCGTCTCGTCGGCGAACACGAGCACGTCGATCGCCTCGATCGTGCAGTCGTCGCCACAGTCGGCGGCGGACGCCTCGCGCACCGTCGTCCGCGACGAGACCACCCCCGTCGAGCCACCTCGCCCGGACGCCGGCGTGAGCATCGCCGCGCGGAACCGCTCGGTCATCAGGTCCCCCGCCCGGTCGACCCGCGCCCGGGGGTTCGTGGGGCCGGTGAAGATCTCCGTCACCGCGGTGGTCGCAGCGGTCACCGCCTCGGCCCGTGCCTCCTCGAGACTCGGCTGCGCGGCGATCTTCGAGACCGCGAAGGCCGCGATGCAGACGGCGACGAGCAGCCCCACCGCGACGAGGGAGAGCAGCTTCAGCGAAGGGCGCGCCGGCGGTGCGGCCGGCACCGGAGGAGTGGTGGTCACGGTCATGGGGTACCTCCGACGGGGATGGCGGTGAAACCGTCGACGCTCCAGTCGGAGCCGTCGCGGACCAGGGTGACGAGCCAGCGGTCCCGCCTCGGGACCTGACGTGCGCCGGCGACGACGGTCGAATCCAGGGCCACGAGCACCTCGGCATCGGCGGCGGTCGCACGCTTGATTCCTGCCGCCCGGATACGGACGTCCCCGCCGACCTGGCCGACGGCGGCGAGCCGGGCGAACAAGCGGGTGAGATCGGTCGAGAGCACCCGCTGGTAGGTGGGGGTGGTCCACTGCGACAGGGATGCCAGGTGATCGGTCGCGTCCGCCGCGTCGTAATCTGCGTACGCCCGGGCGAACCCGGTCGCGGCCTCGACGACGGCCGTCTCGACCGGCGGGGTGGCCCGGTCGCCGAACCATGCGGTGGACTGCGCGCTGACGAGCAGACCGGCCCCGGCCAGCGCCACCGCGGCGACACCGAGCGACGTCGTCACCTGAGTCACGCGACCTCCCTCACGGCCGGGAGCCTATCGTAAACGGCCGTTACGTCGGCGGAAAACACCAGACACAACCGCCCCACAGGCCTCAGGCCGAGAACGACGAAGCGCCCACCCCCGACCGGGAGTGGGCGCTTCGCGCGGGTTCAGCCGATGGTCGCCGTACGGCGACCTGACATCACTTGAGGGTGATGGTGGCGCCAGCGGCCTCGAGGGCCTCCTTGGCCTTCTCGGCGCTATCCTTGTTGACCTTCTCCAGGACGGCCTTCGGAGCACCCTCGACGAGGTCCTTGGCCTCCTTCAGGCCCAGGCTCGTGAGCGCGCGGACCTCCTTGATGACCTGGATCTTCTTGTCGCCGGCAGCCTCGAGCACGACGTCGAACTCGTCCTGCTCGGCCGCCTCGGCGGCGT
>CAYXFT010000365.1:0-1798 GCA_964464335.1 uncultured Aeromicrobium sp.
GCGAGTTCGATGCTCTTGTGCAGGCCGTGCGACAGCTCGTCGGCGTGGAGGTTCGCGGCCCAGGCCAAGTCGACGCGCTCGAGCATCGTGAGCGCCTCGGCGCGCATGTCGCGCTCGGCGCGCGAGGTGCGCGGCAGCCGCATCGCCCACTCGATCGGCGTGCCCGGAAGCCGCGTATGACCGCCCAGCAGGACGTTGTCGAGGACCGTTGCGTGCAGTCGAAGGGCGGGATGCTGGAAGGTCCGGGCGAGTCCGTGCTGAGCGAGACGGGCCGGAGGCAGTCCGATCACCTCGGTGTCGTCGATCCTGATCGAGCCGTCGCTCGGCCGGTAGTGGCCGCTGATGCAGTTGAACAGCGACGTCTTGCCGGCGCCGTTGGGCCCCACGAGTCCGAAGACCTGGCCCGGCTCGACGGTGAACGACACGTCCTGCAGCACCTTGATGCCGCCGAAACGCAGGTTCACATCCTGCAGCACCAGCTGAGCGGCCATGCTCACCTCTCGCGTCGTCGCGTCATCTGACTCGGGCACGGGGTCGGGTCGGGACGGGGTCCGTCATCTCCGTGATTGGGACGGTACGGATGTGCGCGCAGATTGTCAACGATTTTGGCGTGATTCCGCGACGGCGTTTTCCAATCGTGATCACCGCCATCCTGATCCGGACGTGAAACAAGCCGTTCGACGCTTCCGTTCAACGGAATCCGGCGCGCGGCGAACGCGTGAACCCTCGTAGCCTGTGGCGCAACCCGTACGGAAAGGTCGATGATGACATCCGAATCCCTCGCTCAGGCGATTGCACGCGCCGGAAGCCCCGTTGAGCTGCTGCGCAACCAGGACTGGCCGGCCTTCACGTTCCCGGTGGCCCCCGAGTTCACGAACTGGCGCGACGAGCAGCGTGCGTGGAACACGAGCGTCGCGCTCATGGACCAGTCGCACCACATGACGCAGCTCTTCCTCGACGGCGATGACCTGATCGCCCTGCTCGAGAGCATCTCGCCGAACACGTTCGCGACGTTCCGGCCGGGCGTGGCCAAGCAGCTCATCTCGGTCAACCAGGACGGCTACCTGATCGGCGACGGCATCTTGTTCTACAACGCCGATGGCCCGGAGGGACTCGTCCTCGTCGGCCACCACATCCTCATCGACTGGGTCCGGTTCAACATCGAGAAGGCGCAGGCGGACGGACGCGACGTGAGGTACCGGCTCGAGGCGAACTCGCACATGCGCCAGGGTCCCCCGACGTTCTACCGCTACGAGCTGCAGGGTCCGAACGCCGACATCGTGATGGAGAAGGTCTTCGGCGGGCCCGTGCCCGATATCAAGTTCTTCCACATCGGCGACGTGACCATCGCGGGCCGGCCGGTCAAAGCGCTGCGCCACGGCATGGCCGGGCAGCCGGGGTTCGAGTTCTACGGACCGTGGGACGACAACGAGATCGTGCTCGACGCCCTGCTCGAGGCGGGCGCAGAGCACGGCATCCGCAGGGTCGGCGCCAAGGCGTACTCGTCGTCGCCCCTCGAGTCGGGCTGGGTGCCGACGCCGTTCCCCGCGGTGTTCGACGACGACTTCGCAGAGTATCGGGACTGGCTTCCCGCCGCACGGATCGGATCTGTCGGCGGGTCGCTGTACTCGTCCGACATCCACGACTACTACATGACCCCCTTCGACATCGGGCTCGGCCGCTCCGTGCGGTTCGACCACGACTTCCACGGCCGCGCGGCGCTCGAACGCCACGCCGAGAACCAGCGCCGCCGCAAGGTCACGCTCATCTGGAACTCCGCCGATGTGGCCGGCGTCGT
>CAYXFT010000366.1:0-1772 GCA_964464335.1 uncultured Aeromicrobium sp.
CGCGACGCCGAGCAGTGCGATCACGATGGCGAGGGTGAGCATGGCGTAGATGACCCCGAGGATCTGATCGACCTCGCCGGTGACCTGGTCGAAGAACTCGTCGGCGTCGAGTACGTGCGCGGTCGGGTAGCTGGCCGTGGCGACGCCGATCGCGGTCGTGTCACCGGAGACGTAGACACGGGAGTCGAGCGACCCGGGAACGTGCTCGTCGAGGGCGGCGACGTCCACGAACTGGGTGCCGACCCACTCCGATCCGTTGTCGTAGAGGGCGGCGACGGTGAAGTCGACGGTGCCGGTCGGAAACGTGATCGGCACGGTGGTGCCGATCGACCAGCCACGGTCATTGGCCGTGTCGGCGTCGACGGAAACATCGTCGGTTCCAAGATCGGTGAGGTCGCCGCTGATAGTGCCGAGCCGGAAGATCGCTCCGATCGTCTCGGCGCTGAACGCCTGGAGTGCGGTCGTCTCTCCGCCATCGACGACGGCCGGGACGTTGCGGGCTTCCGACACGACGTCGATCCCCGCGGTGGCCGACAGGGCGTGAGCGAGTTCGGGGCTGAGTCCGCCGCGGGCGTCGAAGACCCCGGAGTCGATGACGTGGGTACCGGTGAAGGTGTCGTCGAGCGACCCGGCCAGGGAGGTCTTGGCCGAGGCGGTGAACACGGCGATGAACGCGACGAGGGCGACGCCGATCATGAGCGCTGATGCGGTGCGGGCGGTTCGCTTCGGGCTGCGCATCGCGTTGCCCACGGCGATGTCGCCGCTGACACCGACCGCGCTGATCGGCCATCCCAGGATCCGCGCCGCGGAGCGGGCCACGGCGGGCCCGAGCACGGCGGCGCCGAGCAGCGAGACCAGCGCGCCGAGCCCGACCAGGGCGATCCGTTCAGCGCCGAGCCCGGCGAACAACATCGCGATGCCGGCAGCGGCCAGCACCGATCCGGACACGAGGCGCGGCACGCTCCGATCACGCGGTTCGGCCGAGGTGTCGCGGAGTGCGGCGAGCGGGCGGGCGCGCGCGGCGCGCCGCGCCGGGAAGTAGCCGGGCACGATGGTGACGACCACACCGACCGTGAACGCCACAACCATCGAGTTCGCCGACACGATGGTCGGCCCGTCGGGGAGCTCGACGCCGAGACCGACGATCAGGACACGGATCCCTGCGGCGACGCCGATGCCGGTGGCGACCCCGATCGCCGAGGCGAGGAGCCCGGTGATCGCCGCCTCCCCGAGAACGGACCGGAGCACTTGCCCGCGGCTCGCACCGAGAGCTCGCAACATCGCCATGTCCCGGCGGCGTTGGGCGACCGTGATCGAGAACGTGTTGTTGATGATGAACGCCCCGACGAACACGGCGACGAACCCGAGTACGAGCAGCATCACCTTGAACGGCCCGAAGGCCTCGTCGAACGCGGCCTGGTCCTCGGCGATCACCTTCGCGCCGGTGACGACCTCGAGGTCGTCCGGCACGACGTCGGAGATCGACGCAGCGAGCTCGTCCTGGGTGACGCCGTCGTCGGCGGAGACCACAACACGGTCGATCATCCCCGGATCCGCGAACAGCGATTGGGCGGTCTCGTTCGTGAACAGCACGACGGTGGCGCCCGCGGGCGAGTCGGCCGACCCGAAGGTGGCGATCCCGGCGATGCTGAACTCGGTCGGCTCCGCCGACGTCAGCACGGTCGCGGTGTCGCCAGGCCGGTACCCGGATGCGTTGGCGCTTCGCTGGTCGATGACGATCTCGTCGTCGCGGGTGGGGGCGTGGCCATCGA
>CAYXFT010000367.1:0-1760 GCA_964464335.1 uncultured Aeromicrobium sp.
GCAGGTCGGCCCACTGGCCGGTGAACAAGGTGATCGGACGGGGCATGGTGCACACTCCTGGTTCGTTCGTCGGGGTCAGTCGGTCGGGATCTGTTGCCACTGCCGGTCCAGTGAACTCGTCTCGACGGCGGCGAGCACACGCTGGACGCCCAGCCCGTCGGCGAAGCTCGGCTCGGGGTCCCGGCCTGCGGCGATCGCCTCGACGAGGTCCACGACCTGATGGGTGAAGCCGTGCTCGTAGCCCAGGCCGTGCCCGGCCGGCCACCACGCGGCGATGTACGGGTGCTGAGGTTCGGTGACGAGGATACGGCGGAAACCGGCCGACTCGGCCGGATCGGCGGCGTCGAAGAACTCGAGCACGTTCATGTCCTCGAAGTCGAACGCCAGGCTGCCGAGGGAGCCGTTGATCTCGATCCGGATGGAGTTCTTGCGTCCGGTGGCGAACCGGGTGGCCTCGAACACGCCCAGCGCACCGCCGGCGAAGCGGGCCAGGAAGATCGCGGCGTCGTCGACCGTGACCGGGCCGCGCTCGAGCGAGGCCGTGCCGGACAGACCGCTGTGCTCGGCGGCCAGCGGCCGCTCCG
This sequence comes from uncultured Aeromicrobium sp., assembly GCA_964464335.1. GTDB lineage: Bacteria > Actinomycetota > Actinomycetes > Propionibacteriales > Nocardioidaceae > Aeromicrobium. Next base: position 585 of record CAYXFT010000367.1, read on the forward strand.
TGACGAAGGTCTCCAGCTGCCCCGAGACCTCGGCGATCCGGTCGCCGGTGATGAACTGGGTGAGGTCGATGACGTGGGCGCCGATGTCGCCCAGTGCCCCCGAGCCGGCCTTCTGCTTGTCCAGCCGCCACGACAGCGGCGCCTCGGGATCGCTGATCCAGTCCTGCAGGTAGGCCGCGCGGACGTGCCGGATCTGGCCGATCCGGCCCTCGGCCACGAGTTGGCGTGCGTAGGAGATCGCGGGCACCCGCCGGTAGGTGAAGCCGACCATCGAGCGGATCCCGCGTGCGGCGGCGGCGGTGGCCGCGGCGGTCATGGTCTCGGCCTCGGCGACCGAGTTGGCCAGCGGCTTCTCGCACAGGACGTGCTTGCCGGCCTCGAGCGCGGCGATCGCGATCTCGGCGTGGGAGTCGCCCGGGGTGCAGATGTCGACGACGTCCACGTCGTCGCGGACGACGACCTCGCGCCAGTCGGTGGCGGCCTCGCGCCACCCCAGCCGCGTGGCGGCCTCGGCGGCGCGCGTCGCGTCCCGTCCGCAAACCACGGCCATCACGGGATCGACCGGCAGGTCGAAGAAGTGGGGTGCCGTGCGCCAGGCCTGCGAGTGGGCCGCGCCCATGAACGCATGGCCCACGAGGGCCACCGAGAGCGAGTCGTGCTGGGTCATGACGGTCCCGTCCGTGATCGGTCGAAGGTGGGGGGAAGTCCCCTGCGGGGCCGGGAGGAGAGTCCGGCCCCGCGGGGGAGGTCGGTCAGGACTCGAAGGCCGAGTCGATGAACTGGTCGACGTTGTCCTTCGTGACCACGGGGGCGTAGAGCTGCACCGTGCGCGGCACCTCGACCTCGACGAGGTCGCTCATCGCCTTGCCCTGGACGAGCAGACGAGCGAGCTTGATGCCGTCAGCGGCCTGCGTCGACGGGTAGATGACCGTCGCCTTGAGCACGCTGTCGTCGGCCTCGATCGCCCGCATCGCGTTCGCCGAACCCGCGCCGCCGACCATGAAGAACTCGTCGCGGTCGGCGTTGTCGATCGCCGCCAGCACGCCGACACCCTGGTCGTCGTCGTGGTTCCACAGGGCATCGATCTTCGGTGCGGCCTGCAGCAGGTTCGCGGCCGACCTCTCGCCGCCTTCGACCGTGAAGTTGACATCCCTGACGGCACGGGTGGTGCCGAAT
>CAYXFT010000368.1:0-1758 GCA_964464335.1 uncultured Aeromicrobium sp.
GCCGAGGCGCTGTCGTCGACCACCACGAGGCTGCCGACCACGCGGTCCTCGACCGACAACGGCGCCACGATCACCCGGTTCGAGGCCTGCGAGCGGCCGTGCTTGAGGGCCGAGGCGACCAGATCGGCGGTCTGCTCGGTCTCGTCGCCGCCGACCCAACCCAGCGGGCCGTGCGTGTCGGTGATCCCCACGACCTGGGCCCCGATGAGCTCACGCAGGTGCGGCAGGGCGCGGGCGACGCTCTCGGCGTCGAGGCCGGCTCGGAGCGCCGGTGCGGCCAGCGCCGCCGTGTGCAGGGTCTCGAAGGTCGCGCGGTCCTCGGCCGAGCCGAGGCTGCGGCGTCGGCTGAGCAGGACCCATCGCGCCAGCGCCGCCAACGCGACGAGGACGGCGGCGACGCCGAGTGCCATCCACATGTGTGCGGCTCAGTCCAACGACAGCAGGACGGCGTCCGGCGGATCGGGCTCGGAGGCCAGCGCCGACTTGTCGACCACGGCGCGCACGCAGCGCGTCTCGTGGCGCAGGCGTAGCGAGCCGGTGCCCGTCGAGTACTCCAGCCAGAGGTCGTGGACGGCGGCCAACGCGGAGTCGGGCACCGTCGCGCGGCGGGTCTGGTCGGCGAACCGCATGAGCCGGGGCAGGTCCAGTTCCTCCCACGCGTTGAACACCTCGACCTCGGGGCCGGCGAACAGCCCGGACGCGGAGAACGTGTCGACCGAGGGGGCAGGCGCGTCGCGGTCGCCGGTGATGGCGCGCAATCGGCGCACCCACGGGATCGAGTCGTCGTAACGGCGGCTCATCGTGGAGACGATCCCGCCCGGCACGAGGACGCGCGCGTACTCCGACAGCGTCGCCGGGGACTCTTCCAGGAAGGGAGTGATCACGACGTCGAACGACCCGGATCGAATGGGCAGCCGGTCACCGTGGGAGCGGACGTAGAACAGCTCGGGGTTGCGCACCGCGACGACGTCGTCGCCCAGGACGGTGACCTCGTGACCTTGTTCGGCCAGTTCGTACGCCAACGGACCGTCGCCGAGGTGCAGGACGGTGGACAGCCGGTCGCCGACGAGCCACTTGGCGGCCCGCGAGGCCGGGCTCCATGCAACTGTTCTGGCGTCCACGTCCCGAGGCTACCGCCGGGCACGGCCGTGACCGCGGTGCGCGCTGGGTACGCTGCGTGCGTGTCCGATCCGTTCCTGCCCGCCGCATCGCTCGAGGGAGTTCCGTCGGCGTTCCGGGCTGCGCGTGACGGCATGGACGCGGTGCTGCGCGATCGAGGTCTGCGCCGCAGCACGCCCGACGACACGGCCCGTTCGCTGTTGATCGGCGCGTGGGCCACGGCGACGCTCGAGGGCAGCGAGTGCGAGCTCGACGAGCTGGCGGCCGGCGGCGGCGACGCCACCGCGCGGGCGGCGGTCAGGCTCTCGACGGAATTGCTGGGCCTGCTGCCGACGTGGCAGCGCTCGCCGGTCCAGGCACTCGCGCGGATCCACGCCCTGGCGGCGGCAGGATCAGTCCCTGACGATGCGCTGGGGCGTCCCGTGAATCCCGAGGGCGGACGGCGGCTGGCCGGGCTCGCGGCGATGCTCGGGGCGAAGACGCAGGCGCCCGCGCTCGTGATCGCCGCGCTCACGCACGCCGAGATCGCGGCGGCCGGGGCGTTCGCCTCCCACAACGCCGTCGTGGCGCGGGCCGCCGAGCGCCTCGTCCTCGTGGCGCGGGGCGTCGACCCGGCATCGGTCACGGTGCCGGAGGCCG
>CAYXFT010000369.1:0-1728 GCA_964464335.1 uncultured Aeromicrobium sp.
ACCGACAGCAGCGAGCGTCGCGGGTCGAGCGTCTCGTCGCCGACCCAGTTCGGGTCGCTGCTGTCGGAGCGCCACCAGGGCACCTTCGCCGACAAGGTCGCCGTCCCGCGCCGGAACGTCATCGCCAAGCCCGAAGGTCTGTCGATGGCCGAGGCCGCCTGCCTGCCCACGGCGTGGCTGACCGCCTACCGGATGCTGTTCACCCAGGCCGACCTCAACCCCGGTGACGCCGTGCTGGTGCAGGGCGCCGGTGGTGGCGTCGCGACCGCGGCGATCACGCTGGCCCGGGCGGCCGGCTTCCGGGTCTTCGCCACCAGCCGCGACCAGGACAAGCGCGAGCGGGCCGTCGAAATCGGTGCTCACGAGGCCTTCGAGTCGGGCGCCCGACTACCGGTCAAGGTCGACGCGGTCATCGAGACCGTCGGTGCCGCGACGTGGTCGCACTCGATCAAGTCGATGCGTCCCGGTGGCACGCTCGTGATCGCCGGAGCCACCTCCGGCGACGCGCCCTCGCACGCGGAGTTGACCCGGATCTTCTTCCAGCAGATGCGCGTCCACGGTTCGACGATGGGTACCCGCGACGAACTGCGCCGACTGGCCGAGTTCATGGCGGTCACCGGCACGACGCCGCTGATCGACGCCGAGATCCCCATGGAGAACGCCGCAGGCGGCCTGCAGCGCGTCGTCGACGGTGACGTCTTCGGCAAGATCGTCCTGACCCGCTGACCCTGCCCTCGCGCCACGGAGTGGCGCCCCGTACCCACGAGTGGCGCAAAAGCGACCGCGAGTGGCGCAGAACTCACGCCACTCGACGCCAGTGGCGTGCGTTTTGCGCCTCTCGCGGTACCTCCGGGGCGCTCAGTCCTCGTCGTCGTCGAGCCGGGCCAGCCAGGTGGCGAGCCGCTCGACGGGGATCTCGAACTCGGGGTTGAGGTCGACGAAGACCGAGAACTGCTCGGCCAGCCACGCGAAGGAGACATCCTCCTCGCCGCGACGGGCCGAGAGTTCCTCGATCCCTCTGTCGGTGAAGTACACGATCCCTGAACCTGTACCGGTCCGGAGCCTCAGGCGAACGCGCGGTTCATCAGGTCGCGCGCCTCCGCCACGTGCCGCGAGTGCGAGCCCACCGACGGAGCCGAGGACTCCGGTCGGGTGACCTGCGTCATCGGCACGTCGAAGGCGTCCCGCAGGTGCAGCGCGACATGCGGCCACGGACCCTGGTTCTCGGGCTCGTCCTGGACCCAGCGCAGTTCCTTGAGGTTCGGGAACTTCGCGAGCTCGGCCTTGATCTCCTCGAGCGGGCGCGGGTACAGCTGCTCGAGCCGCACGATCGCCGTGCGCGACGAATCGGCCTCGCGATCCTTGCGCTCGGTGAGCAGGTCCCAGGTGACCTTGCCCGAGCAGAGCAGCACGCGCTCGACCTTGGCGGCATCGACCGTGTCGTCGCCGATCACCGTGCGGAACCAGCCGGAGGTGAAGTCCTCGGGCTGGCTGGTCGCCAGCTTGTTGCGCAGCATCGACTTCGGGGTGAAGACGATCAGCGGACGGTGCTCGGCCTCGAGGTTCTGACGACGCAGCAGGTGGAAGTACGACGCGGGCGTCGACGGCTGGGCGATCGTCATCTCGTCGTTCGCGGCGAGCGTCAGGAAGCGCTCGATGCGGCCAGACGAGTGATCGGGGCCCTGGCCCTCGTGGCCGTGCGGCAGCAGCAGCACGACGCCGGACTTC
>CAYXFT010000370.1:0-1701 GCA_964464335.1 uncultured Aeromicrobium sp.
GACCTGCACCTCGACGTCGTGGTGGCCGATGCCAGCAGTGCCGGCGACGTCGTGGCGCTGCGCCAGGCGGCGGACGTTCTGGGTGCGACGTTGGTCACCGCGGACGTGCGGTCGACCTCGGACCGCGACCAGCACGATCCCCGCGCGCTCGCGGAGGTCTTCTCCCGGACGTTCGGGACGCGGTCACCGGCCCGGGCATAGAGTGGCTCGAGCGGTCGCGGACGTGACCTCGTGGATGGAACGGAGGCTGGTGGGTCGATGGCGATGACGGCACAGGTCAAGGCGGAACTCGCCCGGATCCCGGTGACGAAGGCGTGCTGCCGCAAGGCCGAGGTCTCGACCACCCTGCGCTTCTCCGGAGGCCTGCACATCGTGTCCGGGCGCATCGTGATCGAGGCCGAACTCGACACGGCGGCGGCGGCCCGGCGATTGCGCCAGGAGATCGCCGACGTGTACGGCCACGAGAGCGAACTGATCGTCCAGCAGGGCGCCGGTGTCCGCAAGACCACGATGTACGTCGTCCGGATCTCCAAGGGCGGCGAACTGCTCGCGCGTCAGACGGGCCTCGTCGACGGCGGCGGCCGCCCCGTGCGGGGACTGCCTCCGCAGGTCGTCTCCGGACCCTCCTGTGACGCCGTGGCGGCGTGGCGTGGGGCCTTCCTGGCCCGTGGCTCGCTCACCGAGCCCGGGCGGTCCTCAGCCCTCGAGATCGGCTGCCCCGGACCTGAGGCCGCCCTCGCGCTGGTTGGTGCAGCCCGCCGGATCGGTGTGGTCGCGAAGGCGCGTGAGGTCCGTGGCGGCGACCGCGTCGTGATCCGCGACGGGGAGGCCATCGGTGCGCTGCTGACCCGCCTGGGTGCCCATGAGGCGCTGCTGGCGTGGGAGGAGCGCCGGATGCGCCGCGAGGTCCGCGCCACCGCCAACCGTCTCGCGAACTTCGACGACGCGAACCAGCGTCGCTCCGCGCGTGCCGCGGTCGCTGCCGGAGCGCGTGCCCAGCGGGCCCTCGACATCCTCGGCGACGGCGTCCCCGACCATCTGAAGCTCGCGGGAACCTTGCGCGTCGAGCACCGCGAGGCCAGCCTCGAAGAGCTCGGTCAGTTGCACGAGCCCCCGCTCACGAAGGACGCGATCGCGGGCCGGATCCGTCGGCTGCTGGCGATGGCCGACAAGCGTGCGCACGATCTCGGCGTCCCGGACACCGAGGCCGGGCTCAATGCCGCCGAGTTCGCGGACGGCTGAACGTCCCGAACCCCGGAGCACCCGGTGCGCGGCGAACTCCCGCGTGGGTAGGGTGATGACGTACCCACGTCTGACCCATCTCGCACCAGGAGCTTCCCGTGACCGTTCGCGTAGGCATCAACGGATTCGGCCGCATCGGCCGCAACTTCTTCCGAGCGGCGCGTGCCGCCGGTGCTGACATCGAGATCGTGGCCGTCAACGACCTGACGGACAACTACACCCTCGCGACGCTGCTCAAGTACGACTCGATCCTCGGCCGCCTCGACGCCGACGTGACCCATGACGACGACTACATCTACGTCGGCGACCAGAAGATCGCCGCGTGGGCCGACCGCGATCCCGCCAACCTCGACTGGGGCTCGGTGGGCGCCGACATCGTGATCGGCTCGCCAGTGTTCCCCCCCGACGCGACGAAGGCCAAGGCGCACCTCGACGGTGGCGCCAAGAAGGTCCTGATCT
>CAYXFT010000371.1:0-1690 GCA_964464335.1 uncultured Aeromicrobium sp.
CGGGCGTACGGCGCCCCATTGGTCGGAGAGACGGAGGGCACGGACGTATGTCCGGTCGGGTGACGAGCCGGCTTGCAGCCACTCTGGCCGCCGTCCTCGTCGCCCTTGCGCCTGCCGCCGTTTTGGCCGCGCCGGGAAGCGGCGGCAGCGGTGGAAGCGGCGGGACGGTCGGCGATGTGCTGGTTGCCTACGTGCGGTATGCCGGAGACGGCGGGAACGATGAGGGGGGAGGTCAAGACGGTTGTAGTTGGGGCGAGGTCGTAGGCGGATTCGCACCAGATGGGTTTGGGCCGACGTGGCCACGTGAGCGTGACGGGGTCACGTATCGATTGTGGATCCGTAGATGTGGCCAACAAGTGGACGCGTTCGAGGTGCAGGACATCGACCCTGTTGATCTGCTGCCACAGCTCCTCGAACGACTGCGAACTCGCTCGCTCCCGACGCCGGAACCCGTGTTCCAGCAACTCGACCCCGTGAACGACTGGGCGTACGTCCGAGTGCCAGTCGACTTTCGCGCCGGCGGTGATTCGTGGCGCACCGTCAGTGTGACCGCGGCGATCGGTCCGATCTGGGCGACCGTCACCGCACGCCCGAGCTCGCTGTCCTTCGACGCCGGTGACCCCGCCGCCCAGACCGCTGGGGCATCGTGCGATGGCGACGCGCCCGTCGCCGCCTACATCGCCTCTCAGCCGGGGCCGTGTTCGTACACCTACTCGAACGCGTCCTCGACGTCACTGTTCGACGGCTACCACTTCCTCACCACGATGACCATCGGCTGGGACATCTCGTGGACATCCTCATCGGGCGCCGGTGGTCCGCTCGCCGGGTTCTCGACGTCATCCACTGCGCCGCTCGCAGTGGCGGAGGTGAAGGGGATCGTCACTTGTACCGGCTCACGCCCACAAGAAGGAGACTGCTGATGACTCGCACCACACTTCGACACGCCGACCGACCGTCGCCGAACGGTCATCGCGAGCACGCCCCCGTGGCGGCGCCAACCGTCGTTTCGATCAGTGGCCCGACTCATCGAAAGCCCTCGTGGGTTCTGCTCGGAGCGCTCCTCGTCGGGGTCGCCGCCGTCCTGGGCGCATGGGTCTTCAGCGTGACCTCGCAACAGATGTCCGTAGTTGTCGCAGGGCGCAACATCGAACCGGGCGAGGTGATCAGTGCCGCCGACCTGACTGTTGTCGAGATGGGCAAGTCGGGAGGGTTGCGAGCGATCATGTCGAACCAGCAGGACCTCGTCATCGGCCGCTCGGCACGCGGCCCGATCCCGGCGGGCACCGTGCTGAATACCGATCTGTTCGCCGAGGCCGGCCAGGTGATCCCGCCTGGCATGGTTGTCGTGGGCGCATCCCTCGATCCAGGGGCGGCGCCGGTCGCGGGGCTCCGCTCGGGCGATCGGGTCGAACTGCTCGGGGTTGAAAGCACGACCGGTGCTCCGACTCAGGAGTCCTCAACTCCGTCTGCAGCCACCCTGGCGTCGGGGACGGTGTGGTCGGTCGAACGCCCATCAGCCAGCTCACCGTCGGCGAAACTCTGGGTGGCGGTCGTGGTTCCTTCCGAGGCGCAGGGCGCCGTGGCGCAAGCCGCAGCTGACGGCCTGTTGTGGCTCTCGCTGGTGGGAGCGGGCGAATGATCGTGGCACTCGGGTCCATTCGAGGTGCACCCGGCGTGACGTCGTGGGCAG
>CAYXFT010000372.1:0-1666 GCA_964464335.1 uncultured Aeromicrobium sp.
CACCGGTGACATCACGCAGGTCGACCTGCCCGGTGGGGCCACCAGCGGCCTGAGCATCGTGCAGAACATCCTCACCGACGTCCGCGACATCCACTTCGCCCGGCTGACCAGCCACGACGTCGTCCGGCACAAGCTGGTCGGTCGGATCGTGGCCGCCTATGACGACTTCGAGGCGACCGGCCGTCGCGAGCAGGGAGCAGGGACGCATGACCGTCGACGTTCTCAATGAGTCCGGGGTCGAGGACGTCGACGTCGCCGCACTGACGTCCCTGTGCCGGTTCGTCATGCGCCGCATGCGCCTGCACCCGCAGACCGAGATGACGCTGCGGCTCGTCGACGCCGACACGATCGCAGTGCTGAACGAGCAGTGGATGGGCAAGAAGGGACCGACCGACGTCCTGTCGTTCCCGACGGACGAGCTCACGCCGGGCCGCGACGATCGCGACGACCAGGACCCCGGCTACCTCGGTGACATCGCGCTCTGTCCGCAGGTCGCCGAGCAGCAGGCCCCGGCCGCGGGCCACGACCGCGACGACGAGGTGGCCCTGCTGACCGTCCACGGGATGCTGCATCTGCTCGGTTACGACCACGCCGAGCCCGAGGAGCACGCCGAGATGTTCGGCATCCAGGGCCGGCTGCTGCTGGAGTGGGCCGACCCCGACCAGCGGGAGCAGTGAGCCGGTGAGCGAATCCGCGGTGGTCCTGGCGATCGCTCTCGTCGCGCTCGCCGGCCTGCTCGTGGCCGTGGAGGCCGCCATCTCGACGTTCTCTCGTGCGCGGGCCGCGGAACTGTCCGACGAAGGTGTCGGGGGAGCGCGCCGGCTCGCCGAGATCCTCGAGGATCCGGCGCCGTACCTGAACTCCGTCCTCCTGCTGCGCATCGTCGCCGAGACCGCCGGCATCGTGCTGGTCGCCGCGATCGTGGCCGACCGGGTCGACGGCTACTGGCACAACGTGCTCATCGCGGTCGTGTTCATGTCGGTCGTCTCGTTCGTCGCGATCGGGGTGGGCCCGCGCACGTTGGGTCGCCAGCACTCCGAGCGCATCGCGGTCGCGTCGGCGATGCCGGTCATCGTGCTGACCACCCTGCTCGGACCGCTGCCGCGGTTCCTGATCTGGATCGGCAACGCGATCACGCCCGGCAAGGGGTTCGCCGAGGGTCCGTTCGCGTCCGAGGTCGAGGTGCGCGAACTCGTCGACCTCGCTGCGGCGACGTCGGTGATCGAGTCGGACGAGTCGAAGATGATCCAGTCGGTGTTCGAGCTGGGCGACACGATCGTGCGCGAGGTGATGGTGCCGCGCACCGACCTGGTGTTCATCGAGCAGCACAAGACGTTGCGCCAGACGATGTCGCTGGCCCTGCGCAGCGGCTTCTCCCGGATCCCGGTCGTCGACGAGAACCTCGACGACGTCGTCGGCATGGCGTACCTCAAGGACGTCACGAAGCGGGTCTTCGACAACCACCTGGCCGAGACCACCGAGAAGGTCGCCTCGATCTGCCGTCCGTGCATGTTCGTCCCGGACACCAAGCACGCCGACGACCTGCTGCGCGAGATGCAGGCCCAGCGCACCCACGTCGCGATCGTGATCGACGAGTTCGGCGGCACCGCCGGCATGGTGACGATCGAGGACATCCTCGAGGAGATCGTCGGCGAGATCACCGACG
>CAYXFT010000373.1:0-1664 GCA_964464335.1 uncultured Aeromicrobium sp.
ATCGCGCAACAGCCGCAGCGCGATGTACATGCCGATCTTGGCCCGGCCTCCGGTGAGCAGCGCTCGCCGTCCGGTGAGGTCAGTGCGGGCATCGCGCTTGGCGTGGCTGCGGGCCGCGCACTCAGGGCAGAGCTGGTGGTAGAACGCGTCGACCACGGTGTACTTCTGCTTGCAGATGTAGCAACCGCGCGGCACCTGGAGCACGCCGGCCGACGCACCTCGGGTGTTCGAGACGAGTGGGATGCCGGCGGTCTCGTCGTCGATGCGCCGATCCGATCCGGTGGCCGTCAGCGCCACGACCTCGCGATCGGCCTCGTTGACCGCGTCGCGCTTGGCCCGGCGGCGCTGGCGCTTGACGTCCTTGTAGAACTTCCCGCACGCGTGGCGCAGGGCGACGTAGGCCTCGTCCTCGTCACCGAGGAACTGCGCCTCACCCAGGACCTTGAGGGCGATCGCGAGTTCGTCGTCGGTGAATTCGGGCACCGGAGAATCCTACGCGCGCGGTGTCTGCGCCGGTCGCGCAGCCGAGGTGCCGCTGCCGCGCCAGGCCACGGCACCGGCCGCCACGACGATCACGAGCATCGCCACGTTGTGGCCGTACTTCTGCGCCGCGGACGTCTCGCCGACCAACGGGTAGTACGTGAACGCCAGGAGCGCCCGGTGCAGGAGTGCGCCGAGCGCGAAGGCGACCGCGTGACGGCGGGTCCAGCCCGGTCGCGTCCCGTACCGGAGCAGGTACCAGAGCATCGCCACGAGCGAGACGGTCGTCGTCGCCACCCCCAGCCAGGTCTCGGGCGAGAACGACTGCACGGCCGCGAGGACCAGCGCGACGCCGAACACGACCCACGGTCCGGGGACGGGCCCCGAGCGCGCGGGAGCGGGGCCCATGCGCACGGCCGCCAGGACGAGCAGCGCGACCACGACGAGCGTGCCCACGACCTGCCCGGCCGAGGCGCCGTCCTCCTCGGTCACCGTCGAGACACAGATCATCGCGGCGACCGCGGCCCACGCGAGGAACGCGAGCACGAGGCCGAAGGGCCCCACCCAGCGCTCACGGTCGCCGCCGACGCCCTCGGCCAGCGCGATCGGCCCGCCGAAGGAGTAGAGGGCGTGACCGCCGACGTAGTTCAGCAGGTTGACCGCGCCGAGGCCGACGACCGGCACCCACGTGGCCAGGGTCGACGCCTCGGCCTCACCGATGTCGCGGTACTCCACCGTGAACAGGGACTGGTCGATCAGACCTGCCTGCACCAGACCCATCGCGATCGCCAGCAGGATGATGCCGTGCCAGCCCAGGCCGCGCGCCCGCGCGAACTCGCGGATCAACAGGGCCGGAGCGCCGTAGAGCGGGACGAAGAACAGCAGCCCGAACACCAGCGCGAACGGTCGCCCCGTGGTGTCGTCGTACGCCGAGAGGTACTCAGCGCACACCGGCGACACGAGCAGCAGCAGCCATGCTGCCGACCACCGCTGCCGCCGCGTCATTCGGAGTCCGGCCGGGTCAGCCGGTGACGGCTCCGTGCGCCGCCGAGCTGACGAGCTTGCGGTACTTGGCGAGGACCCCGGTGGTGTACTTCGGCGGGTTCGGCTCCCAGCCCTCCTTGCGGCGCGCCAGCTCGTCCTCGTCGATCTCGACGTCGAGGCGCTTGTTCGCCACGTCGAGG
>CAYXFT010000374.1:0-1660 GCA_964464335.1 uncultured Aeromicrobium sp.
CGCTTCTTGCACTCGTCGGCCGAGAGGTTCTTCCCGTCGAGGAAGCCTCCCTTGACGACGAGGGCGGGGTTGGCCTTCGCGAAATCACGCAGACCCTTGGCCGCCTCGACGACATCGCCCGTGATGAAGGCGATGGCGGTGGGGCCGGTGAGCAGCGACTCGTCGAGCTCGATTCCGGCGTCCTTCGCGGCGATCTTGGTCAGCGTGTTCTTGGCGACGGCATAGTTCGCGGAATCACCCAGCGATCGACGCAGCTCCTTGAGCTGCTTGACGCTGAGACCGCGGTACTCGGTGAGCACGGCGCCGTTCGAGTCGCGGAAGCTGTCCGCGATCTCGGCGACGGCCGCTGCCTTGTCCGGGCGTGCCATGAGTCTCCTTCACTGGTTCGTGCGAAGACGTTCTGAACCCAAAGAAAAAGCGCCCCGTGCGTGGGCACAGGACGCGATCGATGCGAGGCGAACCTCGATCAGTTCTCGGACTGAACCTACGCGGGCCGCCCCTTCGGGCGCTTCGGGAACTCCGTGAGGACTTCCACCGGCGGTCTTCGGCACGCCCAGTCTAGGCGGGCGACCGCCGATCCTCCAAATCGGGCACCGGGTCAGCCGGCGAGACTCCCGAGGCCGGCCACACCGGACAGCCCGGACTTGTCGGTGATCTCCGACTTCGACGGCGCCGTGACGGTGACGGGCTCGCCCCAGCTCGACCAGTCGAGCTGCAGGTTCGCGCCGGCGACCTCGGCGGTCATCTGGCGAACCAGATCGTCGTCCGTGCCGACCCGCAGGACATAGCTCAACTTCTTCGGAACCTTCGTGCCCAGACCCTCCAGCTGGTCGGCCTGGTCCTTCAACAACTGCTTCGTGTCGAGTTCGAGGACCACCTTCGTGGTCGGCACACCGTCGACCACGCCGCCGTCGCCCTCGTTCCTGAACGCCACCAGGGCATCGTCGAAGGACTTCAGCTGGGCCGCCGGGTCGACCTGCGAGGTCATCGAGCCGAACTGCCGGGCGATCGGATCGCCCGGGTCGGACGGATCGAGTTTGAGATACTTGTCCCCGCTCAACTGCCCGAGGTTGACGTACAGGACGCCGTCGACCGCCCGCAGTTCCATCGACGACATCCCACCGAGGTCCATCGACATGGACATCGCGGCGTCCTCGGGGTCCTTCGCGGCGCGCAGATCGCCCTCGGCAACGATCTCGGTGCCACCCATCGCCGTCGTCATGCGCACGTGCGACGAGCCCGCCGCGGTCTGCGCCGCGCCGAGCCGATCGGCGAAGTTCTCGCGCGTCAACGGCTCCGCGGCGGCCGTGGTGGCCTCCTCGACGGCCGCCACGCGGGCGGCATCGGTGGTGTCCGTGGGTTGGCCGCAGCCGGCCAGCACGGTCAGCGTCGCGGCGGCGATCAGGATTCCGAGGGTCCGTCTCATGCGCTGAACCCTACCCATGCGACCCATGCGTCACGGCCCGAATGCACGAACGACGCCGCCCCGACAGGGGCGACGCCGCACGTGGTGAGTCGGTGACTCAGGCCTCGTCGTCCGACGCGTAGTTGCGCGTGCGGGACGGGTCGACCGGAATGCCGGGACCCGTCGTCGTCGAGATGGTCGCCTTCTTGATGTAGCGGCCCTTCGAGCTGGACGGCTTGAGACGCAGGATCTCCT
>CAYXFT010000375.1:0-1627 GCA_964464335.1 uncultured Aeromicrobium sp.
ACTTCACGTCCGTTCGCTTTCTGCTGGATGCGTGAGCGTCTTCGTCTGAACGGTTCTCCCCCAACGACTTCGAGAGTAGTGTGACGCAGACCACACCTGTCAAGCCGTCGGCAGGAACAGTCGTAGGAACTGTCACAGGGGGTGACATCCAGGGGGCGTCCCATCGCACCCGACGACCGGCAACGAAGCCGGCCGCAGCACGCGGCTTCGGCTGAACGGCATGCACGTCCCCCTCCATGAAGCACGCGTCGCGCTATGCGCGGCGGCGCCTCCGGGCGCATCCCGACGAACTCATGGAGCATCATGAACATCCCGACACAACACGGCCGAGAGCCCTCGGCCGAACTCCCGCGCGGCCGGCGATCAGTGCCGACGCGCCTGCTCGCCACCGCCTCGGCGGCGGCACTCGTGGTGACCGGCAGCGTCGCCGCCGCCACCACTGCCACAGCCTCTCCGGGTCAGAGCGTGACGTCGCTGCGCACCCTCGAGGCCGAGGATCTCGCCGCGACCGTCGCTGGTCGCGGGGTCGACGTGCGCAGCGCACGGTTCTCCGGCCTGCCCGTCCAGGCGGGCCGGTTCAGCGGGCTCGGTGACACGGGCATCGCCAGCGGTGTCGCGCTCAGCACGGGCTCGGTCCTCGACGCGGACCCGCAGTCCGACGACGACACCGACTTCACGCGCTCATCGATCCTCGGTCCCAACGAGAAGCTCACGACGACAGGCGACCTCGGCGGCACGGGCTCGCCCGACCTCGAGCGACTCTTCGGGGCGACGACCTACGACGCGGCCGTCCTCACGTTGCGGGTCGTTCCCCGCAACGCCAACCTCCGGCTCACCTACGTGTTCGGCAGCGAGGAGTACGCCGGCTGGAGCGAGCGCGACTTCACGGACTCGTTCGCCGTCTGGGTCAACGGGAAGCCGTGCTCGTACGTGCCCCGCACGCGCGACCTCGTCTCGACCGCGACCGTGAACGAGGCGACGAACGCGAACCGCTACGTCGCGAACTTCGCACCGAACGACCCAGCCGCGGGGAACAACGACACCGAGCTCAACGGCTTCACGACGACGCTCACGTGCGAGGCCAAGGTGAAGGCCAAGCGCGTCGCGACCGTCGTCGTCGCCGTCGCCGACACCGCCGACGGCCAGCTCGACAGCACCGTGCTGCTCGCGCGCGACGGCCTCGTCTCCACCGGCAAGGGCGGCGGAAGCCATGGCAAGAGCGACGACCGCGGCGACGGGAAGGGAGGCGACCGGGGCTGGACCGGTCACCGCAACGAGCGACGCTGACCGTGACGCCGCAGGCCGGGCGCGGCCCGATCGGCCTGCGGCTGCGGCTGCTCTTGCGGTGGTATCGGTCACACCGCACCGTCTCAAGAGGCGACGACGCACCATCGGCCTACCGTCGGAAGAAGGGCACGATCGAGGAAGGCGACGGACATGAGCGACAAGACCAGCGTGGCTGTGCTCGGGACCGGCACGATGGGTTCCGGGATCGCCACGACGCTGCTGCGCGAAGGGTTCGATGTGACGGTCTGGAACCGTACGACGGCGCGGGCTGCGCCGTTGGCGCGGCACGGTGCGACGGTCGCGGACGATCCCGCCGATGCGGTGCGGAACGCTGACGTCG
>CAYXFT010000376.1:0-1594 GCA_964464335.1 uncultured Aeromicrobium sp.
ACGCGAGCGCAGCGAGCGGCGTATCGAGACCCCTGCTCATGGCGCCACTCCGATCGTGCTGAGGCCCGTGGCCTCGGGCAGGCCGAGGGCCAGGTTCATGGACTGGACGGCACCGCCGGCGGTGCCCTTGACGAGGTTGTCGATCGCCGTCACCGTGACGAGGCGGCCGGCCTTCGTGTCGACCGCGACCTGCACCTGCGCGGCATTGGCACCGAGCACGGCGGCCGTCGTGGGCCACTGGCCCTCGGGGAGCAGGTGGACGAACGGCTCGTCACCGTAAACGTCCTCATAGGCGGCGCGGACCCGTGCCTCGTCCACGCCGTCGACCAGACGTGCGGTCGCCGTGGCCAGGATGCCCCGTGCCATCGGCACGAGCGTGGGGGTGAACGAGATCGTGACCTCGTCCGCTCCGGCATGGGTGAGGTTCTGGGTGATCTCCGGGATGTGCCGGTGGGTGCCGCCGACCGCGTACGGCGACGCCGACCCGAGGCCCTCGGAGGCGAGCAGGTGCGTCTTGAGCGCCTTGCCCGCGCCGGAGAACCCGTTGGCCAGCACGGCGACGAGGTCGGTCGACTCCACCAGCCCGCCCGCGATCGCGGGCTGCAGGCCGAGGGTCACGGCCGTGACGTTGCAGCCGGGAACGGCGATCCGGGAGACCCCGGCGAGTGCGTCACGCTGGCGGGTGGCGCCGGTGATCAGCTCGGGCATGCCGTACGGCCAGGTCCCGGCGTGCTCGCCGCCGTAGTACTCGGCCCAGTCGGCACCGGACTCGAGCCGGTGGTCGGCTCCGCAGTCGATCACGAGCACGTCGTCGGGCAACTGCGCGGCCACGGCACCGGAGGCTCCGTGCGGCAGCGCGAGGAACACGACGTCGTGACCGGCGAGGTTCTCCGGGGTCGTCTCGGCGACGATCCGGTCCGCGAGCGGCACGAGGTGGGGCTGGTGCAGGCCGAACCGCGACCCGGCGGACGAGGCGGCGGTCAACGCGCCGATCTCGACCTCGGGATGGGCCAGCAGCAAGCGCAGCACCTCTCCCCCCGCATAGCCCGTGGCACCGGTGACGGCAACCTTGATCGTCATCAGTCCGCCCCGAACTCCATCGCGGCGTCCTCGAGCGCGATCTCACCCTGCACTTCGTCGGAGTCCGCGGCGATCGCCGGATTGGCCTCGATCCGCATGGCGCCGCCCTCGGGCAGCTCGCCGAAGAGCGTGCCGTTCTCGACGAGCACCTGGCCCTGGTCGAGGGGCTGCGCCGCGTACAGCTCGAGCTTAGCCCGCGAGTCGGCGATGTCGAGGTTGCGCATCGTCAGCTGGCCGATCCGGTCGGTGGGGCCGAAGACCGCGTTGTCGGTCCGCTCCATCGACAGCTTGTCGGGGTGGTAGGAGAAGTTCTCGCCCTGCGTGTCGAGGATCGAGTAGTCGTCGCCGCGCCGCAGCCGCAGCGTGACGTGCCCGCTGACGAGCGAGGCGATCCAGCGTTCGATCGACTCCCGCAGCATCATCGCCTGCGGATCGAGCCACCGGCCCTCGTACATGAGCCGCCCGAGCCGCCGGCCGTGCGCGTGGTGGTTGGCGATCGTGTCCTCGTTGTGGA
>CAYXFT010000377.1:0-1589 GCA_964464335.1 uncultured Aeromicrobium sp.
TTCGCCTGCGGCCCGCTCCGCACAGCCGGACACCCGTGCTGAGCTATTCGCTCGATATTCAGCCCGAGGGCTACTTTCTCAACTGGCAGCAGGACCCGTTCGGCAACTGGCTGGCGCGTCTCGTGTTCCCCGAGCCGGTCGAGGAACTGGACATCACGGTCGGTCTGGTGGCCGAGCTCAAGAGCATCAACCCCTTCGACTTCTTCGTCGAGGAGTATGCCGAGACGTTCCCCTTCACGTACGAGCCGGACCTGAAGGCCGACCTCGCGCCGTACCTGCGGCCGGTCGACGAGTCTGACACCGGCTCGGGCCCCGGTCCCGTCGTCACGGCCTTCAAGGGCCGGCTGCCCGAACTGCCGCCCGAGGGCCTGCCGATCGTCAACTTCCTGGTCCAGCTCAATTCGGCCGTGCATTCCGACGTCGCGTACTCGGTGCGGATGGAACCCGGCGTGCAGAGTCCCGACACGACGCTGAACCGGGCCATCGGGTCGTGTCGGGACTCGGCGTGGCTGCTCGTGTCGTTGTTGCGCCAGTACGGTCTGGCGGCGCGATTCGTGTCCGGGTACCTCGTGCAGCTCGCCCCGGACGAGGCGGTCAAGGAGGCGGCACTCGACGGGCCGACCGGGCCGACGGAGGACTTCACCGACCTGCACGCCTGGACCGAGGTCTTCATCCCGGGCGCCGGCTGGATCGGTCTGGACCCGACCAGTGCGCTGTTCGCGGGAGAGGGACACATTCCGCTCTCGGCCACGCCGCACCCGAGCAGCGCGGCCCCGATCAGTGGCGCGACCGAGCCGACCTCGGTCGAGTTCAGTTTCCACAACCGGGTGACCCGCATCCACGAGGACCCGCGCGTCACCCAGCCGTACGACGCCTCCGCCTGGCCGCGCATCGACGCCCTCGGCCAGGTCGTCGACCAGCTGCTCGAGGCCGGCGACGTCCGGCTGACGCAGGGCGGCGAGCCGACGTTCGTCTCGGTCGACGACCAGGAGGGCGCCGAGTGGAACACCGACGCCGACGGACCGCACAAACGCGAACGCGCGGGCGTCCTGGCCGAGAAACTGCGTGAGTTGTACGCCCGGGGTGGACTCGTCCACCGCGGGCAGGGCAAGTGGTACCCGGGTGAGCCGCTGCCGCGGTGGCAGGTCGCGCTCCAGTGGCGCACCGACGGTCGCCCGTTGTGGTCGGACCCGGCGCTGTTCGCCGACCCGTGGGGCACCGAGGGAGACGACGGCGCCACGGAGCAGGCCCACGCGCTGGCGCGCGCCGCCACCGCGCAGCTCGGCCTGCCCGAGGAATTGCTGCTCGCCGCCCACGAGGACCTGGTCGCGGCGCGCCTGGAGCAGCTGCGCCGTCCTGACGGCCCTGCCCCGCATGACGACCACGTCGACGACGTCGCCGAGGTCGACGCGGGTGCGCCCGTGGCCGGCTGGGTGCTGCCGATCGTGCCGGGGGAGCAGTGGCGCAGTCCCACGTGGACCTTCCGTCGAGGTCGCCTGGTGCTGCTGCCGGGGACGTCGCCGGCGGGTCTGCGACTGCCCCTGGACTCGATCAGCTGGACCGATCCCGAGGCATCCGGCGATCCGTCC
>CAYXFT010000378.1:0-1583 GCA_964464335.1 uncultured Aeromicrobium sp.
CCATCACGTCGACGTCCGGACGTGCCATCGAGGGCATGAAGCCTTGCACGAACGCGCTGTAGGTCTCGTTGATGAGGCGCTGGGACTCCGCGGCGATCGTGCCGAACACGAGCGAGCTCTTGCCCGACCCCGACACACCGGTGAACACCGTGAGCCGACGCTTCGGGATCTCGACACTGACGTCCTTGAGATTGTTGACGCGGGCACCGTGGACACGGATCAGGTCATGGCCGTCGGCTGCGTGAGTCATGCGGAAACGCTACGACACGCCGACGCCGACTTCGCGCAGGGCACGGGGGTAGGTTCGGGCGACATGGACGTTCGTCGGATCGCGATGTGGTCGGGTCCTCGCAACCTGTCCACGGCGCTGATGCGCAGCTTCGAGAACCGCTCCGACTGTTCGGTCGTCGACGAGCCGTTCTACGCGGCGTATCTGGCCGCGACCGGCATCGACCATCCGGCGCGGGAGGCGGTCACGGCGTCCCAGCCGACCGACCCCGACGAGCCGGGCCCTCGTCGTCGCCTGAGTCACTAGCGGTCGAGCGCCGTGCACAGGCATGCCTTGTTGCCCTCGGCGTCCTCGAGCACGACGAACGACGGCTTCTCCGAGCTGTCGACGAGCACGCCGCCGGCCTCCAGGGCGGCGGCGATGCGCGCCTCCAACTGGTCCGGCGGCACCCACACGTCGAGGTGGAAACACATCGCGGGGACGTCGTCGCGCGGCTCGGTCGGTTGGAACCACAGCACCGGCACCTGGTGGTTCGGGTCGCGGATCTCGTCCTCGCCGATGTTGTCGGGGTCGCCGGTCAGCACGGCGGACCAGAACGGCGCGATGGCGTCCTGGTCGGAGGTGTTGAGTGCGATCTCGACGCTCGTCAGCGCCGTCGGTTCGGCCTCGAACCCCCGGTCGGCGGCGAGTGCACTGATCGTCCGCGCGAGGCCGATGTCGCGGTCGGTGACCCCGCCGGTGTCGTGGCTGGTGAGGATCACGTCGACGTTCGTGTAGCCCAGCCGCACGTCGGGATGGTGGTTCGCGTCCTCGGCCGCGGCGCCGATGTCCACGACGAACTCCAACCCGGACGCGAAGTCACGGGTACGGAATCGGCCGTGCAGGCTGCTCACGAGAGGCCGCCAGTCGGCCAGACCGGCGGCGAGGATGTCGTTCGCGTGGAGCTTCGTCATCTCGTCAGGATCTCCCTGTGAGCCCGTCACCGCCACCCGAGACCGGGCGCGACGTGTGTGAGGAGGCTCTCCAGCAGGTGCGCGTTGAACTCGACACCGAGCTGGCTCGGGATCGTGATCAACAGCGTGTCGGCCGCGGCGACGGCCTCGTCCTGCGCGAGGTCCTCGATCAGGGCGTCGGGCTCGCCGGCGTACGTCTTGCCGAAGCGGGCGTTGCCGCCGTCGAGGAACCCGACCTGGTCGGTGCTGGCCGTCTCGCTGCCGAAGTAGGCTCGGTCGAGGTCCGAGACGATCGGGAAGATGCTGCGACTGACCGAGACGCGCGGTGTGCGTTCATGGCCGGCCTCCTTCCACGCATCGCGGAACATCTGGATCTGCTCGGCCTGCAACTGGTGGAACGG
>CAYXFT010000379.1:0-1570 GCA_964464335.1 uncultured Aeromicrobium sp.
CGAGACCCGGATCGCACTGTTCGAGCAGGCCACCGACACCCGCAGCGAGGAACTGAAGATCCAGGGCGTCCGCCCGCGGGTGTGGTTCGGCGAGCGGTGGATCACGTCGGTCTTCGACCTGTTCGAGGAGAACGCCCGCTATTTCCCGGCGCTCCTGCCGGTCGTGGACGACGAGGACCCGGTCGCCGAGATCGCGGCCGGCCGGGTGCCGCGCCTGCCGGAACTTCGCCTGCACAACGGCACGGTGTGGCGGTGGAACCGCCCGATCTACGACGTCGTCGACGGCAAGCCCCACCTGCGGGTGGAGAACCGACTGCTGCCGGCGGGCCCGACCGTGCGCGACACCGTTGCGAACGCGGCGCTGTTCTACGGGCTGGTCACCGCGCTCACCCACCAGGAGCGTCCCGTGTGGAGCCAGATGTCCTTCCGAGCGGCCGAGGAGGCCTTCCACGAGGCCGCGGTCGCAGGGATCGAGGCGAACCTGTTCTGGCCCGGGGTCGGCACGGTGCCCGTGCGCGAACTCGTGTTGAGGCACCTGCTGCCCCTGGCGCACGTCGGACTCGAACGTCGCGGCGTCGACGGGGCCGTCGCGGGGGAGTTCCTCGACATCATCGAGCGTCGCTGTGTCACGGGGCGCAACGGATCGACCTGGCTGACCGCTCAGTTCGAGCGTTTCCACGACGGTTCGAGTGACCCCCTCGAGGCGATGAGGGCGGTCACCCGCCGGTACGGTGAGCACATGCACCAGGGCGATCCCGTCCACACCTGGCCGATCGACTGAGTCGGTATCCGCCCTGTTTGTGTGCCGTGGCACACTGGTGTTCAGAGGTTGACCGCAGGCCTCATTGTCATGCCCGAAATCGACGTTGTGAGGTTGATGTGCCGGTGACTCGTGCCGCCCAGACCGCTAAGAAGGCGCCTGCCAAGGCGACGAAGAAGGCCCCCGCGAAGGCCGACGACGCCACCAGCACGAACGGTACGGCCGCCGCGAAGGCGCCGGCCAAGAAGACCCCCGTGAAGAAGGCTCCCGCCAAGAAGGCTCCTGCCAAGCGGGCCGCCGCCAAGAAGGCGGCGCCGGACGGAGCCGAGGTCGTCGACCTGACGGCCGCCGTCGATCTGGCCGAGGTCCTCGAGACCCCCGAGCCGGCGAAGGACAAGGACGGCAAGAAGGTCCTGCCCGACATCTCCGACGACGTGTTCGAGAAGGACGTCGCGACCGATCCGACGCTCAAGGAGGACGAGGAGTCCGCCTCGTTCACCCTGTCCAGCGCGGACGACACCGACGAGCCGGCCGTCCAGGTCACCGTCGCCGGTGCCACGGCCGATCCGGTCAAGGACTACCTCAAGCAGATCGGCAAGGTCGCGCTGCTGACCGCCGCCGAGGAGGTCGAACTCGCCAAGCGCATCGAGGCCGGGCTGTTCTCCGAGGAGAAGCTCGCCAAGTCCAAGAAGGTCGGCGACAAGCTCCGCGAGGAGCTCGAGTGGATCGTCATCGACGGTCGCCGGGCCAAGAACCACCTGCTCGAGGCCAACCTGCGACTCGTCGTGTCGCTGGCCAAGCGCTACACCG
>CAYXFT010000380.1:0-1531 GCA_964464335.1 uncultured Aeromicrobium sp.
CGTGCATGACGTAGAACCAGCCGCGCGTCTGGCCGATGTACTCGACGATGAAGTCGGCGGGCGCGTGCGAGTCGAACCACTCGCGGTTCTCGAACGGGTAGTGCACCTGCGCGTACGGCATCGACCCGGAGTCGAACCACACGTCGAAGACGTCTTCGATCCGACGCATCGTGCTCTGCCCGGTCGGGTCGTCGGGGTTCGGGCGGGTGAGCCCGTCGATGTAGGGCCGGTGCAGGTCGACGTCGCCCTGCGCGTCGCGCGGGAGCACGCCGAAGTCGCGCTCGAGCTCTTCGAGCGATCCGTAGACGTCGATGCGGGGGTAGGCGGGGTCGTCGCTCTTCCATACCGGGATCGGTGAACCCCAGTATCGGTTGCGGCTGATCGACCAGTCTCGCGCGCCTTCGAGCCACTTGCCGAACTGGCCGTGCTTGACGTTCTCGGGCACCCACGTGATCTGCTCGTTGTTCGCGAGCAGGCGGTCTTTGATGTCGGTGACGCGCACGAACCAGCTCGAGACGGCGCGGTAGATGAGCGGGTTGCGGCAGCGCCAGCAGTGCGGGTACGAGTGCTCGTAGCTCGCGAGGCGCAGGAGGCGTCCTGCCTGGCGCAGCAGGCGCACGAGCGGCGTGTTCGCGTCCATCCACAGCTGACCCGCGACGTCGGTCACGTGCGGGAGGAAGCGGCCTCCGTCGTCGAGACTCATGATGAGCGGGATGCCGGCGGCCTCGGTCACGCGCTGGTCGTCCTCGCCGTAGGCCGGCGCCTGGTGGACGATTCCGGTGCCGTCGCCCGTGGTGACGTAGTCGTCGACGAGGATGCGCCACGCGCTCTCTGTGCCCCACGTCGCAGGATCCGCGTAGTAGTCGAACAGCCGGTCGTACGTGACGTCCTTCAGGTCGGCGCCGATGACGGTCTGCTCCACGGCGTCGCGCGCGGCGTCGGCCGTCTCGTACCCGAGGTCTTTCGCGTAGCCCGCGAGCAGCTCCTCGGCGAGGAGGTAGCGGTGCGCGGTGGCCTCGATCGGGTCGTCCGCGCGCCCGTCGGGTGCGTGGTGAACATCGGCCGCACCGAGGGGTCCGCCGGGTACGACGACGTAGCGGATGTCGGGGCCGACGGCGAGGGCGAAGTTCGTGGGGAGCGTCCACGGCGTCGTCGTCCAGGCGAGGGCGCGCACGCCCGTGAGGCCCAGGGATTCGGCCTTCGCACCCGTGAGCGGGAACGTCACGGTGACCGAAGGGTCCTGACGCATCTGGTAGACGTCGTCGTCCATGCGCAGCTCGTGCGCCGACAGGGGTGTCTCGTCGCGCCAGCAGTAGGGCAGAACGCGGTGCCCCTCGTACGCGAGCCCTCTGTCGTGGAGCGTCTTGAACGCCCACAGCACCGACTCCATGTAGGTCGCGTCGAGGGTCTTGTAGCCGTTCTCGAAGTCGACCCACCGGGCCTGGCGCGTGACGTAGTCCTCCCACTCGCGCGTGTATTCGAGCACCGACTCGCGCGCCTTCGCGTTGAAGGTCGCGATGCCCATGCGCTC
>CAYXFT010000381.1:0-1515 GCA_964464335.1 uncultured Aeromicrobium sp.
CCACCGGCCACCCGGCCGAGTTCGCCGACCTGGGTCGACGGTTCCTGGGACCCGAGGTCGAGTCGGTCGACCAGTTCGCGTGGGTGACGGTGTGAGGCTCACGATCGTCGGCTGCTCCGGTTCGTTCCCCGGACCGCGCTCCGCCGCCAGTTGCTATCTCGTCGAGGCGCCGTTCGAGGGCCGCACGTTCCGCCTGCTGCTCGATCTCGGGTCCGGCGCGCTGGGCCCGCTGCAGGAGCACATCGACCTGCGCGACATCGACGCCATCAGCCTGTCGCACCTGCATCCGGACCACTGCTTCGACATGAGCGGTCTCTACGTCGTGCGCAAGTACCACCCGACGGGCCGCCCGCCGCGCATTCCGGTCTTCGCGCCCGCCGGCAGCGACCAGCACCTCTCCGACGCCTACGGGACCACCGCACCGAACGGGATGACGCTGCCGTTCGACTTCCGGGCCATCAGCGACGGCTTCGTGGCCACGATCGGTCCGTTCACCCTGCGCACCCACCTCACGCCGCACCCCGTCGAGGCCTACGCCGTGCGGATCGAGCACGAGGACAGCGTGCTGGTCTACTCCGGGGACACGGGCCCCTCCGACGCGCTCGCCGAGTTCACTGCCGGAGCCGACGTCTTCCTGTGCGAGGCCTCGTTCGTCGAGTCCGCCGACAATCCCCCCGATCTACACCTGACGGGTGCTGACGCAGGGCGGCTCGCGGGGGCCGCCGGCGTCGGGAACCTGTGGCTGACGCACATCCCGCCGTGGACCGACCGTGCCGAGGTCGAGACCGACCTGCTCACGACGTGGACCGGCGACTATCGGCTCGTGGAACCGGGCGACGTAGTCGAGTTGTAATCCCCCAGCCGTTGCGCCGTGCCCCGTCGTGGGATTACCTGACTCTTGGTGCCAACGCTGCCGCGCATCCGGCGCGACGCGCGTGTCCGGGGGGACAGGCGCCCGATAGGGGGAGATCGTGACGATCTCATGGAAACCACTCGCCCTGACCGCGGCCCTGGCCGTCTGCGCACTGACCGTGCCGGCGACACTGGGCTCGGCCACCGCAGGAGCAGCACCGACCTCGGCCAAGACGTCCGATCCTCGACCGTTCGATCCGTCGACGGACATCGCGGACCTCACGTTCGAGGGCAAGAAGGTCGACACGGCGATGAAGTACCGCGGCAAGGCCTCGGCCAAGTCGCGCAGCGCCGCGCCGGCCGGTGAGACGCCGCCCGTCGGCACGACGCGTGAATGGCTCGCGCTCGACGACTACAACGGTGAGATCTACTACAAGGACTACACGCTGCGCGGGGTGGGCGACCACATCGAGGTGTGGGTCGCCAACGACGTCGCGTTCCCCGAGGGCGACTGCCGAGGTCCTGACGCGGCGGTCGTCACCGACGCCCAGGTCGACAGCCTCGTCCACGAGTTCGACTCGAACATCTACCCCAAGGAGTCGGCGGCCTTCAGCGTCGCGCCCGAACGGGACGGCTCGAACGCGCTGATCGACGGCGACTTCA
>CAYXFT010000382.1:0-1511 GCA_964464335.1 uncultured Aeromicrobium sp.
CGTTGCAGCAGCTGGCGGGGTTCCAGGTCCCCGAGCCGCGCACCGTGATCATCGCTCCGTACGACGCCGGCGCGAAGGGTGCGATCGAGAAGGCCATCCGCGACTCCGACCTGGGTGTCAACCCGTCCGACGACGGCAAGGTCCTGCGCATCACGCTGCCCGAACTCACCGAGGAGCGGCGCAAGGAGTACATCAAGCTGGCGAAGTCCAAGGCCGAGGAGGGCCGCATCGCGATCCGCGGCGTGCGCCGCAACGCCAAGCAGGCCCTCGACAAGGCCGAGAAGGACTCCGAGATCGGCAAGGACGACAACACGGGCGCCGAGAAGCGTCTGGACGGCCTGACGAAGAAGCACGTCGACGAGATCGACGACGCGCTGAAGTCCAAAGAGGCCGAGCTCCTTGACGTCTGACGGTCCGACTCCGGAGGCAGGAGAGAAGAAGACCGGCCGGGCCGGGCGCGACCTGCGCGCGGCGATCACCGTCGGCGTCAGCCTCGTCGCCGTCGTCCTGCTCTCGCTGTTCTGGATCAAGGACCTGTTCGTCCTGGTCGTCGCGGCCGCCCTCGTGGTCGCCGCGATCGAGATCACCCGCGCGCTCGCCACCGCGCGGATCGCGGTGCCGCTGCCGCCCGTGCTGCTCGGCGGCGTCCTCATGCTGGTCGTCGGGTTCTACGACGACATGGACACCGCGGCCGCCGTGATGGCCCTGACGGTCATCGCCACGATGGCCTGGCGGTTGCGTTCCGGGGCGGACGGCTTCGTCCGCGACGCCACGGCGGGCATCTTCCTGCTGTCGTACCTGTTTCTGATGGGCACGTTCGTGATGCGCATGCTGGCCGACGACGACGGCCAGTGGCGCGTCGTGGCGTTCATCCTCGTCACGATCGCCTCCGACATCGGCGGCTACATCGCCGGTGTCCTGTTCGGCAAGCATCCGATGGCTCCGACGATCTCGCCCAAGAAGTCGTGGGAGGGTTTCACCGGCTCGCTGATCGCGTGTGTGGTCGCCGGCATCGCCATCGTCACCCTCGCCCTGGAGGGTCCGTGGTGGGCTGGCCTCGTGCTCGGCATCGCGGGCGTCTGCTTCGCCACCCTGGGCGATCTGTGCGAGTCGCTCATCAAGCGCGACGTCGGCATCAAGGACATGGGCGACCTGCTGCCGGGCCATGGTGGCCTGATGGACCGTCTCGACTCGTTGATCGCGGTCGCGCCGGTCGCCTACCTCGTGATGTACCTGCTGGTCTGACGGCCGGCAGGACCACCACGTGATGTCGCCGTAACCTCCAACGGGCAGGATGGAACTCATGTCCGTCAAGGTCGCGTTGGAGCATCGCACCACCTACCGGTTCGATCGTCCGGTGCAGGTGGGGCCCCACGTCGTGCGCCTGCGACCTGCGCCGCACACCCGCACGCCGATCGAGGCGTACTCGCTCGACGTGCAGCCGGAGGGGCATTTCGTCAACTGGCAGCAGGACCCGCACGGGAACTTTCTCGCCCGGCTGGTGTTCCTGG